>PKYB01000007.1 GCA_003133565.1 Solirubrobacterales bacterium
TGGTCGTGCTCTGCGGCGACCAACCGGCTGCACCGGTCGTCAACACCGGAACGCTCTACTCGTGATCCGTGAGTGAGCGCAAGCAAGTACTGCTGCGAATCGATCCCACTGTCCACGACGCCTTAGCGCGGTGGGCAGCGGATGACTTCCGCAGCCTCAATGCCCACANNTCGACGACGCCGGGCGAATGCCAAGGGCGGTTGCGCCCTTACCCAAGCGCGGTCGGCCGCCCGTCAAAAATTGACCCGACACGTCCGTGGCGCAACCGCCAACGTGTCGGGTCAGCGACGGCCGCGATCGTTAGGTGATCCATATCCGGCGTTGATGGCCGTCTAAGCTCCGAGGCGTTGAATGTGTCGACCGCAATGAACCCAACCGTGATCAAAAATCTGCCGACAGG
This sequence comes from Solirubrobacterales bacterium, assembly GCA_003133565.1. GTDB lineage: Bacteria > Actinomycetota > Thermoleophilia > Solirubrobacterales > Solirubrobacteraceae > Palsa-513. Next base: position 401 of record PKYB01000007.1, read on the forward strand.
CCAGTTGATCGCCGTGAGATCGCGCCGCGTGAGCCTCGCGCCGCTCTGTGGGGTAGACGATGTCCGTCCCTGAATCGCCGTCGGGCGCGCCNNTCGCCGTCGGGCGCCCCCACGCCCGCCCCGCCGTCATCGCCGCCCGGCGTGCCGCCGCGCGACCCGTGGCATCGGCCTGTGGTTGCGGCGCTGGTGATTGCCGTCATCGCTGCCTCGGCGAGCGCCGTGATCACGCACTTGACTTGGCCAGGCAACTCCTCCGCGCCATCGTCGTTCAACTCGAGCGCTACGCCGGGCTTCGGAAGCGGCTTCGCTGGACGCGGGCGCGCGGGGAGTGGCGGCAACTCCACGGCCTCACCGTCGGGCAGCGCCTCGACGGCTTCGGGGACGACCGCCGCCGTCGCGGCGCGCATCGACCCGGGTTTGGTTGACATCAACACGACGCTCGCCAACGACGACGGTGAGGCAGCGGGCACTGGCATCGTGATCACCTCCTCGGGTGAGGTGATCACGAACAATCACGTGATTGACGGCGCGACGCGAATCACGGTGAGGGACATCGGCAATGGCCAGACCTACACCGCGAATGTCGTTGGCTATGACCCCTCGAGTGATGTAGCGGTGCTCCAACTCGAGCATGCATCCGATCTCACGACCGTACCGCTCGGCAATTCCTCGGGGGTTCGCGTCGGGGCTGCGGTGGTCACGATCGGCAACGCCGGCGGGGTCGGCGGAACCCCGAGCGTCGCCGGCGGCTCGGTCGTCGCGCTGGACCAGTCGATTACCGCAGGCGACGACGTGGACGCTTCGTCGGAGAACCTCACGGGCCTGATCGAGATTGACGGCCAGCTTCAGCCTGGCGACTCTGGCGGTCCGCTCGTTGACAGCTCGAACAGCGTCGTCGGCATGGACACCGCGGCATCCTCGAGCTTCAGCTTCCAGAGCGCGGCTGATCAGGGCTTTGCGATCCCAATCGATACAGTGCTCGCGATTGCCAAGCAGATCGTTGCTGGTAAGGGGTCGGACACGATTCACATTGGCCAAACCGCGATGCTCGGCATTTACATCGAGCCGAGCAGTGGGGAGGGCGGCTACGGCTACGCCTATGGCTACGGCGCAAACGGCGGGTCCGACGGGTCCGGCTCGAACGTCTCGGGCGTGCCTGTCGCGCAGGTGGTCCAGGGTGGTCCGGCGGCGCATGCCGGCCTCGCTCAGGGAGACACGGTCACCGCGTTGAACGGCCAGAGCGTGAGCTCGGAGCAGGCGTTGATGGCGCTGATGCTCCGCCACCGCCCGGGCGACCAGGTCCGCGTCAGCTGGGTGACCAGCGCCGGCAGTTCGCACACCGCAACGCTGCGGCTCGGGACCGGCCCCGCCGCCTGACAGGAGCGCCGCGCCTGCGGCCCTGGATCGGGTGCGCCCGGTTGGTGCGGTTAGGGCGTGCTCAGGGCGCGGGCGATGGCAGCTTCGGGCGGGCGCTATCCTCAACGCTCGTGGCCGACTTGGACAAGCGCCGCAGTTACACCCCGCGGCGGGTACGCGAGCGGCGTGCCTACCAGCTTGCCGTCACCGGCGGCGTCGCCGGAGCGATCGGCGTGATCGGGGCCGTGCTCGCCCTCGCCGGCGTGATCGGCGCGGGGCTGCCGATCGTCGCGCTTGTGATCGCCGGGGTCTGCGCGTTCCTGTTTCGCCGCGCGGTCGTTGGCTGATCGAGCGGCGGTCGAAGGCGTCAGCCGGCGCCGGCGCGACTGAAATGCTAGGACGATGAGGCGCGGTCCGGGCGCGCCCAGGGCGAGTACTGCGCCACCGCACCGTCGATCAGTTGCCGCGTACCGAGGGGTTCGGCCAGGGCGATGCGCACCGGAGTTTCGGGGTTGCGGTCGCCGGTCTGGTAGCCGGGCCGCGGCTTGACGAACAGCGTCAGCACGACCTCGTTCTCGTCGACGTAGATGTCGGGCACGAGCACGCGGCGGTCGGCCCGCTGACCGCTCGCGAAGGTTTGCTCTTTGACGAGCACGCGCAGCACGGTGTCGTCGGGCTGGGGTGCCTGCGTCGGATCAAGGCGCCAGGAGGACGCGCGGATGCGCTCGCGCGCGGCGCGCAACTGCTCCCCCGCGCTCGCTCCGACATGAGCCCAGGTACGGCGCCGGCCGTCCTGGCGGACGGCCACGGTCAGCAGTTGGGGCGGGCGGCCGCGCCCGAACAGGGCTTCTTCGTCGGTGCGCGCCAGCAGCCGCCAGCCGTCGAGGCTCGGCGGCGGCGCTGCCGGGGCGGTGGAGCCGCGCTTCCAAGGTGCGCTGGCGCTGTGCTGTGGCGCTTCGGGGTCGGCGAGGTAGCGGCTCAGCGCCGCCACGGCGGGATCGTCAGCGTCGAGCGCCCCGGCCGCGCCGGCCAGCGCGGCCAGGGGGAAGGGCAGACCGCCGCCATCGCTGACGAGCGCTGGGTCGCGCGGCCCGGGGCGTGGCTCGAGGACGGCCGATCGCTCCCAGTCACGTTCGCTCGGAAGCTTGGGCTCATGCTTGCTGAAGCGCCCGAGGCGGCGCGGCGTGGGTTCTGACACGACCCCGAGGCTACCGACGAGGCGCCGCTGGCGCCGATCGGCCTCCGGACGGCAACGGTGGGTGGGACTCAGCGCCGAGGCGACGCCCTAGACTCACTCGCCGTGCGGCGCGCCTTTGTCACCTTGCTCGGCGCGGCGGCGCTCCTCGGCGCCGTCGTTCCCGGCGCGAGCGGCGCGTCGAGCACTGGGCACCCCGCGCAAGCCGTCACCGGTGCAAGCGGTCTGACCGGCGTCTCGGGGACCGTGGCGCTCAGAGCCACAAGCGGCCTGCCGGTTGCGATCACGACCGATCCGGTCGGGCTCAGCATCGAGTATTCGGTGCTTGCCAACGATCTCGGCACCGGGCCCTGTCCACCCCCGGCGTTGGTCACCACGCTCGAGGCTCTCGGCTCGCCGACGATCCGCATCGGCGGCGATTCTCAGGATGAGACCGCTCCGGCGGGCACCGCGGCGTTCGCTGGCGTCACCGACCTGCCGGCCGACTTCTGGACGCAGCTGGCGTGCCTCGAGGGCCAAACGCACGAGCCCTTTGTGGTCGGCCTGAACCTCGCCTCGCAGATGCCGGCATGGGCGGCAACGATGGCCAGCGGAGCCAGCGGCGCGGTGCCCGCCAACCTCCTCAGCTTCGAGCTTGGCAACGAGCCGGACATCGCTGGGCCGGCGGTGCCATGGTGGAACGCGACGGGCCTGGCCCGTAGCCTGATGCCGTTCGCCAACTACCTCGAGGACGCCGAAGCCACCAAGGACCAGCTCCCGGCCGGCGCGAGCATCGAGGGCCCCGATTTCGCGACAGGCCGGTGGATCTCGGAGATCCCGCAGATCGCCACGGCGCTGTCGCTCCAGCGGATCGATACGCACTTCTACCCGCTCAACGCCTGCACCGGTGCAAAGCAGGCGACGATAGCGGCGCTGCTGAGTGCTGGCACGTCGGAGCTCGACCCTCCGGTGCTCGCAACGCTCGCGGTCGCCACAAGCCTTCACCTGCCGATGGTGATCTCCGAGAGCAACTCGGTCGCTTGCCGCGGTCTTCCCGGCATCTCCAACTCGCCGGCGTCGGCCGTCTGGGCGCTGCGCTTGGTCATCAATGCGCTGCGGGGAGGCATCCTTTCGGTCCGCTTCCACTCGAGCGCGTCGAGCTATGACCCGTTCGTGGTCACCGACGGCACCGTGACTGTTCGGCCGCTCGACCTGGGACTGCAGGCGGCGGTCAACCTGCTGCCGGTCGGCGCCCAGCTGCAGACGCTGCGGACGCCTCGCACGCTGCTGGGGGTGGTCGTCACGCTGACCGACGGCCAGAAGACCTACATCGTCTCGAACTACGCGCACCATTCGGTCGCGGTCACCGTTCCCGCCCACGGCAAGGTGGCGCTGGTCCGCGTTGTGCCGGTTGCGCCGGTTGTCGAGAACCAGAGCACGGAGGCGGCGGCCGGGGTTGCGTCGGTCAGGGTGGCGTCCAACTCGGTTGTGGCGCTGACGGTGCCCGCAGGCTCCTAGCGGCGTTCGCCGGCTGACGCCGCCTGGGCCGGGGCCGGGTGACAGACTGGATAGGTGCTCACAGCCTTCGGCGCGGCCGTGCTGACGTTCATGATGGCGATGTACGCGCTCGAGCGCCGTCACCGAGGATTCGTTCTCGCCTTCGCGTGCGGCTGCGCGCTCTCCAGCGTCTACGGGTTCCTCGCCCATACCTGGCCCTTCGGTGTCGTGGAGGCCGTCTGGACGCTCATCGCGTTGCGCCGCTTCGCCAAACTCGCCTAGAGCAGCTGGAGCTTGAGCGGTGGTGCGAGCGCGAGGGTAAGCTCGGTTGGCGATGTCCTACACGATGGCCGATGGGCGGCAACAGGTGTTCGACGCCTTGGTCCAGGCGGCCGATGAGATCGCGCGGGCGCTCGCGGACCTTGGCGAGGCCTACGAGCAGTTGGACGAGCGTGCCGCGGAGCAGCTCGAGCGACAGATCTTCCGCCCGGTTCAGATTGCCTACGGCCGCGCGCAGCGCACGCACGCCGACTTCGCCAAGCGCTACGGCTTGCCGGGGCACACGTTCTCCGCGCCGTCGCTGGGTGCTCCGTCGACCGGCGCGAGGGGATTTGTCGATCGCGCGGTCGACGCCGCAGCGCGCGCCGACGGCGTGCTGGCGACGCTCCAAGATTCGATGCTGCCGGTCGACGTCGGCGACCCGGAGCTGCGCGCGGGGATTACCGAGGTGCGTGAACTGCTCGGGAGCGTCCGCGCGCGCGCCCGTGATCTCGTGCGGACGCTGGGGCGCTAGGCCCGCTCAGCCACCGCTGCGCAAAGGCCGGAGCGCCGCCTCCACGCGGACCAACTCGTCGAGCATCGCGTCGGCGGCCTGCTCCATCGTCTCGTTCGCCTGGAGCGCGCCGTCCTCGTCGATGAACTGGCTGACGAAGGGGATCGAGACCGCGGCGAACAGCGGGAACATACTGAGCGTCGTGACGACCCCCTTGAGCGGCTGCACCGCGCGCGTGCCGGCCGCCACGCCGCCGTAGGAGACGAAGCCGACCGTCTTGTACTTCCACTCCTGATGGAGGAAGTCGATCGCGTTCTTGATCGTCGCCGGGTAGCCGTAGTTGTACTCCGGCAGGACCATCACGAACGCGTCCGCGCGGTCGACGCGTGCACTCCAATCCTTGGTGTGCTTCTTGGTGTATTGGCGCAGGCGCGGGTGGTTGGGCTCGTCGAGGAACGGCAGCTTGATCTCGGCGAGGTCCGCCACGTCAAGCTCAAACACGCCATGGGCCTCCGCACGGCCGATGAACCACTGGCCGACCGGCAGGCCAACCCGGCCGGGGCGGGTTGAGGCGATGATGATCTGGAGCGTTGGCACAGGGTGTCGGAGCGCCAGTCGTTCGCTGGCGGCGCGTTCCCCATCCTATGTACTGGGCGATGCGGAAACTGCGATGGCGCCCTGAAACGCCCGACCGGTGCTGCGCTCAGACGGTGGTCGGGTGCTCGATGCTGTCGATCGCGTCGGCCAGTGGCGCGAGCTCGCGCCAGCGGTGCAGTGCCTCGACGACGCGCGGATCGAACTGCGTGCCGCTGCCGGCGTCGATCATGGCGATCGCCTCGGCGTCGCTCATCGCCTCACGGTAAGGGCGCTTCGAGGTCAGTGCGTCGTAGACGTCGGCCACCGCGACGATCCGCGCCGCGATCGGGATGTCCTCGCCGGCAATACCGTCGGGATAGCCGCTGCCGTCCCAGCGCTCGTGGTGGGAGCGGGCGATTGCCGCCGCCATCGCGATCGTCTCGCTCGCCGCGACCGAGCCGAACATCTCCGAGCCAACCGTGGTGTGGGTTCGCATTACCGCGAACTCTTCGTCGGTCAGCGGGCCGGGCTTGCGCAGGATGCTGTCAGGGATCACGATCTTGCCCACGTCGTGAAGAGCCGCGGTCTCGCGAATCAGCGCCGCAAACTCTGAGCCGAGATCGAGCATCTGGGCGATGCGACGAGCCAGCCTCCCGACGCGAGTCGAATGTTCGAAGTCGGGTGAATCGCGGCTTTCGGCGACGCGGGCGAGACGTTCGAGGTTCTCGAAGCCCGACCGCTCGAGCTCGTAGCGAAGGTGGCGCTGCAGCCAGCGGGCCTCGAGCAGGTTGCGCGTGCGCATCAAGACCTCGACGCTGTCGATCGGCTTGACGAGGAAGTCGCGGGCACCCATCTGCAGGGCACGGCGGCGGACCTCGATGTCCATGTCGGCGGTGATCACGCAGACCGGCAGCATGTCCGGCTCGGACAGCCGGGGGCGCAGCGCCGCGAGGACGTCGAAGCCATCACGCGAGGGCATGTGCAGGTCGAGAAAGATGAGGTCCGGTGGCTGGCGCGCGATCTGTTCCTCGATCGCGTAAGGGTCGGTGATGCAGACGACGTTCTCGTAGTCGCCGGAGGCCAGGATCTTCGAGAGCAGCAACAAGTTGACGCTCTTGTCGTCCAGGGCGAGGATCTGCATCTTGTTGAGCTCGGAGTGCATCGCGTCTTTATTTGAGATCGGCATCCCGCGGCAGCGCTTGAATCCCGGTTAAGACGGTACGCCGATCGATCCGCGCGCTGGGGCTTTGAGCGCTAGATTGCAAGCTGAAACTCGTTCCGAGCAGCTAAATCATCTGGACACCCGAGGGGGGCTCCATGACACGAAGGATGTACTCGCTGTTCGTTGCGCTCGCGGTGTCGGGCGTGCTGATCGCCGGCTGCGGCTCTAGCAGCAAGCCCAAGGCAAAGGCGAGCACCACCAAGCCGGCGGCGACGACCACGACGCCGAAGACTGCCAGCACCACGCCGGCGACTGCCAGCACCACACCGGCGACTGCCAGCACCACGCCGGCGATTACGGCGCTCTCGGGGGCCGAACTCAAAGCTGCGGCCGTAGGGTGCAAGAGCGCTGAAGCCAACGACACCACGCTGCCGAGCTCGGTAAAGGCCTACCTCTCGAAGATCTGCTCTGACCTTGAGGCCGGCAACGTCGACGCGTTCAAGACCGACGTGGCGAAGTACTGCAGCGCTCTCGTGGCAGCCTCCCCGGCCGCCGAAAAGGCAGCCGCGCAGGCCGAGTGCCAGGAGGTCGACAAGCTCTGACACACCGAGGCGGGGGTGGGGCTCGCCGTACGCCGGCGGGCCCCGCGGCGGGCTGTTTGCCGGCGGCGCGCCGAGTGGCGCTAGCCGAAGCGGCCGGTGACGTAGTCCTCGGTGCGCTTGTCGGAGGGGCGCGTGAAGATCTTCGTCGTGTCGTCGTACTCGACGAGCACGCCGGTCCGCTTGCCCTCGCTCACCTCGAGGCTGAAGAACGCCGTGCGCTCGGCAACGCGCGCGGCCTGCTGCATGTTGTGGGTCACGATGACGAGCGTGTAGTCGCGCTTGAGCTGGTGCATCAGCTCCTCGATTGAGGCCGTGGCGATCGGGTCGAGCGCCGACGCCGGCTCGTCGAGCAGCAGCACGTCGGGCTCGATCGCAATCGAGCGCGCGATACAGAGGCGCTGCTGCTGCCCGCCGGAGAGGCCGAGCGCGCTGCGCTTCAGGCGATCCTTGACCTCGTCCCACAATGCGGCGCCGCGCAGGGCCTGCTCGACGCGTTCGTCGAGCCCGCTCCTCATGCCGAGGATCCGTGGCGCCCAGGCGACGTTGTCATAGATCGACTTGGGGAACGGGTTGGGCTTTTGGAACACCATCCCGATCCGCCGGCGCACCTCGACGGGATCGACGCTGCTGGCGTAGATGTCGTTGCCGTGATAGAGCGCGTTGCCCGTCAGCCGGAAGCCCGGGATCGAGTCGTTCATCCGGTTCAGGCTGCGAACAAAGGTGCTCTTGCCGCAGCCCGAGGGCCCAATCATCGCCGTGATGACGTTCTTGTAGATCTGCATCGTGACGCCCTCGAGCGCGAGCGCGGTGCCGTAGTACACGTTGATGTCCTTCAGGTCGAACACGACCTCGCGGGTCTCGATCGAGACTGACTGCTGCTCTGCGGCCAGCGGTGCGATCAGCGGCATCGAGACTGCGTCTGCCTCGGACCGGCTGTCATCCATGTTCGACTCAGGGCTCCTCGTCGGGGACAGGTCACTCATCGGGACATCATCCTACGACTGCGTGCCAGCATCGCCCGCGCGGACAAGCTGCCAACAAGGATAAAGGCCATCAGCACCAGCGCCGCGCCCCACGCGGAGGCCTGGTTGGCCGCACCGCCGGACTCCGAGAGATTGAAGATGTCCAGCGGAATGTTGGGCAGCGAGGTACCGAAGATGTTGAACGACGTCGCGTTGGGGTTGAACAGCGAGGTCGTCAAAAGCAGCGGCGCGGTTTCCCCGGCGGCGCGAGCAATTGCAAGCACAGTGCCGGTGAGGATGCCGCTGAGGGCACTCGGAATCACGACACCGGTCGTGGTGCGCCAGCGGCTGATGCCGAGCGCGTGGGAGGCGTCACGGAGATCCTTGGGGACGAGGGTCAGCGACTCCGCGGTGTTACGGGCGATCAGCGGCAGCATGATGATCGACAGCGCAAATGAGCCCGCGAAGCCGGTCTCGCCGCTGCTCAGCACGATCAGGCCGAAGACGAACACGCCGATGACGATCGACGGCAGTCCGTTGAGCAGGTCGAGCGCGAGGCGAATCGGTGCAGCCATGCGCGGAGTTGAGAACTCGGTTAGGTAGATCGCGATCAGCACGCCGAGTGGGAGGGCCATCGCGGTGGCAACCGCGACGATCAGGCCGCTGCCAATGATGGCGTTCTTGATCCCGCCGCCGGTGCCGTTGATCGTCGTCGTCGGGTTCTTCGTGAGGAAGCCGATGCTGAGCTGGCTCGCGCCGCGCTGGGCGATCGAGTAGATCACGATCACGAGGATCGCGACGGCAAAGATCGCGGCCCCCGTCGCGAGGGCGCGCATCGTGCGGTCCACTCGCTGGCGGCGCCGAAGGTTGCCGGTCGCGGTCAGCGGGCCCGTGTGGTCGATCGCCGACATCACGTAGCCGCCTGGTCGGGCAGTCGGTAGTGATGGACGATCCAGCGCGCAGCGAGGTTCACGATCAGCTCGATCACGAGCAGGATCAGCGCCAGGTAGAAGACTGACGGCGTCTGCAGCTTGGTTACGTTGTCGAGGATCTGCGAGGCGATGCGGCTGGCGAGGGTATCGCCGTTGGCGAAGAGGTTGCCGTGGATGAGGGACTGCGATCCGCCGCCGATCACCTGCAGTACGGCGATCGCCTCGCCGAGCGCGCGACTCAAGCCAAGGATGCAGGCCGAGGCGATCCCGGGACGCGTCGAGGAGAGAACCACGCCCCGCACCATCTCCCAGCGCGTCACACCGAGCGCGAGCGCGCCGTCCTTCAGCTCGGGCGCGACGCTCAGGAACAGGTCACGGGTGATCGAGGCGATGATCGGCAGCGCCATGATCGTGAGGATCAGGATCGCGGTGAAGAGGCCGAGTCCCGTCAGCGAAGCCTGGCCGAAAAGCGGGATCCAGCCGAGCGCGCTGTGCAGCGCTGATTCGATGCTCGAGCGCAGGAACGGGCCGAGGATGACGATTCCCCACAGGCCGAGGATGACGCTCGGAATCGCCGCCAGGAGCTCGACGAGCGGCCCGATTACGGCGCCGACGCGGCGCGAGGCGAGCAGGCTCAGATAGAGGCCGATCGCGATGCCGAGCGGCGCGGCGAGCAGCAGCGCCCCGCCCGATGTGACCAGCGTGCCGTAGATGAACGATCCGGCGCCGTAGGTGTTCGTGACCGGGTTCCACGTCGTGTGGCCGAGGAAGGAGAGGCCGTAGGTCGAGACTGCCAGCGAGGCGCCGTTGATGACCTGGTAGATGATCGCGACGATCAAGGCCATCGCCACGAGCGAGGCCAACACCGTAAGGCCAAACAGCACGCCGTCGCCAAAACGGTCGCCGAAGTGGCGTCGCATCGGGAGGCCGGCTACTGCAGGCGTCACGCTCACGCGGCGCAGCCTAGCCGCTTCGATCGGCGCGGTTGGAAACTTCACAACTTGATAACGCACCGGTCACGAGTTCGTAACCGCTCGGCCTCCCGCTGCAGCAATGCTCCCGCTCAGAGAGCGAGGTGCTCTCGTTCACGACAACTCTCAGAGAGCGAGCTGCTCTCGTTCAAGACACTATGAGGAGGCACTCGCACATGAAACACCGTGCTGCCAGACTTGCCGCGGTTGGCGCGGTCGTCGCAGCCGCTTTCGCCGTGTCCGCAAGCGCGGCTGCGGCGACTTCGATAACGATCGCCGGCTCGACGCTGGTGTTGCCGCTCGTGACGGGCCAGTTCATTCCCGACTACCAAGCGGCGAACTCCGGCACAACGGTTACCGACAGCGGCGGTGGCTCGACGCTTGGAATCACCGACATCTCGAGCAAGCTCGTCGACATCGGCACCTCCGACGCGCCGATGAGCTTCACCCAGGCGGAAGGCTGCAGCCTCTGCGTCCAGATCCCGTGGGCTCTCTCAGCGACCGGTCCGGACTTCAACCTGAGCGGTGTCACGTCGCTCAAGCTGACGGGCCCGGTGCTTGCCGCTATCTACGAGGGCAAGATCGTCAGCTGGAACGACGCGCGGATCGCGAAACTGAACCCGGGCGTGAATCTTCCATCCACTTCGATCTCGGTGATCTACCGCAGCGATGGCTCGGGCGACACCTACGTGTTCACGAACTATCTCTCCGATGTGGACCCGCAGTGGAAGCAAGAGGTTGGCGCCAGTACTCAGGTCAACTTCCCGGTCGGCACCGGCGAGAAGGGGAACTCCGGTGTCGCGGCAGCGATCAAGGCGACCAACGGGGCGATCGGCTACGTCTCGACGTTCTACACCGTCAACGACAGCCTGACCCCGATCGCGATCCAGAACGCCGCCGGCAAGTACGTGCTTCCCTACTCCGCGGGACAGGAGGATGCCGCACTGCTCGTCAAGTCTGTTGCTGCGGGCACGGAGCCGCTGATCGTCGATCCGCCCTACAAGGCAGTGAAGAAGCCCAAGGGCAAGCTCTCGAAGGCCAAGGAGAAGGCCTACAAAGCAGCCCTGGTGATCGCGAAGGAGGAGGCGGGCGCCTACCCGCTGTCAACCTTCACCGACGCCATCGTGCGCTCGGATGGAGCCCAGGTTCCGTCCGTGCAGTCCTTCCTCACGTTCGCCGTCAGCGCCGCCGAGCAGGCGAAGGTCGACAGTTTGGCGTCCTACGCGAACTCCTACGCCCCGCTTCCTCCGGTGGTCCGCAAGGAGGACCAGAAGGAGATCGCGGCCCTGTAGGTGGGTTGATCAGCAGTTCTGTCGTGCGCGCAGACGCGCGCGACGCGAGGGACGCGATCGGCAGCCGCCGGTCGCGTCCCTTTTTGTTGCTCAGCTGGTTGGCGAGGCGACGAAGACGACGGTCGAGTCGGCGCCCACGGTGGCCTCGATCGGGCCACTCGTCGTGGTCGATCCGCCGGCCCAGACGTTGGCCAGCGTGTAGCTGCCAGCGCGTGGGATCTGGAGCGCCTGTGCGGTGGTCGCGATCGCCAGCGGCGTCGAGCCGATGTTGAGCAGGGCGACGGCGTAGCGGCCGTGCTCGAGCGGTTTCAGCCAGACCTCGCCGTCGCCGGTCGCTGGGCTGACGTTGATGTCGGCGGGCGGGACCTGCGTGCCCTGGCGGCCGAGCCGGTCCTGGTCGATCGCGATCATCTGTGCGTTGCTGACGGTGGCGAAGCTGGCCCGCGAAAGTGTTGGGAGGTTGTCGCTGATCATCAGCGGCGCGGCGAGCATCGCCCACATGCTGAACTGCGTCTGGAACTGTGCGTCGGTCATCCCGAGGTCGGGCCCGAGGTAGTCCGGGTCGTTCCAATGGCCGGGTCCGGCTGCCAAGGGCTCGGTCGCGTCCGCGTCGAGGTTTCGCAGCACGTCGGCGAAGGTGATACCCGACGGTGAGCCGACGTCGGTGTCGGTCCGCCAGCTCGTGGCAACCGAGTAGCCCCAGCTGTAGGAGGAAAAGGACGAGGCGGCAAAGCTTGGATAGCCGGTCGAGACCTGGCCCGGCTGGGCGTAGGCACAGATGTTCAGCATCATCGGGCGGTGGCTTGAGTTGTGGAGGATCGCGTCCTCGAACTGCGTGTAGGCGTTCTTGGGGTTGAGACGCAGGTCGTCGCCGCCGCAGAAATCGACCTTGACCGCGTCGAATCCCCAGGCCGCGAAGGTGTTGACGTCCTGCTGGTAGTGACCGTAGCTCCCTCTGTCCGTGCCGCTGCAGCCGGTCGGCCCAGCGTCCGTGTAGATCCCGACTTTGAAGCCCCATGCATGGAGCGTTTGGGTCAGCCAGGCCAGCCCGTGCGGCCACTGGGTCGAGCTGACGGTGATCTGACCGTCCTTGGCGCGCGAACCAGTCCACCAGCCGCTGTCGAGCCAGATCAGGCGATAGCCGTCGTGCTCGAGGCCGCTCGTGACGAGGTTGCTCGCCTGCTCGAGGATCGTCGCCTCGTTGATGTGGCCGTCGAAGCCGAAGTAGGTGTCCCAGCCCATGTATGGGGTCGGCGCGAGATCCTTGCTGGCCAGAGCGGACGGCGAGATGGAGAGCGTGGCGAGCAGCGCGACGGCTGTGGCAAGCAGCGCGGTGCGAGCGGGCGCCCGGCGACGCCGGTGGCGGCGGTGGCGGCGAGCCGCGGAAAACATCTTCTTGCGGTCGCTTTTGTTGAGCGACACCATGACGTTCAGCTGGTGGGCGAGGCGACGAAGACGACGGTCGAGTCGGCGCCCACGGTGGCCTCGATCGGGCCGCTCGTCGTAGTCGATCCGCCAGCCCAGACGTTGGCCAGCGCGTAGCTTGCCGCGGCTGGAATCTGGAGCGCGTGTGCGGTGGTCGCGATCGTTAGCGGCTTCGAGCCGATGTTGAGCAGGGCGACGGCGTAGTGGCCGTGCTCGAGCGGTTTCAGCCAGACTTGGCCGTCGCCGGTGGCTGGGCTGACGTTGATGTCGGCGGGCGGGACCTGCGTCCCCTGGCGGCCGAGCCGGTCCTGGTCGATCGCGATCATCTGCGCGTTGCTGACGGTGGCGAAGCTCGCGGGCGAAAGCGTTGAAAGGTTGTCGCTGATCATCAGCGGCGCGGCGAGCATCGCCCACATACTGAACTGGGTCTGGAACTGTGCATCGGTCATCCCGAGGTCGGGGCCGAGGTAGTTGGGGTCGTTCCAATGCCCGGGACCGGCCGCGAGCGGCTCGGTCGCGTCCGCGTCGAGATTCCGCAGCACGTCGGCGAACGTCACCCCCGTTGACGGCGATCCGATGTCGGTGTCGGTGCGCCAGCTTGTGGCGACGGAGTAGCCCCAGCTGTACGACGCGAAGGCCGAGGCGGCAAAGCTCGGGTAGCCGCTCGAGACCTGGCCCGGCTGTGCGTAGACACAGATGTTCAGCATCATCGGGCGGTGGCTTGAGTTGTGGAGGATCGCGTCCTCGAACTGCGTGTAGGCGTTCTCGGGGTTGAGGTGAATGTCTTCTCCGCCGCAGAAGTCGACCTTTACCGCGTCGAATCCCCAGGCCGCGAAGCTGTTGGCATCCTGCTGGTAGTGGCCGTAACTGCCCCGGTTCGTGCCGCTGCAGCCGACAGGCCCGGCGTCGGTGTAGATCCCTACCTTGAAGCCCCACGCGTGGAGCGTTTGGGTTAGCCAGGCCAGCCCGTGCGGCCACTGGGTCGAGCTGACGGTGATCTGGCCGTCCTTGGCGCGCGAACCAGTCCACCAGCCGCTGTCGAGCCAGATGATGCGATAGCCGTCGTGCTCGAGGCCGCTCGTGACGAGGTTGCTCGCCTGTTCGAGGACCGTCGCCTCGTTGAATTTTCCGCCGAAGCCGAGGTAGGTTTGCCAGCCCATGTATGGGGTCGGCGCTAGATCCTTGCTGGCCAGAGCGGACGGCGAGATGGAGAGCGTGGCAAGCAGCGCGACGGCTGTGGCCAGCAGCGCGGTGCGAGCGTGTGCCCGGAGGCGTTGGCGGTGGCGGTGGCGCGACGGGTTGCTTGTCGACGGCACCGCGGTCTGCTCAGGCGGAGCGGCGCTTCGCATGCGCGGAGTTGGTGGTGAACGTGATCGAGTGCTTCAGCAGAGTCCCGGTGATCACGCCGACCACAGTTCCGCTCACGGTCACCGTGGTCTTCAGGTGGCCGTCTGCGGCGAGCATCTGCCGGCCGCTCTTGTTGAGCGACACAGTCACATCCGCGCTCGCGCCCGGGGCAATCTCAGTTGTGTGCGAGCCGAGCGTGACCGTTCGATGGCTGATCACGCCGTCGCGGCGGATCGTCTCGGTGATCGTGAGACGCATCGTGATCGTGCAATGACTCAGAGCCTCCGGTGAGCACGTGACTTTCGTGCTCGCGCTGCGCGCCGCGACCGACGCCTTGCTCACCGCTGTTTCGGTCAGCATGCCGATCGTCTCGGAGGGGACCGCGTCGTAGGTGCTGCTCGCGCTCTCGCTGCCGCCGTCGCCGCTGATCGTCACCACGCAATTGAGGTGGTGCGTTTCGTCTGCCACGGCGACGACGTAACGCGCGGCGGTCGCACCGCTGATCGCGACCGTATCGCGAACCCATGCATAGGTTACGGTCAGCCCGGCGGGCACCGTGGTACCGACGTTGCAGGTGAGCGTGTCGCCGACTGCGGCTGTGCCGGTGAGCAAGGGGGACGGCTTGAGCGGCGCCGGCGTTGCCAGCGTCGCGTCGGCGCCGGCGCTGGAACCCGGGTCGCTCGCGGCAACGATTTGGAAGTGGTAGGTCGTGCTTGCCGCGAGCCCGCTGATCTGGGCGGTCACGGTCTGCACGCCGCCGGTTGGTGACGGCGTGCTCGCGCACGGCACGCTCGAGCCGTAGGCGATCGTCGGGCCGTAGTTGAAGTGGCAGTCGGTGAGGACGGCGTCGTTCGGGTTGACGGTCGCGGTCAATGTCGCGAGGGTTTGCGAGGCCGCCGCGCCCGTCTCCGTGGCGACGGTGGGTGTGGGGAGCGTCGAGGTGAGGGCATTGTCTGAGCCGTAGACCGCGGCGCAGAGGCCGGTGTCGGTGCACGAGACGCCGCTGACCGAGGAGCTGCTAGGGAGCGCGGAGGACCAGGAGGGGGACGCAGCAGCCGGGCTGTCGTTTTCGAGCAGGTTGCCGGCGGAGTCGCCGACGAGGCAGAACGCCTCCGGCGTGCAGGAGATCGCGTTCGGCGTATCGCCGCCGTCGATCTCGGTCGAGCTCCAGGTCGGCGCCGAGGCGCTCGGGTCGCCACTGGCCCAAGCCGCGCCGTTCCCGTCGGCGTCCTTGCCGACAGCGACACAGGGCCCGCCGCTGGCGCAGGAGATGGCGGTGAGCGGTTCGCCTGAGTCGATCGTTTGGTGCGGCCATGTCGCAGTCGTCGGCGTTGTGGTGATGAATAGCCGGCCGGTGGAATCGACCGCGGCGCAGAAGGAGTTGGATGTGCAGGAGACGCCGGTGAGGTCGACGCCTGTGTCGATCGCGATGTGTGTCCACACGGCTCCCACTCCGGGGTTGAGTGTGGAGATGCCGCCACCATCGGCGTCGACCGCGAGACAGAACGTCGTCGTCGGGCACGACACGCTCGTGAGATTGTCGGTGTCGACGCTAACCGCGGTCGCGGTCCAGCCGCCGCTGGCCGGGGTAGCGGTTGTCGCGACGTCTCCGTCGTCGCCGACGGCCACGCAGAGCGTCGTCGTCGGGCAGGAAACCGCGTTCAGCGCATGGGCGGCGCCAGTTGGCGCAGGAGCCGACCAGCTGCCGCCGCCCGAGGGCGAGGTGTCGACCGAGGCGCTCTCGGAACCGACGGTGACGCAGAGGCCAAAGGACGGGCACGAAACCCCACTCGGCGCGCTGACGCCGGCTGACTGCGACGCGCTCCACGACAGCGGCGCCGCGGCGCTAGCGGCGCTGGCTGTGGCCGCGCCCAGCGCCGCGCCCAGTGCCAACACGCGGGCGAGGCGGAGATAGCGGCGGCGCCATGTCGTCGTGGCTTTGGTCGTGCAAATGCGTCTCACGTCTCATCACCCGTAACGCGTCGGGGGGCAGATCGGAGCGGCAAAGCGGCGAGATTGTGCGGCCGCTCTCTTCCGAGGCTAGCCGTCTTGGCCGCTGGGCGCTGCAGGTGGCTGTGCAAAGGACAGCGGGCGTGTCGCCTCGCTAGGCTCCGCGCGTGGCCACTAAGGGCAGCGAGGTGGCGACCGTTGTCGCGCTCCGCGGCGACTGTGTGCTGTTGCTGGCGGAGGGGCTCGCGGGGGCGCTTGCGCTCCCCGGTGGCAAGCTCGAGCGTGGCGAGTCAGCGCGCACGGCTGCCGCACGCGAGCTGGCCGAAGAGACCGGGATAGTCGTGTCGGCGGGCTCGCTCGTCGCGCTCGGCGAGCCGATTCAGACGCCGGCGGGCGTCACGCTGACGCCCTTCCTGCTGGCCGATCCGCCCCCTCGCCGGCGCCCCGCCGAGTTGCCCTGCCGGTGGGTGGCGCTCGCTGAACTGCATGCCCATGCGCTGGCGGCGGGGGTGGCGCGAAGTGTGGATGCGGCGCTCGCGGTGCGCGATAGGGCGGACGGCTGAGAACGGCGCGGATATGATCGCGCTAGGCGGCGCTTGGGCGGGGTAGCGCTTGGCCTCGCCGGCGGAACAATGCTCGGCCTGATCGTCACCAACCTCTCGCGCCGCCGTGGGCGCACGATCCTCACCGCGTTCGGGGTTGCGGTCGGCGTGGCAACGATCGTCGCGCTACTCGCGCTGAGCACCGGACTGACACAGACGGCGGCTGGCTTCGTTCACCTCGGCGGGTCCGACCTTGGCGTGTTTCAGGCCGGCGTTGAGGACCCGACCGCTTCGCTGCTGCCGATCTCGGTCGTCGGCCGCCTGGAGCGCAATTCGGACGTCGCGGCGGCCACGCCGTTGCTGCTGATCGTCGGCGGCGTGAAGTCTTCGACCTCGTCGATCGTCTTCGGTGCCGACCCGGACGGCTTCTTTTCGAAGCGTCTGGTGGTGGTCGCCGGCCAGCCGGGCAGCGGCAAGCAGGTGATGATCGGCGATCGCCTCGCCGCGCAGCTCAAGCTTGGGCCGGGGAAAGTGCTCGAGGTTGATGGTCATCGATTTTCGATAGCGGGCGTCTATCACTCGGGGATCCTCTTCGAGGACCTGGGGGCCGTCCTGCCGCTCAGCACCGCCCAGCAACTCAGCGGTCGTCAAGGCGAGGAAACGACCGTGGCGGTCGAGCTGGCGTCGGGCGTCGGCTCTGCGCGGGCAACGCGCTCGATCCAAAAGGAGCTGCCGGGGACGCTGGTGATCGCTGACGCCGGCGAGGCCGCGCGCGCGGGCGCGAATGAGGTTCTGATCCACAACGCGACGCTCGTCATCATCATCGTCGCGCTGATCGTCGGTGCGATCAGCGTCACCAACACGATGGCGATGGCGGTGCTCGAGCGTCAAGGCGAGTTTGCGCTGCTCAGCACGATTGGCTGGAGCGCGCCGCGGGTGGCGACCCTTGTCGTCGGCGAGGGGATCGGGGTGAGCTTGCTCGGCGCAGCGCTCGGCCTCTTACTCGGCGTGATTGGGAGCCAGCTGCTCGTCGATGCGATCGGCGTTCAGGCCTTCGTATCACCCTCGATCACCGCCTGGGGGCTCGGCCGCGGCTTGCTGGTCGGTGTCTCGATCGGCGTGCTCGGCGGCGTCTATCCCGCTTGGCGGGTGACACGGATGCCTCCGCTCAAGGGCCTCGCCCGCGCGTAGCGCCGGCCCGGCGGCCGTCAGTCCGGATCGGCGACGCGTCCGTCGATCACGGTCAGCATGCGGTCGGCGCGTATGCCGACCTGCGCGTCGTAGCTGACGATGACAAGCGTCATACCGCGTCGTTCGCGAAGTTCGGCAAGCAGGTCGAGGATCAGCTGGGAGGTGCCCGAGTCGACGGCCCCCGTTGGTTCGTCGGCCAGCAGCAGGCGTGGCTCGTTGGCCAGCGCGCGGGCCAACGCCACGCGCTGGCGCTCGCCCCCTGAGAGCTCCTCCGGGAGGTGCTCGGCTCGGTCAGCCAGCCCGACCTCGTCGAGCAGCTCGAGCGCTCGGCTGCGACGCTCAGTGCGCCGCATGCCACTGCCGAGCAGCGCCACCTCGACGTTCGCGCGGGCGACCAGGTCGGTCAGCAGGAAGTGCTGTTGAAAGACGAATCCGACGAGCTCGCGGCGATGGCGCGCGCTCCCCGGCTCGCGCCAGATCTCGCGCCCGTCCACCAGCACGCGTCCGCTTGTGGGCTGGTCGAGGCCGCCGATGAGGTGAAGCAGTGTGCTTTTGCCGGAGCCCGAGCGCCCGGTGATCGCGAGCATCTCGCCGGGACTCGCGTGAAGACTCGCATCGACGAGCGCGTCCACGGATCCGTAGCGTCGGCTGGCGTGCTCGACGCGAACTTCGGCGCCGGCTGGCGGCGTGCGTACGCTGGCGCCCTCGCGCCGTGCCGCCTCGCGGGGTCGCTTCAGCTGACTGAGGTGATTGTCCATTCGAGGCTTACCTTGTGCCCGTCGGCGGCGATGACCACGCTGAGTGTCAGCGGCTCACCTTCCGAGGCCGGCGGGAATACGAGATCGTCACTGAAGTGGCCGGTGAAGCTGAAGTGCTTGTTGCTGTGCACATATTGCGTGCTGACAACGCTTCCGCCAAAGAGGAATTCGTAGACGGCGGTTGCGTGCGCCGGCTTACCGTGAAGCGTCGCGGTCACCTTCAGGGGCCATTTTGCGTTGACCTTCGGGTGGTGCGTGCTTGGCACCATGCTCGCGCTGAGCGGTCCCGAGGTGTCTTTCACTGGGGTTACTTGCGCGCTTGCGACTTGCGCGCTTGCGGCGCTACCTAGCAGAAGGGTGGCCGCAGCGGCGGTGCAGGCGAATCGGATCGAGCGTCGCATTGCCACCTCCCAAGGACAGTTGCGCAGTCAACGACCAATGCTACGCCCTACACCTGCGCTGCAGCCTCCTCCGCCTCGACCAGCCGGCGCTCGACGAGATCGAGGCCGCGCTCCCAAAAGTCGGCGTCGCGCAGGTCGATGCCGACGATCTCACCAAGCTCCTCGGGACTGCGCGAGCCGCCGCTTGACAGCAGCTCGACGTAGCGTTCTTCGAAGCGCGGGCCCTCCTCGAGATAGCGCTCATAGACCGACAGCGCGAGCAGCTGGCCGTAGGCGTAGGCGTAGACGTAGCCAGGGGTTGCGATGAAGTGCGGGATGTATGACCACCAGCTGCGATACCCGGCCGTCACCTCGACGGCGTCGCCGAGCAACTCCTCCTGGCTCGCCGTCCACAGCTCACCGAAGCGCTCCACCGACAGCTCACCCTGTTCCCGTCGCTCGGTGTGGACAAGCTGCTCGAAGCCGTTCATCGCGACCTGGCGGAAGACCGTCGCGATCGCGTCCTCGATGTTCGAAGCGAGCAACTCGAGGCGGGCGCGCGGCGTCGGCGAGGACTCGAGCAGCGCCGCAAAGGTCAAGGCTTCACCGAACACCGATGCGGTCTCAGCGAGGGTCAGCGGCGTGCTCTGTTGGAAGATGCCCTGCTTGGCGGCGAGCGCGGCGTGCACGCCGTGGCCGAGCTCGTGCGCGAGGACGAGCACATCGCGTGGACGGCTCGTGTAATTGAGCAGCACGTAGGGGTGCACCGAGGGCACCGTCGAGGCGCAGAAACCACCACCGCGCTTGC
This sequence comes from Solirubrobacterales bacterium, assembly GCA_003133565.1. GTDB lineage: Bacteria > Actinomycetota > Thermoleophilia > Solirubrobacterales > Solirubrobacteraceae > Palsa-513. Next base: position 20,098 of record PKYB01000007.1, read on the forward strand.
GGGGCCCGGGCGGCGCGTCGATCCAGCGCTCGTCAAAGAAGCGGCCGGCGAGATCGCCGAGGGTCGGCGAGAAGGCGTTGTAAGCCCCGAGAACGAGCTCGCGCGCCTGCGACCACTCCACCGCGACATCCTCGCTGGCGAGCGGCGCCATGCGGTCGTAGTCGGCCAGGCGATCGATGCCGAGCAGTTTCGCCTTGACGCGGTACCAGCGCCGCGGCAGCTCGTAGCGTCCACGCACAGCCGCGATCAGCGCCGCAACCGACTCGTCGCTGGCCTCGTTGTCGAGGTTACGCGCCGCCAGCCAATGGGGGAAGGAGCGCAGGCGATCGTCGGTCATCTTGTCCACGAGCAGCGAGTTGAACACGAACGCGCGCGTCCGAAGCCCCGGCTCGAGCGCCTGCGTCACCGCCTCGGCGGTTGCGCGGCGAACCTCGCGCGACGGTGCTGCGAGACGGCTGAGTGCGGCGTCGAGAGTCACCGTCTCCTCGAGCTCGACCTCGATCGCCGCGGTCTGCTCCTCAAACAGGCGTGTCCACGCGGCGTGCGCTGTGAGCGCCTTCTCGTTGAGGATCCGCTCCTCGGGCTCGCTGAGCAGGTGCGGTCTGTAGCGGCGTGCGACGCGCAAATGGTGGCGGGCGAAGTCAAGTCCGTCACCGGCGAGCAGCTGCTCCGCCCGCACGTCGTCGAGCGCGGCCCATTCGAGTTCGAAAAACACCAGCAACGTCCCGAGTTCCGTGGCCCGTTCCTGCACTCGTTGGAGCAGCGCGCCGCGCTCGGGGTCCGCGGTGTCGGTCGAGAAGCTAAGGCCGGCGTAGGAGCTGGCGCGTCCCACCAGATCGTGGATCGCGGCGAGCTCCTCCATGGCATCCCGGAGGCCCGGTGCATCGATTTCCGCCAGAGCGCCGCGGTAGCGCTCAGCAAAGCGCTTGCCCCGCGCGATCGCGTCGTCCAGCAGCACTTCGACCTGCTCCGCCCCGCCGCCGTCGAGGAGATCACGCAGATCCCAATGAACCTCCTCGAGCGGGATGGTCGTCCTCATCGCTCCGCGGAGCATAGAGCCGGCGCCCGCGCGCGGCCCGGGCAGCTCGACGCGCGCCTATTCCGTCCGGCTGCGCTGGTCTGATGTGGGCGGTCGAAATCCAAGCATGCGAGGTAGCGATGCAGATAACTCCAGCCACAGCGACGGCGAGTGAGCAGGCGCGGGCGCAGGCCTTCATCGAACTCGGTTTCGACACGACGCAGGCGCTGATGCTTGCGGCGACGCGAGATGCCGGCCAGCACGTCGAGCTCGATGTCGTGCGGCGGCTGCTCGACGCAGGCTGCCCGCACGCGCTCGCGCTGCGGATCGTCGTCTGAGGCTCGCGGCGCGCGTCTCCGCGTCCGGCGAAGGCGGATGGCACCGCGGGGCTAGTTGCGGTGGGCCTCCCAGGAGAACCCGCGGATCGCGAGCACCACACCGACGAGGCCCCAGACGCCGATTACGGCGAGCGCCGTGAGGTGATGACTCAAATCGCCGCGGGCGGCCACCAGCCCACCCCCGAGCCCGTTGATCAGCGGCTCGAGCGGAAGCGCCTGAGCGATGTCGCGCAGGAACCCAGGCACATGCTTGACATCGAAGAACACACCGGACACGAGAATCACCGGTACGAACACGCCGTTGATGACAGCCGGGGCCGATTCGAAGTTCGGGATCGCATGCGATAGCGCGACGCCGAGCAGCGCAAAGCTGGCGACTCCCGCGAGCACGAAGACGACGAGCGTGATCGGCTGGGGCGGCCAACCAAGATTGAAGATCAGCCGTCCGGCCAGCACGACGATGGCGATCTGGATCGCGGTGTTCGTCACGGCGTTGAGCGCGAGCCCGCCGAGGTAGACCCCGCTCGGCAGCGGCGTGCCGCGGATCCGTTTGAGCACGCCCTGCTCGCGCAGGAAGGTGAGGTTGTAGGCGAGCGCCGTGAAGGTCGTCGACATCACACTCATGCCGGCGATGCCGGGAACGATCACATCGAGCTCGCCCTGGTGGTGGTAGACGATCGCGCCGAACAGGGCGAGGAAAATCAGCGGCAACAGGAAGTTGAAAAACGCGGCGCTCGGGTTGCGCCAGAAGAGGTGCCGCTCAAAGCGGTACTGCCGCCAGAGCAATCCCACCGTGCTAGGCATCGGCGGTGAGCTCCAAGTAGACGTCCTCGAGGCTCGGGCGCGTGACCGACAGTGACCGCAGCTCCTCGCCGCGACCGAGCGCGGCGCCGGTCAGCTCGTGGAGCAGCGTCGTCGGGTTGTCGGTCTCGACGACGACCGCCTCGCCGTCACCGTTGGCGTAGGCGACGCGATAGCGCGAGCCGCCGCCGACACCAAGCTCCGCCGGCGAACCCTCGGCGAGGATCCGCCCGCCTTTGATGATCGCGACACGGTCAGCAAGCGCCTGGGCCTCATCGAGGTAGTGGGTGGTGAGCAATACGGTCTTGCCGAGGTCGCGTAACGAGCGGATCGTCTGCCAGGCGCTGCGGCGGGCGGCGGGGTCAAAGCCCGTCGTCGGCTCATCGAGGAAGATCAGCTCCGGATCGCCGATCAGCGCGAGGGCCAAGTCGAGTCGGCGACGCTGCCCACCCGAGAGGTGCCGAGTGCGCTCGTCGCGCTTCTCGGTGAGCCCTGTGAGCTGGATGACCTCGTTGACGTCGCGCGGGTGTGGATAGAACTGGGCGAAGTGGGCGAGTACCTCGGCGACCTTCACGTGGCTGTAGATGCCGCTGCTCTGGAGCACGATGCCGACGCGCGCGCGCAGCTCACGCGGGCGCTGGTTGGGGTCGAAGCCGAGCACGCTGACCGTTCCCGAGGTGCGCTGACGGTAGCCCTCGAGAATCTCGACCGTGCTTGTTTTGCCGGCGCCGTTTGGGCCGAGCAGGCCGTAGATCTCGCCGCGCTGGACGCGGAACTCGATGCCCCGCACCGCCTCGAGATCGCCGTAGCTTTTGCGCAGATCGCTGACCTCGATCGCCGTCTCCGTGGACGCCATGGCGGCCAATAATGCCAAGATCGGGCTGGGGCGCTGCTGCGCCAGTTCTGGGCCAGCGTCGCGCGCTGAGCGTCCCGCCGCCCGCGGCGCTTGACGGCGCCTAGGTGCTCGTGCCCGCTCGCGCCTCGGCGCGCATGACGAGCGCGACCGCGAGCACGATGATCCCGCCGCCGATGATCGTCGTGAGGGTCACCTGCTCGTCGAGGACGAGCGCGCCGAGGAGCACCGCCACGATCGGGTTGACGTAGGCGTATGTCGAGACCTGTGAGATCGGCGCGTGTTGGAGCAGCCAAACGTAGGCCGTGAAGGCGAGCACCGAGCCAACCAGCACGAGATAGGCCACGGCCAGCAGCGATCGTGCCGAGGCGTGCACGACGAGCGTGCTCCAACGCTCGCCGAGCAGCGGCCCCAACAGGGCCAGCACCGCTCCGCCGATCAGCAATTCGAACGCCGTCGACGCTGCGACGTCGCTCGGCATCGGCAGCCGGCCCGAAGCCCAGGAGCCGAGTGCCCACGAAAGCGCCGCGCCGAGCACGATCAGCAGCTGGGGCACGCTGACGTGTTGATGTCCTCCTCCATGGCGCGCCACGAGCAAAGTCACGCCGAGGAACCCGACGCAGAGGCCGATCAGCGTGGCGCGTGGAGGCCGGTCGCGCGTGATGATGCGGATCAGGAGCAGCCAGAGCGGCACCGACGCGACGAGTAGCGCCGCGAGGCCGGCCGGGACGTGACGCTCGGCGTAGGTGATAAATCCGTTGCCCCCGACGAGCAACAGGACGCCGACGAGCGCCACCGAGGCAAGCTCGCGTGGACGCACGCGCGGAGCCGTGCCGCGGCGAACCCACAGAAAGGCAGCCATCGCGACCCCGGCGACGAGGTAGCGGACCCCGGCGCCGATCAGCGGCGGGATCGTCTCGTCCATGACCCTGATCGCGACGTAGGTTGAGCCCCACGCCACGTAGACAACCACCAGCGCGGACCACACCGCCGCCGTCGACGGGCGGCCTTGCTCGGTGTCGACCCCCGGTCCGCTCACCCGTCCACCTTCGCCCACGTGGGCGCTCGGCGCAACCATCGAGCGCCACCAACCGGCCTGGACCGCGGTACTACTCGCCGAGAGTTCCTCGCGGCCTCGGAGCGCTCAGCCAGAGCTAGGGCCGGCGAGCTCTCCACGTGGCGTGGCGGTCGGGCCCGGCGGGCGCCGTCGCCATCGCCCGACGTTAGCTACCAGCCGCCGCGCCAGTCGGGGCTCTGCGTGCGTGCCTTGCGAGCGTCATCGCGCGCGTGCTTGCGCTTCTCCAGGTGGTGTTGCAGCAGGCTTGCGAGCCCGACGAAGATCGGGAAGAAGAGGATCAGGACGAAGCCGGCGTCGGTGACCTGTGTGTCGCTTGTCTCGCCCAGCAGGCCCTCCCCGGCGACCCCCGCCAGGGCGACTGGCGCGACCAGCGCAAACGCAATCAGGTTCGCCACGGTGAGCAGGATGAGCCGTCGCATGGCGTGCATCGTATAGGAGCAAACGGCCGGCGCATACCATCATGGGATGGCTGTTTGCATCGCATCCAACCTCGCCAAGGACATCGCCGGCGAGCCGCTCCTGCGCGGGATCTCGTTCAAGCTCGAACGGCGCGAGCGCATGACCGTCGCCGGGCGTAACGGGGCCGGGAAGACGACGCTGCTACGGATGCTCGCCGGCGAGGACTCGCTGGACGGCGGCGAGCTCTCGTTCGCCAAGGGCACGCGGACGGTGCTGCACGATCAGCGACCACCACGGGAGCGTGGTCGCACGCTCGCCGAGTATCTGCTCTCCGGGTGCGTCACCGAGCTCGCGATCGAGGCGCGGCTCGCCAAGCTGGAGACCGCGATGGCGGCTGGTTCAAGCGATCACGCAACGCTCGAGCGCTACGCAGCGGCTCAAGCGGACCTCGAGCACCACGGCGGCTATCTCTGGCGCAACCGGGCGTGGGAGGTGGCCCGGGGGCTCGGCTTCGCCGACGCGGATCGCGAGCGCAGCCTCGCGACGCTCTCCGGCGGCGAGCTGACGCGCGCTTCGCTCGCCCGGGCACTTGCGACGCGACCCGACTTGCTGCTGCTCGACGAGCCGACCAACCATCTCGATGTCGAGTCGCTCGAGTGGCTCGAGCAGACGCTGGTCTCGTTCCCCGGCGCGATCGTGCTTGTTGCCCACGATCGCTGGTTTCTCGAGACCGTCGGCACGGCGGTGCTCGAGCTCGAGGCTGGTCGCGGACGTTTCTTCGCGGGCAGCTGGCACGCCTGGCGCAAGGAGCAGGCGGCGCGCGAGTTGGCGTTGGGGCGCTCGATCGAGCGCCAGCAGGCCGAGATTGCCCGCCTCGAGCGCTTCGTCGAGCGCTGGAGCGCCGGTACCCGCGCGCGTCAGGCCCAGTCACGCAAGAAGCAGCTCGACAAGATCGAGCGGGTCGGTCGCGGGCCGACGGACGGCGCCGCGCTGTCCTTCGAGTTCGGCGGCGTCGAGCGCAGCGGGCGGGTCGTGTTTGCGCTCGAGGACGCACGGATCGAGGTGGGGGCGCCCCCGATCACCTTGGTCGAGCACGGCGAGCTATGGCTCGAACGCGGCGAGCACATCTCGCTCGTCGGCCGCAACGGTGCCGGCAAGACGACGCTGATCGAGACCCTCACCGGCACGCGGGCACTCCCTGCGGGCAAGCTGAACCGCGGCCACAACGTGAGGATCGGCTACCTCAGCCAGCACGCCGAGGAGCTCGGCAACGAGGGCACGGTGCTCCAAGCCGTCGGGCGTGCCACAGGGCTCACGCCCGGCAAGGCGCGCGCACTGCTCGGCCAGTTCCTCTTCAGCGGCGAGCAGGCGGAGAAGCCTCTCGCGGCTCTGTCGGGCGGCGAGCGCCGGCGGCTGTCGCTCGCCGTGCTGGTCAGCGGCGCTGCCAACGTACTGGTCCTCGACGAGCCGACCAACCACCTCGATCTGGAGTCGCGCGAGGCGCTCGAGGACGCGCTGCGCTCGTTCAAGGGCTCGCTGATCCTCGTCTCCCACGACCGCGCATTGCTCGACGCCGTCGGCACGCGGACCGTGGCGCTCGAGGAGCGCCGTCTGCGCAGCTACACCGGTGGCTGGCCGGAGTACGTGCGCCTGCGCGAGGAGCGAAGGCTAGCCGGCGGCGATCGAGGGGCCGCCGCACCGCTCACGCCGCCGCGCTCGCCCTCACCGACGCCCACCGCGGCGGCCGCTGCCAAGCGTCAGCCCGCCAAGCGTGGGTCGGCAAAGCGCCCGCCGGTGGCAGTCGAGTCGAAGAACCACCTCAAGCGTGAGGCGCTTGCAACCCAGGCGGTCGAGGCCGCCGAGGCCGCGCTCGCCGTGGTCGAGGCCGAGCTCTCCGATCCAGCCGCCTGGGCGACCAAATACGAGGCCGCAAAGAGCGAGGCGCGCCACACCGCGGCGACGCGCGCGGTCGAGGCGGCGTACGCGCAGCTCGAGGCTCTGCTCTAAATTTGTCTTGTGAAGCACGCGCGCAACGTCGCCATTCTCCTGCTGATCGCGCTCGCGATCACGGCGATCCCCGGTGGCGGGACGGTGGCCGACCTGTTCTCGGCGGTGCTCTCGCTGGCACTGGCAGCGCTCGTCGCCTACTTCGTCGGGCGCCTATACCGCGACCACCGGGTCGACGTCTACGGGCTTGGCGACCTCGATCGGGGAATCCTCTACGCGGCGATCGCAGGCATCGTCGTAGCGCTTGCGGCCGCGCAGGAGTTCAACACCACCACCGGCTCGCTGATCGAGCTCGCCGCACTCGCAGTCTGCGCCGGCGCTCTGCTCAAGGTCTTCCAAGCTTGGCGCAGCTACTGAGCCTGCTGCGCCAGCCACGTGCGCCGCATCCGCGCGCCCCGAAGACGGCAAGCTGATGAGTGATCTGGACGAGCAGCGGCGCGAGCTGCCCGACCAGCCCGGCGTCTATCTGTTCCGCGACGCCGACGGGCGCGTGATCTACGTCGGCAAGGCGGTTTCGGTGCGCAAGCGCGTCGCCTCGCACTTCAGCTCGGCCGGCAGGGGAGCGCTCGGGCACGACGCGATGCTGGCGGAAATCGCGGGCATCGAATCGATCGTCTTCGCAACCGAGACCGAGGCACTGCTCGCCGAGCAGTCGTTCATCAAGCAGTACCGCCCGCGCTTCAACATCCGGCTGCGCGACGACAAGTCATACCCGTTCATCGCGGTCTCGCTCGACGAGGACTTTCCGCGTGTCTACTTCACCCGCGAGCGCCATCGCCGCGACCGCCTCTACTTCGGTCCCTATTCCAACGCGAAGCGCGTGCGCGACACGCTCGAGGTTCTCAGTCGCGTCTTCCTCGTGCGCTCATGCACCGGAGCGCAGCCGGGACGCCGGTCGGGCTCACCGTGCCTCGATTACCACATCAAACGCTGCGCAGCACCGTGTGTCGGCTACGTCTCGCGCGAGGAGTATCGAGCCGGTATCGAGGGTGTCGCGGACTTCCTCGGCGGGCACTACAAGGACATCGAACGCGAGCTCGAGGCGCGCATGCACGCGGCGTCGGCGGCACAGGCATTCGAGCAGGCTGCCGTCGAACGCAACCGCCTCGCTGCGGTGCGCTCCCTGCTCGAGCGCCAGCGCGTAGCCAACGCCGCTGTCGGCACCCTCGACGCGATCGCCATCGCGCTCGCCGGGGCAGACGCCAACGCTCAGGTCTTCCAGGTCCGCGACGGCGTGCTCTCGGACCGTCAATCTTTCTATCTCGCCAACGAGGGCGAGCGACCCCACGAGGAGGTCGTCGAGGAGTTCCTGCTGCAGTACTACGACACCGCTGCTGCGGTTCCGGCTCAGATTTTGGTGGAGGTCGGTGTGTCGCCCGCGGTGGTCAAGGCTCTATCAGCGCGTCGCGACGGGCCGGTCGAGGTTCGCGCCGCCGAGCGCGGCGACAAGCGTCGCATTCTCGAGCTCGCCCAGCGCAACGCCCAGCTCGCGCTCGAGGAGGATCAACTCAAGGCCGAACGTCGTCGCGAGCACCGCGCCGCGGCGCTCGAGGGCTTGCGCGCGGCGCTCGCACTCGACGCGGTGCCGATCCGCATCGAGTGCTTCGACATCTCGAACCTGCAGGGCACGCACACCGTCGCCTCGATGGTCGTGTTCGAGGCGGGTGCGCCACGGCGCTCGGACTACCGGCGCTTTCGCATTCGCACGATCGACGGACCGGATGACTTTGCGGCGATGGCCGAGGTCTTGGAGCGGCGGATGGCGGCGTGGGAGCGTCAGGTGGACACCTCGCCACACGATGTCGGCTACGACCGCAGCTTTGCCTCGCTGCCGAACCTGATCGTGATCGACGGCGGCAAGGGCCAGCTCACGGCCGGGCTTGCCGTGCTGGGGGCAGCACGCGAGCGGGGCGTCGCGGTGATCGCGCTCGCCAAGCGCCTCGAGGAGGTTTTCCTGCCCGGGGCGCGCGATCCGCTCGTGCTCGCCCACGACACACCCGAGCTGCAGCTGCTGCAGCGCATCCGCGATGAGGCGCACCGCTTCGCCATAACCCATCACCGTGCTCGGCGCGACCGCGCGATGACCACTTCGTTGCTCGACGAGATTCCCGGCGTCGGTCCGGCTCGCAAACGCGCGCTGATCAGCCACTTCGGCTCGCCGGAGCAGGTGCTCGCGGCGAGTGCTGAGCAGCTCCAATCGGTGCCCGGCCTTCCGGCGAAGGTGGGTCGCGAGCTGCACTCCCACCTCCACCGTCTTGGCTCGCGCGAATGAGAGCCCGCGGGTGCGTGTGGGTCGTGTGCGACGATACGGGTGATGCCAGCTTCGCCTGTCGACGCTGCTGACACCGAGCGCCAGCCAGGGGTCGACGTCGAGTCCTCGCTGCAGGACCTCGTGATCATCACCGGGCTCTCCGGCGCCGGGAAGTCAAACGCGATGAACGTGTTCGAGGACGCGGGCTACTTCTGCGTCGACAACCTCCCGCCGCGCATGATCGGCAGCCTGATCGAGCTGTTCGTGCACGCCGGATCGAAGGTCGCGCGCGCCGCGGTCGTCTCGGACGCCCGCGGTGGTGAGTATTTCGACGCGCTCCAGACGGTGCTCGACGATCTGGACCGGTTGGGCTTGCGCCATCGCGTGCTGTTCTTGGACGCCGACGACCAGACGCTGCTGAACCGCTACCAGGAGACCCGCCGCCGACACCCGCTGGCCCCGGAAGGATCTGTCGCCGAAGGCATCGCTGCCGAGCGCGAGCAGCTCGAGGCCTTGAAGGGGCGTGCCGACGTCGTAATCGACACCACGGGCCTCTCCTCGACGGCGCTGCGGATCGCGATCGTCGACGAGTTCCTCGGTCAACAGACGGCGACGAAGCTCGCCGTCACATTCGCGAGCTTTGGCTTCAAGCACGGTCCGCTGCTCGACGCAGACCTGCTGTTCGACGTGCGCTTTCTCGCCAACCCCCACTACGAGTCCGACCTGCGGCCGCTGACCGGCTCCGATGGCGGCGTGGTCGAATTCATCGATCGCGACGGCAGATTGAGCGAGCTCTACGCGCTGCTCGAGCCGCTGCTCGATTTCCTCCTCGGCCAGTACGTGCTCGAGGGTAAGTCGCACCTGCTCGTCGCGATCGGCTGCACCGGTGGGCGCCACCGCTCGGTCGCCGTGGCCGAGCATCTCGCGCTGCGCTACGCTCAGAGCGATGACCTGCTAGTTCAGGTCAGCCACCGCGATGTCGCGAAGCCCGCTCGCGAGCGCTGAGGCGGGCGAGTAACGCACGCCGCTACGGCGCGGATCGGGGATCGCGCCCAATCGCAAAAGCGCTGATAGCCTGTCGGCCCGCACGGGGCCGCTACCGGCTCGCAGTCCCCAACCAGTCGGCCCACAACAAGCAGGAGAACGCTTAGATGCCCGTACGGGTAGGCATAAACGGCTTCGGCCGGATCGGCCGCGGAGTGTTCCGCGCGGCCAAGCAGTCCGGCGCAGATATCGAATGGGTAGCGCTGAACGACCTGATGGACGTGGAGACGATCGCCCATCTGCTCCGCTACGACTCGCTCTTCGGGCGCTACCCGGGAGAGGTCGAGGTGAGCGGCGATCTGCTTGTGGTCGACGGCGAAGAGATCAAGGTGCTTGCTGAGCGCGACCCTGCGGCGATCAAGTGGGGCGATCTCGGCGTCGACGTCGTGATCGAGTCGACTGGGATCTTCACCTCGCGCGAGGGCGCCTCCAAGCACCTCGACGGCGGTGCGCGCAAGGTCCTGATCTCGGCGCCCGCGACCGGCGAGGATCTCACCGTCGTGCTCGGCGTCAACTTCGACCGCTACAACCCCGACGAGCATCACATCGTCTCGAACGCGTCCTGCACGACGAACTGCCTTGCCCCGATGGCGAAGATCCTGCACGAGACGGTCGGCATCCGCCACGGTCTGATGACGACGATCCACGCTTACACGGCTGACCAGCGCCTCCAGGACCTGCCGCACCAGGACCTCCGGCGCGCGCGGGCGGCCGCGATCAACCTAGTGCCCGCCTCGAGCGGCGCCGCCAAGGCGGTTGGGTTGGTCCTGCCGGAGCTTGCCGGCAAGCTCACCGGCTTTGCCGTGCGGGCCCCGGTGCCGGTCGGTTCGCTCGTTGACCTGACCTTCGAGGCTTCGCGCGAGACGACCGTCGAGGAGATCAACAACGCCCTGCGCGAGCGCGCCGATAAGAGCGACCTCGCGGGCATCCTCGCCTACACCGAGGACCCGATCGTCTCGAGTGACATCGTCGGCAACGCTTTCTCGTCGATCATCGATGGCCCGCTGACGAACGTGATCGACGGCACGCTAGTGAAGACCGTCGCCTGGTATGACAACGAGTGGGGCTACTCCAACCGCGTCGTCGACGTTGCGCTCCGGCTGTGAGGTCGCTCGCTGACCTCGACGCGCAAGGCAAGCGCGTCCTCGTCCGCGTCGACTTCAACGTCCCGTTGCGCGACGGCAAGATCACCGACGACACGCGGATCCGTGCCGCGCTGCCGACGATCGAGGAGCTCCGGGCGCGCGGGGCGCGAATCGTCCTCGTCTCGCACCTCGGCCGCCCGAAGGGTGCCGACGCGGCACTCTCGCTGCGTCCGGTCGCCGAGCGCCTGGGCGAGCTGACCGGCACGGACGTGCTGTTTATCGCCGATGGGGTGGGGGAGAGCGCGCGAGCGGCCGTCGACGCGCTCGAGCCGGGACAGATCGCGCTGCTAGAGAACATCCGCTTCGAGGCGGGTGAGACGAAGAACGACCCGGATCTCGCGAAGGCGCTGGCCGAGCTCTGTGACATCTACGTCAACGACGCGTTCGGCTCGGCCCACCGCGCTCATTCCTCGACCGAGGGGATCACCTACCACGTCAAGGACGCGGCGGCCGGCCTGCTGCTCGAGCGCGAGGTCGCCCAGCTGAGTGCGATCCTCGCCGACCCGGCGCGGCCACTCGTCGCCGTGCTCGGCGGCGCCAAGGTGACCGACAAGATCGCCGTGATCGAGCGCTTCCTCGAGATCGCCGACACGGTCCTGATCGGCGGCGCGATGTGCTTCCCGTTCTTCGCCGTCGAGGGCCATGGCGTCGGCGCCTCAATGTGCGAGGCCGAGGGACTCGAGCCCGCGCGCGAGGCCCTCGAGGGGGCTGCCAGCGCGCGCGCCGAGCTCGTACTGCCGCAGGACCTTGGCCTCGCCGAGCGCTACGCAGCTGACGCGCCGCGGCGCGATCTCGACGGCGTCGATGTGCCCGACGGCTGGATGGGCCTCGACATCGGTCCGCGCAGTGCCGAGACCTACAGCAAGCTGATCGCGGAGGGCGCGACGATCTTCTGGAACGGGCCGATGGGCGTTTTCGAGTTCGAGGCGTTCGCCGCGGGCACGCGCGCCGTTGCCGAAGCGGTTGCGCGCGCGAACGGCACGACGGTCGTCGGGGGCGGCGACTCGGCCGCAGCCCTGACGCAGTTCGGTCTCGCGGACCAGGTGACGCACCTCTCGACCGGCGGCGGCGCGACGCTCGAGTTGCTCGAGGGGCGCACGCTGCCGGGCGTCGCGGCGCTTCGCTGAGGGCTGGCGTGAGTCGCGTACCGCTGATCGCCGGCAACTGGAAGATGCACAAGACGGTCGGCGAGGCCGAGGCGCTGATCCAGGCGCTCTTGCCCCGTGTCGCGAGCCTTGAGAGCGTCGAGATCGCGGTCTGTCCGCCCTTCACGGCGCTCGCGCCAATGGTCGACAGCGCGCGCGGTTCGCGCGTGGCTGTGTTCGCGCAGAACATGCACGAGGCCGACCACGGCGCGTTCACGGGCGAGGTGTCGGCCGCCATGTTGCTCGATCTTGGTGTGAGCGGGGTGATCCTCGGACATTCGGAGCGCCGGGCGTTCTTCGGCGAGACCGACGCGGCGCTCGCGCGCAAGCTGCCAGCGGCGCTGACTGCCGGTCTGACGCCGATCCTCTGCGTTGGCGAAACCGAGGCCCAGCGGCTGGCGGGCGAGACCGAGGCGCACGTGCGGGCGCAGCTCGAGTCCGACTTCGCCGCTGTCGAGCCGGAACGCTACGCCGAGGTGGTCGTGGCCTATGAGCCGATCTGGGCGATCGGAACTGGGCGCGTCGCGACGCCCGCGCAAGCTCAGGAAGCGGTCGCCTTCGTGCGATCGGTCCTGGCCGAGCGTTCGGCCGAAGCCGAGCGGATCCGCGTCCTATATGGCGGTTCGGTGAGTGGCGAGAATGCGGTCGAGCTACTCGCGTTGGCCGACGTCGATGGCGCGCTCGTCGGTGGCGCGTCGTTGACGGCCGAGTCGTTTGCGGCGATCTGCGCCGCGGCGCGGCAATGAGCTCAGGCGCGCCCGTGGCGTCCGTCTGCCTCGTGATCCTGGACGGCTGGGGTCTCGCACCGCCGGGTCCGGGCAATGCCGTCGAGCTGGCTTCGACGCTGGTCTTCGACCGCCTGTGGGCGACCTACCCACACACCCAGCTGACGACCTGCGGACGGGCTGTCGGGCTGCCCGAGGGGCAGATGGGCAACTCGGAGGTTGGACATCTGAACCTCGGCGCCGGCTCGGTCGTACGCCAGGACCTGACGCGGATCGACGATGCATGCGCTGACGGCGAGCTCGCCCTCAATGCGGTCCTGCGCTCGGCCCTCGGAGGTCCCGGGCGGGTCCATCTCCTGGGCCTCGTGTCCGATGGCGGCGTCCACTCCTCGGTCGAGCATCTCGAGGCACTCCTCGCACTGGCGGACGATCTGGGCGAGGCCGAGGTCATCGTCCACTGCTTCACCGACGGCCGCGACACCGGGCCAACCGAGGCTTTGCGTACGCTCACCGCGCTCGAGGAGCGCGGCGGCGTCCGTATCGCTTCTGTCGTCGGGCGCTACTTCGCAATGGACCGCGACAAGCGCTGGGACCGCACGCAGAAGGCCTATGACCTGCTCGTTCACGCGCGCGGCGAGTATCGGGCCGACAGTGCGACCGCGGCGGTGAGTGCGGCCTATGCGCGCGGCGAGACCGACGAGTTCATCGAGCCGACAGTGATCGGCGAAGGTATCCCGATCGCGCCCGGCGACCGCGTGTTCTGCTTCAACTTCCGCCCCGACCGGATGCGCGAAATCGTCCAGGCGCTCGCCGACCCGGACTTCGTGGCGATCGACCGCGGTGGCGCCGCTCCGGTCGCTGATCTCTCAATCCTCACCGAATACGAGGAGGGCTGGCCCTATCCGGTCGCGTTCGGGCCGGAGCGCCCGGCGACGACGATCGGTGCCGTGATCGCCGCGAGCGGCGCTGCCCAACTGCACGTCGCCGAGACCGAGAAGTACCCGCATGTCACCTACTTCTTCAATGGTGGCGAGGAGTCGCCGCTCCCGGGCGAGCGGCGCGAGCTGGTGCCCTCGCCGCGCGATGTCCCGACCTACGACTACAAGCCCGAGATGAGCGCCGCCGCTGCGGCGGCAGCGTTCTGCACCGCCTGGGCGGAAGATTCGCCGCGGTTCGCGATCATCAACTTCGCGAACGCCGACATGGTCGGGCACACCGGCGTTATCCCGGCTACCGTGCGCGCGGTCGAAACCGCCGACGAGTGCCTGGGACTGGTCGTGAGCGCGGTGCACCAGAGCGGCGGCGTCTGCATCGTCACCGCCGACCACGGCAACGCCGAGGAGATGTTGAGCCCGAACGGATCTCCCCACACGGCGCACTCGCTGAACCCCGTGCCGCTGATCGTCACCACCAGCGACGTGCAGCTCGTGGAGGCGGGCGTCTTGGCCGACGTCGCCCCCACCGCACTGGAGTTGCTCGGCATCGCCCAGCCCGACGAGATGAAGGGCAAGTCACTGCTGCGCTGAGGTGACGTCCTCCGCTACCTTTGCGGCATGGCGATCGGGCTCCGTGGCACGGAGCCGCAGTACAGCGAGGTCGAGCTCGCGGCTTGGCGGGGTTTCCTGCGCGCCCACTCCTCGCTCGTCAAGGCGCTCGACGCCGAGCTCGAGCGCTCCCACGGAATCGCGCTCAGCTCCTATGAGGTTCTGGCCCGGCTCGGGAACGCCGAAGGCGGCCGTCTGCGGATGTGCGAGCTCGCCGAGTCAGCGTCGCTCAGCCGGAGCGGCCTCACCCGGCTCGTCGACCGCCTCGCGCGCGACGGGCTCGTCGCGCGCGGCAGTTGCGAGCACGACGCGCGCGGCGCCTTCGCCGTCATCACTGAAGCCGGCCGCGCCGAGCTCGACGCGGCCCGCGCCACGCATCTCGACGGCTTGCGCCGGCGCTTCATCGGGTGTTTCAGCACCTCCGAGCTGGAAACGCTGAACGGCTACCTGCAGCGCCTCTTCACCCCGCCGGCGCTCTAGAGAGGACGCGTCGAGCGAGTCGTAAGGACTTTGCTTCAGGCGTTTGGGGGTGGCGCGTCGGCCTTCCGAGCGCGGCGCGCCGTCCGTTGGCGGCGGATGAGGACCACCGCGGCCAGTGCGATGAGCACGGCGGCGGCGATCAGGCCATAGAGCCCGATGTCGGCGACCACGTGCTCGACCGCCTTGCCGCCGAAGTAGGCGGCGAGCGAGACGCTGGTCGCCCAGCTTATGCCCCCGAGGGCGTTCCAGAGCAGGAATGGGCGCCAGCGCATCGAGCTCGCCCCGGCCAGCCAGGAGGCCCACACCCGGAGGCCGGCGATCCAGCGGCCGAAAAAGACGGCCTTCGGCCCGTGGCGTTCGAAGAAGGGGTCGCCGACCGCGAGGACGCGCTGGCGCTCATCGTAGAAGCGGCCGGGTCGCTCGAGCAGGGTGCGTCCGCCGCGGCGGCCGATCTGAAAGCCGATGTTGTCGCCGATGATCGCTGCGGCCGAAGCGCAGACGATCACGAGCACGATCGAGAGGCGGCCTGAACTGGCAGCGAGCCCAGCGAAGATCACGGCTGTCTCGCCGGGTAGCGGCACGCCAAGAGCCTCGATCGCGACGACCAGCATGAGCACCGGGTAGCCCAGGTTCTGGGTGACGCTGAGGAAGCTCGCGAGGACCATGCGGCGATCTGCCGTGGGTCTCTTAGGATCCCGCGGTGTCCGCATTCTCCATCATCGCCCGCGATAGCGGCAGCTTTGCGCGGGCGGGGGTCTTGCACACAGCGCACGGTGATGTTCGAACGCCCGCCTTCGTGCCGCTCGCGAGCACGGCGAGCGTGCGCGGCCTAGGACCGGCGGAGGTTGTCGAGCTCGGCTACGACATCGTCCTCGGAAACGCCTTCCACCTGTTCCTGCGCCCCGGCGGCGAGCTAATCGAAGAGCTTGGTGGCCTGCACCGCTTCATGGGCTGGCCGCGGGCGATCATCACCGACTCCGGCGGCTTCCAGGTCTTCTCGCTGGGTCACGGCACGGTCGCCGACGAGATCAAGGGCCGTCGCGGGGGCCGCGGCGACGGGGCGATTCTCGCGATCGACGAGGACGGGGTGCGCTTCCGCTCCTACCTCGATGGCTCCGAGCGCTTCATCGCGCCCGAGACCTCGATGGCGGTTCAGGCCCAGCTCGGCTCGGACATCGTGCTCGCCTTCGACGAGTGCACGCCGTTCAACGTCGAGCGCGACTACACGGCGCGCTCAACCGAGCGCACGCACCGCTGGCTCGAGCGCTGCGTGAACTGGCGTACCGAGCATGCGCCCGACGACGGTTCGCTCTTCTACGGGATCGTGCAGGGCGGCGTCTACGAGGACCTGCGCGCGCAGTCGCTCGGCGCGGTGCTCGCGAGCGGTTGCGCGGGCGTCGCGATCGGCGGCTCGCTGGGACGCGAGAAGGCGCAGATGTACGAGGTCATCGAGTGGTGCACGCGTGGGCTCGAGGCGGTCGCAGCCGAGCGGCCCCGGCACCTGCTCGGGATCGGTGACGTCGACGATCTGATCCGCGGCGTCGAGCTCGGCATCGACAGCTTCGACTGCGCGATGCCAACCCGCCTCGCCCGCCACGGCGTCGCCTTGATCCCTGATCCGGCAAACCGCTGGCGGCTCGAGCTCGACCGCCCGCGCTGGCGCGCGAGCCCCGAGCCGCTGCTCGATGGCTGTCGCTGCCCGGCTTGCAGCGCAGGGCTCTCGCGCGGCTACCTGCACTACCTCGCACGCGGGCGCGAGCTGACCGGCGCCAGGCTGCTCACGCTGCACAATCTCACGTTCATATCGAGCCTGATGGCTGATCTGCGATCGGCGGTGATCGACGGTGGACTCGAACGGGTCGCCGCCGCGCTCCGCGCCGGCGCCACGCCGGGCGGCGACTGATCGCGACGCTACTGCTGGTTGTTGGCGACCAGCGACTGCATCTGCTGGACCGCGGTTGGGGCGTTGCTCGACCAGTTCTGCTGCAGACTGACGCCGCCACCGCCGCCGAGCGAGAGGATCAGTACTGCGGCGACGACGACGACAGCGACGATTCCGGCAAGGACCGCGATCAGGCGTCTCGTGTCGGTCCTTGGCCTTCCTATTCCGGGCTGGCGTCGAGCGCTCTCGCCCTGCGGCGAGTGGGCGTGAACGGGCTGCTGACGGGGAGGGCCAACGCGCGGTGCACGCGCGGCGACCGCTGGCGAAATGCGGGTCGTCTCGCCGCCGCTGAGGACCGTCGTTGGCGCCCCTGCGGCCCCAGGCAGCGGCGGCACGATCGCCGCGCCGGCTCCGGGGGGAATTCCCTTAGCGCCGTCCTCGAGCGCTCGGCCCATCTCGACCGCTGTCGGGTAGCGCAGCGCCGGCTCGATTCGCAGTGCCACGGCGACTGCGGCTGCGAGCTCGGGGGTCACGCCGGCGACGAGCTTGTCGAGCGGCGCGGGTTGCTCGTTCTGCTGCTTGAGCGCCAGCTCGGTGAGCGACGCACCTTCGAACGGCAGGCGGCCTGAGAGCAACTGGTAGGTGACGACGCCGAGCGCATAGATGTCGGCCGGGGGGCCGGCCTCGTCCCCGCGACCCTGCTCCGGGGCCAGATAGGCCGCGGTGCCGAGTACCGAACCGACCTGCGTGATGCTCGACTGCTCGGTCGCCTTGGCGATGCCGAAGTCCGCGATTTTGACGCGGTGATCGTTGCCGCGCATGATGTTGCCCGGCTTGACGTCGCGGTGCACAACGCCCTTGCGGTGCGCGTAGTCAAGGCCGGCACAGGCGGCGAGGATGATCGGCAGAGCCTCCTCGCTCGGGAGCCAGCCGCGTGCGCGCAGGATCTCCGCGCAAGATTGACCCTCGATGTACTCCATGACGATGAAGTGCTGATCCGTGTCCTCGTCGAGCCCCGAGTCGAAAACTTGGACGATGTTCTCGTGGATGAGCCGCGCCGCCGCCAGCGCCTCGCGTTGAAAGCGCGACACGAAGGCCGGGTCGTCGGCGAGGTGCTCGGCGAGCAGCTTCACAGCAACCAGTCGCTCGAGTCGTTCGTCGAAGGCAAGATGCACGGTTGACATGCCACCGGACCCGAGGCGTCCCTCGATGCGGTAGCGGTCGGCGATCAGCAGCGCGCTCATCTTCAGTCTCCGCTCGCCGCGCCGCCGGCGTTGTCGGTGCTGGCGCCGGTGGTTCCCGTACCGGAGTCGCCGGTCGGCGCCTGCGAGCCGCCGCCGGGGCCAATCGACGTGCCCGTCGGACCAGTCGGGCTCGTCGTGCCGGTGCTCGTGCCGGTGGTACCCGTGCTCGTGCCCGTCGCGCCGGTGCTTGTGCCGCTCGTGCCGGTGCTTGTGCCGGTGGCGCCGGTGCTTGTGCCGCTCGTGCCGCTATTGCCCTTCGACGGCGGGGTGGTGGAGCCTGATGTCTGCGAGCGACACTGGCTGGGGACGTGGTTTGCAAGGTCAAAGTAGCCCTTAACCAAATTGCCGACTAGTTTCTGATTGACGCTTGAAGGCAGAGCGTTGATATCGACATCGACGCGGTCGAGCGCCGCGTTCGCGCTGTCGCAGCTGTGGTTCGCGAGTGCCGTCGCGAGCATGCTGAGATCGTTTGAGATCGTGGTCGCGTTGCTCGCGGGTATCAGCCCTGCTGAGCTACCGCAGGCGGCAAGCACCAGCGCGCTGCCAACGGTTGCGCCGATCAGTGCTACGGCGCGCCTCATTGACCGTACTCTAGGCGCTCAGCTAGCGAATCGGGAAGGCCTGCGGCTCGGATTGCACTCGCTGCTCCCTCGATGTCGTAGTCGCAGCGATGGAAGTGCGCTGTCTCCTCGTCGAGGTCGAGCATCATCCACGCGGCTCTTGGATCGCCGTCGCGGGGCTGGCCGACGCTTCCGGGGTTCAGCAGCCACTCCCCGGCGGTGATGTCCACCTCGGTTCCCGCGTGCCGTACCTCGCCACCCGCAACACCGCCCTCCTGGCGATCGAACGAGAGCGCGACATGTGAATGCCCGATCAAGCAGACACGCTGGTTCTGAGCGTCGAGGCAAAGCTCGGCGAGCAGCGCCGAAAGCACGTACTCCCACACTGGATCGCGCGGACTTGCGTGGTAGAGGCCGACCTCTGACGCCGCTCCCGCTGGGCGGAGCGCGGCGAGAAACGCCAGATCTTCGGCGCCGATCACCTCTTGTGTCCATTTCACGGCGAGGCTCGCGCCGCGCGAGAAGTCCTCGAGCGGAATCCCTCCAACGACCGCCATGTCGTGGTTCCCGCCCAGGCATACCGCGGTGTGGCGACGTGCAAGCTGGACGCACGCATCGGGTTCGGCGCCGTAGCCGACGAGGTCGCCGAGGCACCAGATCTCCTCAGCCGGGCTGGCCGCGATGTCACTCAGCACAGCGTCAAACGCGTGCCTGTTGCCGTGAATGTCAGAGATAATTGCGACCCTCATCGAGCATGTGACACCGGTCCACCTCGCCGATGTGTCGCTTCGCAGTCTTGCAGTCCGCGAGGCCGGACACTCCCGTTGCCGTCGCGCGCTCGACAGCGGCCCCGCTCGACTACGCTGGCGAGGCGTGCCCAAAAGCCTACACCGTGCCTGGACCTCCGCGCTCGTGTTCGCCGCGGCGAGCGCGCAGGCCGGCGCTCTGGCACTGCGACCGCGGGCCGGGACGATCCGGGCACCGGCGGCTGCGCCCGAGGCTTATTTCACCGCCGAGGTCATCGACCGGGCACGGCAGTACGCGCGTCCCCAGCAGATGCTGCACGCCGCGAACAAGGCGCTGCACACCGCAACGCTTGTCTTGCTCGTGCGTCGCGGCACCGGCACGCCTTTGGGCCGCAAACGCCCCCAAGCTGCCGGGGCAAGTGGTGCGGCGCTCGCGCTGGCCCTCACGGCTGTGTCGCTGCCGCTCGACGCGCTGGCGCGCAAGCGGGCGCTCGACGCCGGGCTGGCGACGCAGTCCTGGCGGGGGTGGGCGGCCGACGTGCTGCGAGCGAGTGCGCTCGGGGCCGCGTTCAGCGCTGGCGGCGCGGCGCTCGCCTGCTCTCTCATGCGCCGCTTCGGGGATCAATGGTGGCTTCCGGCGTCCGCTGGCGTCGTCGCCGTCGCGAGCGTCGCGACCTTCGCCGGCCCAGTGCTGCTTGATCCGATCTTCAACGACTTCACGCCACTGCCACCCGGCGATTTGCGCCGCGAAGTGCTGGAGATCGCCGAACGTGCCGGTGTGGGGATCGGCGAGGTGTTCGAGGTCGACGCCAGTCGGCGAAGCGCCACCGTCAACGCCTACGTTGCAGGTCTTGGCAGAACCCGCCGCGTGGTGCTCTTCGACACGCTGATAGGTAGCTTCACCCCAGCCGAGACGCGCCTCGTCGTGGCTCATGAGCTCGCGCACGTCGCTCACCGCGACGTCCCGCGGGGCCTCCTCTATGGCGCCCTCGTCGCGCCGGCCGCGACCCGCGCAACTGCTCAGCTGGCGGAGCGCCTCGACACTCGGATTGCTGGCGAGGGCTCGACGTTGCCAGCGCTCGCGCTTGCTGGCGGAGCCGTCGGAAGCCTGCTCGGCATCGTCGCGCGTCAGCTGTCGCGTGCGATCGAGCGCCGCGCCGACAGCTTCTCGCTCGAGCTGACCGACGACCCCGAATCGTTCATCTCCTTCGAGCAACGCATCACCGAGGCAAACCTCGCCGACCCCGATCCGCCACGCCTGCTCTCGCTGCTGCTGAGCACGCATCCGACCACGGTGCAGCGGATCGGCATCGCGCAGGCCTACCGCGCTGGCGCTCGGCCTACTCCTCGTCGTCGCCGACGGAGCCTTCGAACTCGGGCAGGTTCTTGATCCCCTCGCGCGCAGTCCAGCGCGAGTAGTTGTCCTCGAGCGCGGTGATCAACTCGCGTGCAAAGCGTGGCGAGAGGTTGATGCGCGAGACGACGACGCCTGGAATCTCGCCGGACTCGACCTCGTGGTCGACTCGGGCGAAGGTGATCGTGAACTCGTAGTCGGAATGACTGATGTTCGCGAAATTGGCGTAGTGACCCGCCATGACCTCAGGCGAGAGATGAATGTTGATCTGGCGCTCGCCACCGGGCGGATCAGGACTCATCGCGCTTAGTATCGCAGCCGTGCGAATCGTCGTCATCGCCGTTGGACGACTACGCGCGCCCTACCTCGACGACGTGGGCCATTACGAGAAGCTGATCGGGCGTTATGCGCAGCTTGAGCAGGTGCAGGTAGCGGAGGCCGAGCGCGTCGTCGCACGCCTGCCCGAGCGGGCCTACGTGTCGCTGCTCGCCAGCGATGGCGAGTCCTACACGAGCACCGCGTTTGCCCGCTTCATCGAGGAACGGCGAGCCTCGGGCCGCGATCTAGCGTTCGTGATCGGCGGCGCGCACGGGCTCGAGCTCAAACAGGCGGCCCACCGACTGTCGCTCGGAACCCTCACCTTGCCCCATCAACTGGCGCGGGTCGTGCTGCTTGAGCAGCTCTATCGCGCGCACAAGATCATCGCTGGGGAGCCTTACCATTACTGACCGCGAGCGCGTCGATAGGCTCAGTCAATGGGCTCGGTCGAGCAACTACACGAAACCGTGCGCGATGCCGCCGCGACGCTGGTCGGCGATAGCGCCGTAGCGCGCGCCGTCAAGCTCGAGCGTCCGCCGCGCGCCGAGCTCGGCGATTATTCGACTAACGCTGCACTGCTGCTAGCGCCCAAACTCGGCCTGCCGCCGCGAGACGTTGCGCAGACGTTGGCGATCGAGCTCGGCAGCCGGCTCGGTAGCGTGCTCGCGCGGACCGAGGTGGCTGGGCCAGGATTCCTCAATCTCTTCCTCAGCGACCAGTGGCTGGCCGCTGCGCTCGGCGGCGTGCTCGAGGCCGGTGATCGTTTCGGGGCGGCCGAGAAGGCCGCGGCCGCGCGCATCGACGTCGAGTTTGTCTCAGCGAACCCAACCGGTCCACTCCACATCGGGCATGCTCGTGGCGCGGCCTACGGCGACGCCCTCTCACGGCTGCTCGCCTTCCGCGGTTTCGAGATAACGCGCGAGTTCTACATCAACGACTACGGCAGCCAGGTGCGCAAGCTCGGCGAATCGGTGGCGGCAATCGCGCGTGGCGAGCCGGTCGCGAGCGACGGATACCACGGCGACTACGTCGCCACGCTCGTGCCCGCCGAGCGCGCACTCCAGCTCGACATCGACGAGCTTTCGCGGGAGGCGCTGGCGGCCTGCCTCGAACAGATTCGGGCTTCGTTGGAGCGCTTCGGCGTGCGCTTCGACGTCTGGTTCTCCGAGCGCTCGCTGCACGAGAGCGGCGCTGTCGAGCGGGTTCTCGAGCGGCTCGCCGCGAACGGTGAGAGCTATCGCAGCGAGGGTGCCCTGTGGCTGCGTACGAGCACGCACGGGGACGACAAGGATCGGGTGCTGGAGCGTTCTGACGGCGATACGACGTACTTCGCCTCGGACATTGCCTATCTCGAGGACAAGCGCTCGCGCGGGTTCGACCGGATGATCTACGTCTGGGGCTCCGACCACCACGGCTACGAGGCGCGGATGAAGTCGGCGTGTGCGGCACTCGGAGGAGATCCGGAGACAGTTGAGCTGATCGCGCTGCAGTTCGTGCACCTCGTCGGCGGCGGCGGCGCGCGTGTCGCGATGTCAAAGCGCGAAGGGGAGTACGTCACGCTCGACGAGCTCGTCGAGCAGGTCGGCGTTGACGCCGCGCGATATTTCCTGCTCGCGCGCTCGCACGACACGACCGTCGAACTCGATAGCGACCTCGCGGTCAGTAGGAGCGCAGATAACCCCGTCTACTACGTGCAATACGCCCACGCGAGGATCGCCTCGCTACTGGCGAAACTCGGCAGCGATCGCGTCGAAGAGGCGCTCGGCGAGGTGGCGCCGGTGCCCTCCCTGCACCCGTCTGAGCGCGCGCTGCTCAAGCGGCTGCTCGCTTTCCCCGCTGATCTTGAAGATGCCGCGGAGCGTCGCGCTCCGCACCGCGTCGCTACGGCTGTGCTCGACATCGCCCAGCAGTTCACCGCCTTCTATCGCGACTGCCACGTCGTAGGAGCCAAGCCGAGGGCGAGCGAGTCACTGCGGATCGCCCTTGCGCTGGCTACGCAGCGCACCCTCGCGATTTCGCTTGGACTGCTCGGTGTCAGCGCGCCGGACCGGATGTGACGCTCGGCGCTCAGCGCGAACGCGGGCGTGGGGCGGCGCGAGACGGCTCATAGCGCGCGAGTTCCTGCTCGAGTCGCGAGGCATCCTCTGGGCTGAGCGGCGTCGGGGGGGCCGCACCGTCTGGGCTTGCTTGTTTTTGGTTTGCGCGCCAGCGCGGCAGCAGGAGGGCAAGCAGTGCGAGAAGCGCAAGCACGACTACGACCGGGACGATGTAGACCGTCAGGTTGAAGCCACTGGCCCGGGGCAGCGCCAGGACGGTCGGCCCGTACTGCGCGACCAGTGCTCGCTTGACCTGGGCCGCGGTGTCACCACGGTCGATCAACTGCTGGATGTAGGAGCGCTCCGCGTCGGCCTGCGGCGACACGGCGACCTGCAGCGGGATCCCGCACGTGACGCACATCACCTGTGGCAAGATCGCCTCCATCGAGGTCCGTTGCTTGACCGCGGCGGCGGCGGCCGGAAGCAGCGCCAGCGCGAGCAGCGCGATCAGCGCGGCGCGCTTCACGTCCGTTCGGCTTCGACAATCGCGCGGGTAAGCCACGACTGCTCGGTGATCTCGCCGCGCGATATTGCGACGACGTGCAGTTGGCGGTTGAGCACGAAGGTTTCGGGGATCTTGTCGGTGCCGTAACCGGCGGCGTAGGAGCCGTTGATGTCGCGAAGGTTCGGGTAGGAAAGCCCAAACGATTTGATCGAGGACAGCGCGTTGGCGGTGATGTCCTTGTAAGTGATGCCGACGACCGTGCCGGCGTGGTCTGCCGTGAGCGTCCGCTGCGCCCGCTCGAGCAGAGGCGCCTCGGCGGCGCAGGGCGGGCACCACGATGCCCAGAAGTTGACGACGATCACGCCGCCGCGCCATTGCGTGAGTCGCGCGGTCGGTCCGCCAGCGTTATTGAGCACCGGCAACGGGCGTGTGACATTTGGCGCCGCCGGCTGACGTCCAGCGGCGAGCGCCTCGTCGAGCGCGCGGCTGGCTCCCTGCGTCGTGAGGCCGAAGGCGAGCAGGGCAACCAGCGCTGCGGCGAAGACGGCCGTGATAATTGGGCCGAGCCGGCGCATAGGACGCAAGCCTAGACGGCTAGGATCTGCACGGCTCCAGCGGGATTAGTTCATCGGTAGAACGCGAGCTTCCCAAGCTCGAGAGACGGGTTCGATTCCCGTATCCCGCTTAGAAGAAATACCTGCAAATCCGCTGTTTTCGGTTTGCTGGTGGTTGCAATATGTAGTGGGAAAACAGGCCGCCGAGAGCGCAATCGGCGGCCGGATTTGCACCGGGCCTGGGCCAGCCTGGGTCGCCGAAATGGCGGCCAGACGCGTCGCCGGGCAGGGAAGGCGGCGCCTCTACGCAACGTGGACGGCGCGCGAGTCGAACCCTCATTTTCGGCTGGTCGCTTCGCTACGCTGGGGTCGTGTCTGCGGTTGCTTCAGAACGAGCTGTTCGTCCTGGTCGCGACAGGTCAGACGCGCCGTATTCGTGGTCGCCGGCCTACGCAACCGGGGCCGCCGGCCGGGTAGTCGATCGCTCGATGCAGCTGTTCGGCGGCTACGGCGTCGCCAAGGAGCTGCCCTTCGAACGCTGGTATCGCGAGCTGCGAATCCGGCGGATCGGCGAGGGCTCCACGGAGACTCAGCGGATGCTCGTCTCGCGCGATCTGCTGCGTGCGTTGCGCTACAAGGCCGCATGGGAACCGTGATCAGCGAGACGGTCACGCGCACGCAGGTCGGGATTGTAGGCGCAGGCCCCGCGGGCTTGACGCTCAGCCTGCTGCTGGCGCGCGCTGGCATCGAGTCGGTGGTCCTCGAGAGCCGCAGCCGCGAGTACATCGAGCGGCGCGTGCGCGCCGGACTGCTCGAGCAGAACACGGTTGATCTGCTGCGTAGCCTCGGCGTCGCCGAGCGGCTCGATCGCGAAGGCCTGTTGCACAACGGCATCTACCTGCGCCACGAGGGACAGACCCTGCATATCCCAATTTTCGAGCTTACGGGTCGCCAGGTCACGATCTACGGACAGCAGGAGGTGGTCAAGGATCTCGTGGCGGAGCGCCTGGCTCAGGGCGGAACGCTCGATTTCGAGGTTTCCGATCTAGCCGTGCACGACCTCGACGCGGATCTCGCGCGGATCACCTACAGCAGCGGCGGCGTCCGGCACACGCTCGAGTGCGATTTCATCGCGGGCTGTGACGGCTTTCACGGCGTCTGCCGGGCGTCCGCAGGGGCGCTGATCGAGCACGAGTACGTCTACCCGTTCAGCTGGCTCGGGATTCTCGCCGAGGCGCCGCCGTCGACCGACGAGTTGATCTACGCCTGGCACGAGCATGGCTTTGCGCTCTACTCGATGCGCTCGTCCAAGGTCAGTCGCCTCTACCTGCAGGTGCCCAACGACGAGCCGCTCGACGACTGGCCTGATGAGCGGATCTGGGCGGAGCTGCAAACGCGGCTGGCGAGCGCCGGCTGGTCGGTGACCGAAGGCCCGATTTTTGAGAAGGGTGTGACACCGATGCGGAGCTACGTCTGCGAACCGCTACGCCATGGTCGCCTGTTCCTGGCCGGTGACGCCGCGCACATCGTGCCCCCAACCGGAGCCAAGGGCCTAAACCTCGCGGTCAACGACGTGCGCCTGCTAGCCGCCGCGCTCGCAAGCTGGTATCGGAGCGGCTCGATCGATGATCTCGACGGCTATTCGGAGACGGCGCTCAGACGCATCTGGCGCGCGCAGGACTTCTCCAACTACATGACCCAGTTGCTGCACCGCCTGGCGGGCGACACGTTTGGCGGCAAACTCCAGCTGGCGCGCCTCGGATATCTCGCTCGCTCAAGCGCCGCAGCAACGAGCCTCGCCGAGAATTACGTCGGACTTCCCGCGACCGAGGAGTTCTGAGACGGGGCATTCACGCAGCCTGGGACCATGGCTCGAATCGTCAGTCTGGGCGACGCGGTGGCGGAGCTCGTGGTCGACGGCGACTCCGTGGCACTGGAGGGCTTCACCATCTGATTCCGTTTGCAGCCGGCTAGGCTCCGGCTCAGCTCAGGCCGAGCAGCGTCGCGGCGTTCTCCTTCAGCACCAGCGGCCGCACCTCATCCCGGATCGGCAACTGCTCAAAGTCTGCGAGCCAGCGCTCGGGCGTGATCACCGGGTAGTCCGAGCCGAACAGGACCTTGTGCCGTAGCGCCGTGTTGATGTAGTGGATCAACACAGGCGGAAACAGCTTCGGCGACCAGCCGGAGAGATCGATGTACACCTGGGACTTGTGCATCGCCACCGAGATCGCCTCCTCCTGCCACGGGAACGATGGGTGGGCGAGGATGATCGGCATGTCGGGGAAGTCGACCGCCACGTCGTCGATATCCATCGGGTTGGAGTACTTGAGGCGGATGCCGCCCCCGCCCGGGAGCCCGGAGCCCACACCCGAGTGTCCGGTGTGGAAGACAGCCGGCAGTCCGGCCGCCGCAATCACCTCGTAGAGTCCATAGGCCATCCGGTCACTGGGGAAGAAGCCCTGCAGGTTCGGGTGGAACTTGAACCCGCGGGCACCAGCGGCGATCAGCCGCTGCGCTTCCGAGACAGCGCGCTTGCCGCGATGCGGGTCGATGCTGACGAATGGAATGAGCACGTCGGCGTTTGTGGCGGCGACCTCGAGGACCTCATCGTTTGAGACTGGGACCTCGCCCGTGTTGGCCTCACTGTCGACGCAGAAAATGACCGCCGCCATGTCGCGCTGTCGGTAATAAGCGGCGACCTCCTCGGCATTCGGCCGCGGGAAGTCGGACCTGAAGTGCTTGGCCGCAGCGTCCAGGATCTTCGTCGTGGTCGGGTCGACCTCGCCGCTGCGGGGTACCTGCGCGTGCGTGTGTACGTCGATCGCAACCACCCGTTCGAGGTCGATGGTCGTCATCGATCGTGCTCGCTGTGGGGTGTCACGAGCGCAGGGACGGCTTGCTGCACGGCGTGCTCCGACCTCACAGTGGTCATCGGCGTCGCCCTCGCCCCGGGCAGAGGAAGTGCGGCCCAGACGTAACGCGGAGTGTCGCGCGCGCGGTCGCCGATCGGGACAAATCGCACTGCCTGACAATAGCGGCGCGACACGACCAACTGCGTCGTCGCTCGAGGCTTGCGGGCACAGACGCGGGTCGCCCCGTGAACACCAACGACCGGGCGCTCACCCTCACCGTCTGACGCGCGGACGCGCTGCCGAGCAGCGGCCGCGGCGGCGTCTGCTGTGCGGCGACCGATTCTTCGGCTGGGGGCGTAGCGACGCGTCAGCGACGCGCAGGCGCGCAGCCCCCGTTGGTGCTGGTCGTGAGCCTGAAGAACACAAAGGCAGGTTTTGTTGTCAGCTCGTCCCAAGCTTCTGGGAAGCGGGTGCGGCAGGCCTCGACGGGCATCGGCTCATGCAGGATCTCGACGGTGAAGCCGGCTTGGTCGAACGCCGAAAACATCGCTGCGAGCGGCCGGCGCCAGAAGTGGACGTCGAACACCTTCCCGCCCACGTCCCAGCGGTCATCGAGCAACTCCACTCCGAAGTAGTTGCCGGTGACCGACAGGTCGATGTCCTGTGCTGGATGGTGCGTCGAGAGCACGAGCGTGCCTCCGGGCACGAGTACGCGCTTGAGCTCGCGCAGCGGTCCTACCCAGTCACGCAGGTAGTGCATAACGAGGGAGCCGACTGCAACGTCAAAGGCGGCGTCTGGGAGGAACGCCAGCGGCTCCGCAAAGTCAGCGACGCGGAACGAGGCGTCCGGCAAGCGTCGTTCTTCGGCGATCCTGACCATCGCCGGACTGACATCGAAGCCGACGACGCTCGCGCCGTTCTTCGTCAGCCACTGCGACAGTGGGCCCGAGCCGCACCCGACATCCAAAACACGCTTCCCGCGAACATCCCCGAGCAGTTCGATCACGGCGGGGCGTTCGTAGAGGGCGTTGTACGGAGCGGTTTCGCTCCCGGCCGCGTACTCCTGCGCGACGGCGTCGTAGGCAGCGGTTCCTCGCAAGCCGTCCGCACTCATATGTGCGAACAGTAACCGGGCCTACGCGACGAGACGACCCGCCGACGGCATAGCCGGCTACGGCGAGGGTGGCTGCTTCTCGAACATGTAGCTCGCGTCGGGGTTGCCGTCGCGGGGGCGCGACCTCAGGCTCCAACGATCCGCACGCCCGAGGCGGCGTCGAAGAGCATGATCCCGCCCGCTTTGACGTGAAGCTCGACGTTCTCGCCGCTTTTCGGCGCCGTGATTGGATCGACGCGCGCGATGATGTCAGGCGCGCGCTGAGGGTGTCGCTGACGTTTTCGGCCAGCTGGCAGTAGATGTAGGCCTCCGGGCCGAGTTCCTCGACGAGGTAGACGACAGCGGTAATGCCTTCGCCCTCTCCGGCGAGCGCCGCGCCCAGTCGCGCGTTGGCCGGCGCGGCGCGGCTGCCTACGCGACTATGGCCGGGTTTCGAAGTAGTGGCCCTCGTTGAGGTCGTTGATGAGTCCAGCCCGCGTCGGCTCCCACTCCAAAAGCTCGCGGGTCAGCACGCTCGAGGCCGGGGCATCCAGCCCGAGGAAGGCGCCCAGCCAGCCAAAGTGCTCGCCTGCGTCTTCGGGAGAGACCGCAACCACCGGAAGATCGAGATGTCGCCCGATGACCTCTGCGACGTCGCGGATCGGCACACCTTCCTCGGCGACCGCGTGGAGAGTCGATCCCGGCGGCGCCTTCTCGACCGCCAGGCGGAAGAGGCGCGCGGAGTCGAGGCGGTGCACGGCGGGCCAGCGGTTGGCGCCGTCGCCGATGTAGCCGGACACGCCCTTCTCGCGGGCGATCCCGACCACGAATGCCATGAAGCCGTTGTCTCCGTTCCCGTGATTCGTCGGTGGGAGCCGCATGACTGACGAGCGGACCCGGCGCGAAGCGAGGGAGATGACGAACTCGGCCGTGGCGTGGCGAGTGTGCAGGCCGGTGGCCGTGGGGTCGAGGTCGTGCCCGTCTCGCTCAGTCGCCACGCGTCCCGGTGTGAGCCCGAGCGTCCCCGACGCGATTACGAGCGGTCGATCAGAGCCTGCGAGGGCCTCGCCGAAAGTCTCGACTGCGCGGCGATCCGCCTCGGCAGCGCCCTGGGCGTCTCCCGAGAAGGCGAGGTCGTGCTTGAACGCAAGATGGATCACGCCATCGGACGCGGCTGCGCCGGCGGCCAGGCTGTCGAGGTCGTCGAGCGTGCCGCGCTGCACGGCTGCCCCGGCGGCGGTGAGAGCATCGGCTGAGGCATCCGAGCGAGCGAGCCCGAGGACTTGGTGGCCAGCGCCGATGAGCTCGGGAACGACGGCGGAGCCGATCCAGCCGGACGCGCCGGTGACGAAAACACGCATGAGAAACCTCCAGTTATTCGACTGTCCTCGACGCACGTCTTGCGCGATGACAGGGCGATGTCAGTTGCTGCCATCACTCACTGTAGCAGGTATGTCAGCCGCTGTCATCGCTACGATCAGGGTATGACTCGATGGAAACCAAACCCCCGCGGCCGGCTTGAGCGAGCCGCCATGGAGCTCTACAGCGAGCGCGGGTTCGCTCAGACCACGGTGGCGGAGATCGCCGCGCGGGCGGGGCTCACCGAGCGTACGTTCTTCCGGCACTTCGCCGACAAGCGCGAGGTTCTGTTCGCGGGAGCGCGCTCACTCCAGGAGCTCCTTGTCAGCAGCGTCGCCAGTGCGCCGGATTCCGTGGCACCGATCGACGCAATCGCCGGGGCCCTCGCGGCCGCCGGCGCTGTCCTCCAGGAGCGCGGCGAGTACGCGAAACAACGTCAGGCCATCATCGCTGCGAACACAGAGCTCCAAGAGCGTGAGCTGATCAAGCTCGCATCACTCGCCTCGGCGCTTGCCGAGGCCCTGCGCGAGCGCGGTGTGAAGGAGCCAGCCGCGAGCCTCACGGCCGAGGCGGGGATCGCTGTCTTCAAGATCGCCTTCGAACGATGGGCCGCTGAGACCGACAAGCAAGACCTACCGCGACTCATCCGAGACTCGCTCGAGGAGCTGAGAGCCGTGACGGCAGGGCACTGATCAACTCGGCCCGGAAACCACCGAGCGAACGGGGATCCCGCGGGGGTTCGATTCCCGTATCCGCTTCGAGGAAATGCCGGTACACTCGGCTCCGTCAACGCCAAGGAGGCGCCGTGAAGCTCGCAGGGATCGCTGTCGTCGCAGCCGCCGGAACCATGCTGTTCGCCGCGACGTCAGCCACCCAGGTCAGCGTCGCCTCGACTTCGCAGCCGCCCTGCGTACCGAAGATCACTACGGTCAAAGGCGCGACCGAGGTGGGCTACTGCGGCCCGGCAACGGCAACCGTCAAGGTCGGTAAAAAGACCTACAAATACACTGGCGGCTACTGCGGCATCGACGCGAAGAACAAGATCCCGATCCAGATAACGCTCGGCGTGATCAGTGAGGTCAAGTCACCCGTCAACGACGGCCAGCCTCTCTTCCAGCTCAGCGCGCTCACGGCCGATGGACTTTCAATCGACACGGTCACCGCGGACTGGAAGGGGAAGCAGCTCGAGTCGGTCGGAACGGTCAGCCTCAAAGGCAAGATCCCGTCCTCTGGCACCTTCGCGTCCAAGGGGTTTGGAAGTCAGTTCAGCGGCTCGTGGAACTGTCACGGCGTCGTCGTGACAACCCCCTGACCGACCCGTCTGGGACGACGGAGCGGTAGTGGTTCGGCTCCCTTACCCCGCTCTCGAAGACACGCGAGAAAACTCCGCGCCGTCAAGCTCGTGTCGGGTACGGTGTCTGCCAGGTGGCGCCGAGGGCACGACGACCGCGAGGAACAGCAAACGGCGACCAATCGGCTCCGCCGCAGTCCGTTGCGGCCGACGCGGCCGACCCGGCCGGTGCGGGCGAGGCGCCGGCCACGCCTGCGAGCAAGCCGGCGGGTAAGGCTGCCAGGAAGGCTCCGGCGAAACCCGCGGCGAGCAAGGCCCCCGCAAAAAGGCCGCGGCGGTCGCCACCCAAAGTGAGGAGGGCCACAACAGCCGAGCCCTCCGGCGCGGAACCAAGCGGCAAGCTGACTACGCAAGCCAAAGACGAACCGACCGCTGGAGCGCCCGCCGAAGTCAACGCCGAGTTCGACCGCGAGCAGGACGCCGCTCGGCCCCCAACTCCGCCGGCAACTCCGCCCCCAACCCCGGGGGCGACCAGACTCGCGATCGCCGATCCGGATCACGAACCTGCGTGGGCCCTGCCGAGCGCGCCGGGCGAGGAGTTCCGCACGGACCCGAACCTCTTTCCGGTCGGCCCATCAGTCCTGGGCGAGGATGCTGTCACCGACCCAAACCTCGGGCCGGCGCTGCATGGCCTGGCCGCCTTCAGGGCTTGGCTCCGCTCGCTGCCCCGACGGCTCGGCGCCTGGTTCCTGCTGCGGCTGGTCCCAGCCATCTTGGCCGGTCTCGCCGCAGCGATCCCGGTCATCCACTCAACAATCCGGGCGGTGCACGAGGGCTGGCAGCCGGCCGGCGACGACGGGATCATCCTGACGCGGGCGCTCGACGTCTTCACGTCGCACTCGCCGTTGGTCGGCCAGTACTCGGAGGCCGGCACCACCACCGGTCAGATCGTCCACAGCGCCGGTCCGATGCTCTACTGGCTGCTCGCCGTGCCGGTTCGACTCGGCGGTCCGGCGAGCTCGGCGATCGCGATGGGAATCGTCAACACGCTGGCGATCATCGGCTGCGTGGCGCTGGCTCGGCGGCGCGGCGGCCCGGTCCTGATGTTTGCAGTCGCGATCGGGATCGCCCTGATGTGCCAGTCGCTCTCGGCCGAGATCTTCCACGACGTCTGGAACCCCTCGGCGGCGATGTTCCCATTCCTGCTGCTGATCTTCCTCTGCTGGTCGCTCGCCTGCGGTGAGTACCGGCTGCTGCCTGCCGTGGTGATCGTCGCGAGCTTTGTCGTCCAGACACATCTGATGTACGTCGCCCCGACTGCCGGCATCCTCGCCGTCGGCCTCGGCGGTCTCGCCCTGTCGCGGTTTGCGCTCTGGCGCAGATCCCGCGCGAAATCCACGCCGCGCCGCCGCAGCTTCGTCGCCGCCTGGGTGTTCGTCGCCGTCGTCGCGTTCGCGCTCTGCTGGAGCGCGCCGGCCATCGACCAAATCGAGCACGACCCCGGCAACCTGGTGCTGATCGCGCGCTCGGTTGAAGATCGCGGGAAGACGCTCGGGCCGGCGGTCGGCTGGAACGCCGTGGTCGAGGCGATCGGCATCAACCCGTGGTGGCTGACCGACGCGAAGGGCACCTGGACCCGCAAGAACGACGTACGCAAAACGCCGAGCAAGACCGCGATCGACTCGGCGATCGTGATCCTCCTCGGGCTGTGGCTGATCGCCGTGGTCGCCGCTCTCCGCCGCCGGGGCGACCTTGTCGCAGCGTCGTTGATGGCCCTCGCGATGTGTCTGGCGATCGGCGAAAACGCTGCCAACAACCCCAGTAACACGCTGCTCGCCGGGACCCTGGGCTACACGCTGTGGTGGGGCTCCCAGCTAGGCCTGTGGGTCTGGTTGACCATTGCCTGGACGGCCTGGTGCGCGCTCGGTTGGCTCGTTCGTCGGGTCTGGCCGTTGCTCGTGCCGCTCGCACACCGCGCCACCTCGCGCCTCGCCACCTCGCGTCGGCTGCCGAAGCTGCCGCGCGGTGGCGTCGCCCTGGTCATTGCCCTACTCGCCGCGTTTGCCGCGAGCCTCGCGGTGACGGCGTCAGTCGGCGAAGCTATCG
Organism: Solirubrobacterales bacterium; assembly: GCA_003133565.1. Classification (GTDB taxonomy): domain Bacteria; phylum Actinomycetota; class Thermoleophilia; order Solirubrobacterales; family Solirubrobacteraceae; genus Palsa-513. Next base: position 52,826 of record PKYB01000007.1, read on the forward strand.
CGTCGAAGGAGCACCGCGATTCGCACTGGCTAGAGTACGCCTCGATCGGCGTCCTCTCGGCTCGCATCGACGCCTTCATTCCGCGCGGACAGACGATCAACTACGAAACCGGCCCGCTCGACACCGGAACCCAGCCGATGGAGCCGGCAATGCGCTTCACGCTCACGCTTCATGGCGACCGCGTTCTCTCCACCGGCGCGCTTCCGCGCCTCGGCCCCTACTACGTGCTCGATCACCGCTCCTACCAGTGGGAGGTCTTGCTGACCGACTCGAGCGCCCCCGAGCGCGGCATGACGCTCGTCTCGCGCGTGCACTTCGTCGACCGCGGGCACCAGACCGTCAGTTTGTGGGCGCGCCATCTGCATCACGGCCGAAAGCACGCTCGCGCCACCAAGCGCTAGTCACCACCGCGACACCGGCGCGCCTTCAGCTGCCGCCTTCGACTCTGCCGTGCGATAGTTTCCGGCCCGCGATGAATCCCGCTCGCAAGCGGCAGGTCCGCCTCATCGTCTCGCTCACGCTGGCGCTGGCGCTCGGCGGCGGCCTCATATATACGAGCTTCTCGGCGGCCGACCCGGCACTGTCGCCGACGCAGCTGCTCGCAAAGGCCCGGCCCGGCGTCAGCTACGAGCTCACCGGCACCGTCGTCGCCGGCTCGGTCCGCCACCTCGGCGACGGCGTGCTCGACTTCCGGCTCGCCGACCGCGCCGGCGGTGGCCCGTCGGTGCCGGTCAGCTACTCCGGCGCCGTCCCCGACCCGTTCCGTGTCGGCCGTGAGCTGATTGTCACCGTCAACAAGAGTGGCGAGGGCTTCGTCGGCCAGCCGAACTCGATGATCACGAAGTGCCCGTCGAAGTACGTAGCGGCGCCGAACCCGAAGTCCACGTGAGCGCAGTGAGGCGCTGATGGCCGTCGTCGGCCGTGCCGCGCTGATCCTGGCGCTCATCACCTCGCTTTTCGGCATCGGCGCATCGCTCTACGGTGCGCGCCAGGGGCGGCGTGACTGGATCGACGCCGGCCGCCGCTCGGTTTACGCGCTCGTGGCGATCCTCACCGTCGCGATCGCGGTCCTCGAGATCGCGTTCATCTCCAACGACTTCGCCTACAACACCGTCGCCAACAATTCGAGTCTGACAACGCCGCTCGTCTATCGCGCGGCGGCGATGTGGGGCTCACAGGAGGGCTCGCTGCTGCTCTGGGTTTGGCTGCTCTCGATCTGGTCGAGCCTCGCCGTCTTTCTCACCCGCAACCGCCTGCGCGAAGTGGTCCCGTATGCGGTGGCGGTGCTGCTCGGCTTCGGCACGTTCTTCACGTCATTGCTCGTGTTCTTTGCCACACCGTTCGCGACGACCGCGCCGGCGCCGCTCAACGGCGTCGGGCTGGACCCGCTGCTGCGCAACCCGGCGATGATCATCCACCCGCCGATGCTCTACTCGGGGTACACGTTCTTCACGATCCCGTTCGCCTTCGCCGTCGGCGCGCTGATCACCCGTCGCGTCGACGCCGAATGGATCGGTGTGGCGCGGCGCTTCGCGCTGGCGTCGTGGCTCTTCCTCGGCATCGGCGTCCTGCTCGGCGCGCGCTGGGCCTACTACGAGATCGGCTGGGGNNTACTGGGGCTGGGACCCGGTGGAGAACGCGGCGCTGATGCCCTGGCTGATCAGCACCGCGTTCCTGCACTCGATCATGATTCAGGAGAAGCGCGGGATGCTGAAGATCTGGAACGCCTCGCTGGTGCTCGGCGCCAGCACCTTGGCGATCTTCGGCACGTTCCTCGTCCGCTCCGGTGTCCTGCAGTCGATCCACGCCTTCGGCGCCTCGACCCTCGGCGTGCCGTTCGTCTCGCTGATCGCGTTGATGACCGGCGGCTCGATCTACCTCGTCGTCAGCCGCCGCGACGTGCTGCGCAGCGAGCATCGCCTCGACTCGCTGTTCTCGCGCGAGGCCGCTTTCATGCTCAACAACATCGTCCTCGTCGGACTCTGCTTCGTGATCTTCTGGGGGACGATCTTCCCGCTGATCTCCGAAGCGGTCACCGGCACCACGGCCTCCGTTGGACCGCCCTGGTTTGACCGCTACACAGTGCCGCTGGCGCTGGTCCTCGTTCTGTTGAGCGGGATCGGGCCCGTGATCCCCTGGCGCCGGGCGACGCTCGCCAACGCCCGTCGCAACTTCGCGCTCCCGCTCGGCCTGGCCCTCGCGATGCTGATCGCCTCCTACACGGTGGTTCCGATCAGCTCATCGGCGCCGACCGTCATCCTCTTCTGCTGCGTGGCGTTCGTCTTCGGCAGCATCGGCCAGGAGTTCTGGCGCGGCTGGCGCGTGCGCCGCGCGACCTCGAGCGACTCGCCGGCGACAGCGCTCGTTTCGATGGTCAGGCGCAACCAGCGCCGCTACGGCGGCTACATCGTCCATCTCGGCATCGCCACGCTGTTCATCGGCGTCGCCGCCTCCGCGACCTTCCAGCACACCCACTACGTGAACCTGTCGCGAGGCCAAAGCGACACCGTCGGCGGCTTCACGTTCACGAACGAACGGCCGACCGCGGCGATCGTCGACGACCCGAGCGGCACCGGCGCGCTGCTGACGCTCGGCGTCTACCTGCGCGTTTCGCGTGACGGCCGCTACGTCACCACGGAGCACCCGACCGCCGAGTACTACCCCGACGCGAGCGGCGCCGAGGGGCCGGTCGGCAGCCTGATCGGCGGCGACGCGGTCAGCGAGCTGGCCCTCGACTCGACCTGGCGGCGAGACATCTCCGCGGCGATCAACGCCGTGCCGCTCCAGGCCTCGCTGCAGACTGAGATCAACTACGCAAACTCGAGCGTGACCGCAAAGGCGCTCGCCGGGAACCCGACGCTGCCCTACATCCTGCTGGCAATCATCGCGCACAACTACCTACAGCATCCGCCACCAGCGCCGCTCAAGCTCGCCTCATCGCCGCTTGTGATGTGGCTCTGGCTCGGCGCGCTGATTGTCCTGTTCGGTGGGATCGTCGCGATCTGGCCGCCGCCCGGGGCCGTGCGCGGGCGCGTGCGGGCGCGCTACCTTGCGCGCGTCGCGCGCGAGGTCGGTCGCGCCTAGTGCATGACGGAGGTCCTCGGCGTCCTCCTCATCGCCGTCCTGCTCGCTCTCGTGGTGTGGTTCGTCGGCGCACCGCTGCGCCGCCCCTCGGCCGCGACGGAGCGCCCGAGCGACGCGCGGCGCGCGCTCGAGGCGGCGAAGGAGGCGAAGTACTCAGAAATCCGTGACGCCGAGCTCGACTACCGCACCGGCAAGCTCTCCGACGAGGACTTCCGCGCGATCGACCGCCAGCTGCGGGCCGAGGCCGTTGAGATCCTCCACGCGCTGGACGAGCTGCGCTAGCCTTTCGAGCAATGCAAGCGCTCTTTTCGACCACGCAGGTGCTGATCTGCGTGGTGCTCATCTTCCTCATCCTGATGCACTCCGGGAAGGACTCCGGCCTCTCCGGCGCCTTCGGAGTCGGTAGCGGTACCGGCCCACTCGGCGGCGGCTCGCTCGTCGAGCGCAACCTCAACCGCTGGACTGTCTTCTTCGCGATCCTCTTCGTCGCGAACACGATCCTGCTGCTCAAGCACCCCTGGGGCGGCAGCAGCTAGAAAAGCTGGAGCGCGTTTGCTCGCCGGCGCGAGCGAAACCGCGGCGGACCCAGCGCGGTCGGGCCTCCGGTGCTAGCCAGCGCGAGGCCGCCGTCGCGACGACTGGACAAGGACGGTGATGGCAAGCACGATCACGATCACGGCGCCGATCAGGAACGCGAACCAGAAGATGTTGCTCACGGTGCCGGGATGCTTGCTGTTCTTCGACGTGACCCCGGCGAGGACGAACAGCACCACTTCGAGGAGGGCGAGACTGAGCAGATGCCGGCGGCCGACAGCCATCGGCGCACCCTAGCGCTTGCCGGCGCCCTCTGCCTCGCTCGTAGAGTCCGGGCTAGCTCGGCGTTACGGCAAGCAGGTCAACGATGAAGATCAACGGCGAGTTGGGCGGAATCGCGCTGCCCGATCCGGCGGTGCCGTAGCCGAGCGATGATGGGATGATCAGCTCGCGGCGTCCGCCGACGCGCATCCCGACGATCCCCTGGTTCCAGCCCGCGATGACGTCGCCGCCGAGCTGGAACTGGAACGTCTCATGGCGGTTCCAGGATGCGTCAAAGACCGTGCCGGTCTTGTACAGCGCCCCGACGTAGTTGACGGTGAGCTCATCGCCGGTCTTTGCCTCGGTGCCGGTCCCGACGATCAGGTTCTTCGTGACGAGCGTCTTTGGCGCCGGTGTGCTCGGCAGCGCTTTGATCGTCGGCTCGACCGATAGCGGACCGCTCTTCGGTGTCGTCACCGTCGGAGTGGTCGCCGCGGTGCTCGGCGTCGTGAGCGGCTTGGTCTTCGGTGGCTTCAGCGTCTGCGCTCCCGACGGCGCCGGGATTATGTGGTCGGTGTCGGCGTAGTTTGTGGAGCCGCAGGCGGCGAGCGTGCCGGCCGCGAGCAGCGACGCGACCGGGAGCAATCTGGAACGCATTGGGCGGGAGGCTAGCGAAATCGTCCGAGCACGGTGGCGGCTGCGCCTGCGAGGTGTAGCATCGCCGCGTTGTGAGCGCAGCAGATGGAGTGGCGCAGGGGAGCGACGCGCGGCGCTGGGGGCCAGTCGCCGCCTACGCGCTGCTGGCCGCGTCGACGCAGCTTCTGTGGCTCACCTACGCGCCGCTGACGACCGCCGCGGCCCACCACTACAAGGTCTCGGAGACCGCGATCGGCTGGCTCGCAGAGCTCTTTCCCCTGCTCTACGTCGTGCTCGCACTACCCGCCGGGCGGTTGCTCGATCGCTCCTTCCACCGCTGGCTCGCGGTCGGCGCGGTGCTCACGGCAATCGGCGGACTCGTGCGCCTGATCGCCGCCGATTACATCTGGGCGCTCGCCGGGCAGATCCTCGTCGCGGTGGCGCAGCCGCTCGTGCTGAACGCCGTCACCAAGGTGGCGGCCGAATACCTGCCGGTGAAGCTGCGCCCGCACGGCATCGCCGTCGGCTCCGCGGGAATCTTCGGCGGCATGCTGCTCGCGCTCGTGCTCGGCACGATCCTCGGCGGCTCAGAGATCCCTGCGCTGCTAATCGTGCAGGCGGCGTTCGCGGTGATCGCAGCAGCCGTGCTCTGCGGTCAGCTCCGCCANNACGACCTGGCTGCAGGCGCTCCTGCATCACTACCGGATCTCGGCGAACACGGCCGGGAGCCTGCTCGTCGCGATGGTTCTGGCCGGTGCAATCGGCTCGGCGTTGCTGCCGCCGCTTTTGGTCCGCCGCCGCGCAGAGCGCACGATGATCACCTCGTCGGTGGTTGCCGTAGTGCTCGGCGGCGTCGTGCTCGCCTTCGCCCACTCGGTCTGGATTGACGCGATCGTCCTCGTCCCGATGGGTCTCCTGCTGCTCACCGACCTGCCGGTGATTCTCGAGCTGAGCGAGCGTCGCGCCGGCGCCTCGGCTGGCACCGTGACGGCCCTGCTATGGCTCTCGGGACAGCTCGGCGGCCTCGTCGTCGCGCTCGCCGTGCAGGTGCTGGTACATCACCCGATGCCGGCCTTCCTGCTGCTGGCATTCGTCGGGCTCTGCGCAGTTCCGCTCCTGAACAGGCTCGGGCCCGTGCTCGCATCCGCGCGCCACGATCTCACGAGCGACCCGCCCGCCACTCTCGCCGAGCCCGCAGTCGTCTGAGGCCACCGCGCCCGGCACGCCGTCCGCCGAGCGACGCCCAGCTGCAGACCGCTGGTGCCCGCGCCGAAGACCACGGGGCTGCCAGCTCGCCGACCTCTGGTGATATAATGCTTATCAGCAAGCAACTATCACGAGAGGCACGGGCGCGATGCCCAGGACGACAGATCCACAACGCGCGCACGATCGCGACGCCGAGGCCGGTGCCACGGCGTCCGCGACAGCTACAGCGTTCCCGAACGAGTTCGATGCCGAGTCGGTCGCGCGCTTGCGGGCGGCGATCGGGAGGATTTCGCGTCGCTTGCGTCCCACGGTGGCGGGCTCCGGACTGACGCCGTCGCAGATCTCGGTTCTGTTCACCGTTGTTCGCCTCGGTCCGCTCGGACTCTCGGAGCTGGCCGAGATCGAGGCGATAAACCCGACGATGCTGTCCCGCATCACCGTTCAGCTGGTTGAGGCTGGGCTACTCCGGCGCGAGTCGCGGCCTGAGGATCGGCGTGCCGCCAGTGTCACCGCGACGGCGCTCGGGCGGCGTTTGCGCGAACGCGTCCACAATGAGCGCACGCGGGCGCTGAGCGAGTACCTCGGTGAGCTCGGGGAGGACGAGCGGGCCGCACTGCTCGCGGCGCTGGCGCCGCTCGAGGAGCTCGCCGCGCGGATCGGCGAGCGTCGGCAGTGACTCGAATCGGCGACGCCCGCCGCGTCACTTTCCACGCGTTGTCGGTGCCCAACTACCGTCGCTACATCTCCGGTCAGGCCGTCTCGCTGGTTGGGACGTGGATGCAGATGACCGCGCAGGCCTGGCTCGTGCTCACGTTGACCAACTCGAGCACGGACCTCGGACTGGTCATCGCGTTACAGACCC
>PKYB01000018.1 GCA_003133565.1 Solirubrobacterales bacterium
CGAATCGTACGCACGGTCGACGACGTCGAGTTCCTCTCCCGTGGCCTGCTGGCGTTCGGGCGCCAGGAGAGCCTGCGCCGGACCGAGGTCGACAGCAACGCGGCTTTGCTCATCGAGCTGGCGCGTGGCGAACAGGTTGTTACCGTCGACATCCCCGATCGCTCGGGAGAGTTGCTCAAGCACATGCTCGACACGCGCGTATGGGACCCCGATCTCCTCGCGCAGATCAGCCTCGCCTCGGGCGCGTTGCTTTTCCTGCGAGCCGACGAGCTGGCTCCGCTGGAAGAAGTGGAGATGCAGGCGGAGCCGAACGGCAACGCCCCGACCGACGAGGCGGAGCCAATCACCCAGCCCCATGTGCCCGGAGCGGAGTGGAGCCCGGCACTGATGCCGGCCGACTCGCGTGCCGTGGACTTGTTGCAGTCGATGCTCGGCCAGCGCTCGCACCCACTTCCGCTGGCGATCATCATTTCGGCTTGGGACCGGGTGAAGGCACTGATTTCACCGCCGCCCTCGCCGTCGGAGTGGCTGGCCGACAATGTAACCCTGCTCGATCAGTACCTCACGAGCAACGGCGAGCGGCTGCCGCACGCCATATTTGGTGTCTCGGCGCAAGGCGGGGACTTCTCGGCAGGTCTGCCCGGAGACATGCTTGGGGAAGACCCCTGGGATCGCTCGTTCGTGGTCGGGCCCCACGGCGAGCGCGACACCCTGGCCTCACCGATTCTCTGGCTGCTGGACGCCACGACCTAGCCGGACCCGCACGCTAGGGATGGACGCTGTTGACCAGCTCCTGTTCGGCTACCGCGACGGACACCAGCTGATCGCAGCCTCCCGGCCGCTCTCCTCGCGACAGCAACGCGACGTTCTGCCCCATCTCGACGCGAGCTTCGACCAGGCCGACGCGCAGCAGCTCGTCGGCATCGGCATCCCGTCGCTCGACGGCTATCTGCTCGGCCGGATCTGGCCGGCTCCGGAACGCCCGCGCCCCGGCGCGGTTTGGGCACATGCGCTGCTGCTGAGTGCTGAGCAGCTCGCGAGCATTCGGCTGGCTGGGCTGCTCGGGTCCCTTCGCCGTCCGCTTGACGAACAGTTCGATCATTACAACAGTGCGCTGCCGTTGCCGCACGGTTTCGAGTACACGGCGGCGCCGCCGCCGCTCGCGCGCGCCCTTGCTTGGGCCGTGCGCTCAGCCGACATCGGCCCGCAGATTGTGCTCTGGGACAACCCCGACGAGGCCGAGGGTACGCTCGTCGCGCTGCTTGACGCGAGCCCCAGCCCGGATCGGCTAACCCTCAGCTTCCGCACGCGCGAGCGAGCGCGGCCAAATTCGCTCTACCGCATTCAGGTGGCCGCGGCGGTTGCCGGACCGCCCGGCGAAGGGCGCGAGTTCGTGATCGACCCCCGCGACCCGCCCCACGAGTCCCGACCGCAATCAAGTGCGGCGTAGGGTCGCGAGCAAAACGCCTGCTCTGGGCGGTCAACGATGCTGCCCTGCCACACCCGGAAGAAAATACCCGTCGGCACCGACTGGCTGGGCACGTACATTGCCACGATGACCTTCGTCGCGAGTCCCGGGCGGCTCGTGGCGTGAGACGACTGCGTCGTTTCACGCTGGCAGCCGTCTTCGCCGCACTTCTCCTCGGGCTCTTGCCCGGCGGCGCGGGCGCCACCCCGCCGCGGCCCGACTACTACGGCGCGAACATTCAGGACCTGATCAAGGAGACGTTTGTTTCTCCGAGCAACTGGGGCACGTTCATTGCCACGATGGGCGCTGATGACCTGAAGACGGCGAGGATGGACGCGCTGTGGACCTGGGCGGAGCCGAACCCACCGGTCGACGGCAAGCACACCTACGTCTGGAACAACCCCAGCGACGAGCCGAACTCACTCGACCACCTCGTCGGCCTACTGGCGCAGAGCGGTGTGCGGATGATTGCGGTACTCGACTCGCCGCCGACTTGGGCTGCGGGTTCGGGCACCTCGTTGGCGCCCGCCTACTACGGCGACTTCGAGGCGTTCTCGGCGGCGTTCGCGGCTCGCTACGGCGTCGGAGGTACGTTCTGGCAGCAGAATCCGCAGCTGCCCTATCTCCCGGTCGAGCAGTTCGAGGTCTGGACCGAGGCCAACTCCGGCAACTTCTGGACGACCGTCGACCCGGAAACCTATCTGCAGGTTCTCGAACCGCTCAGTAGCGCGGTGCACGCCGTCGATCCCAGCGCTCAGATCCTTGCGAGCATCGGCTGGCAGAACTTCCAGCAGTACGTGACCGAGCTCTACCAGGACGGCGCCAAGGGCTGGATCAACGGGATTGGCTTCCACCCCTATGCGCCTGATGCGCCCGGAGTGACGCTGCTGACCGAGCAACTGCGCGCGATCATGACGAACTTCGGCGACAACTCGCCGATCTTCGTGACCGAGATCGGCCAACCAGACGCCACGTCCGGGCCGGGCGCCCAGTTCGCCTATGACGGACCGGTGAGCGACGCCGCGCGCGCGGCAACGCTCTCGCTGGCGGGCGACGCCCTGGCCCACAGCGACTGCAACGTGCAGAGCTTCGATCTCTACGGGCTGGTTGCCAGCGGTACCGGTCTCGAGACCTACGGCCAGGGCTACATGAGCCTCTTCAACTACTCGAGCGACACACCCAACCTGACCGGTGCCGCGATCATCGCGGCCTCGCAGCGCTGGCAGGCCGCTCCCGCGCAGGGGCTCGTGCTCTGCGGCACGGGCGCCACGCCGACCAAGTCGCTGCTCCCCTTGGGCATCCAGCTGACCCACACGAGCCCGACCTGCGTCAGCGCCAACGTCACCTACTACGGCAACCCGATCGAGAGTGCCGAGCTGGTCCTGACGACCGCCGACGGGCGCGTTGACCCGGCCGG
>PKYB01000026.1 GCA_003133565.1 Solirubrobacterales bacterium
CGGAGGCCGACGTGAGCGTGCCGGGCGTGACGGACGCCGACGCGAGTGTGCCGGGCGTGAGGGAGGCCGACGCGAGCGTCCCGAACGCGGAGGCCGACGCGAGCGTGCCGGGCGCGGGGGAGGCCGACGCGAGCGTGCCGGGCGTGACGGAGGCCGACGCGAGCGTCCCGAACGTGATGGATGCACTCGCGGAGAGCGTTGCCATGGTCAAGGCGAGGACCGCGAGCGGCGGCCCGATCGTCGAGCTGCAGGAGTACGTCGACTTGCAGGAGCAGATCGTTGACGCGGACGCGCGGGCCGGTCGTGCGGCGGGTGAGGGGATCCGCGCACGCTGGGAGTTCGGGAAACTCCTCCTGCGGGAGCGCTACGCGAATGGCGGCAAGCAATTGCCGAACGGGCGAATGGCGGAGATCGTCGAGGCGACCGACCTGAGCCGTGCCGATATCGCGCGGCGCATGCAGTTCGCCGAGAAGTACCCGACCGAGGAACAAGTCGCGCAGGCCTGCGCGACTTATCCGTCCTGGACGCAGATCGTCTCTAAGGCATTGCCGACAAGGTCCGCGTCGAAGAATGCGAACACTGACCCATTCGCCACGAGGCCCGTCTCGGCTTTGACCAAGGAGGTGCTGGCCAAGGAGGTCGGCGACGCCCTCACGCGGATGGATGCCGCGGCGGCCAGGATTCGCCGGGTCCGGGAGGACCGGCAGGCTCCGACTCTCGCCGCGATCTTCACCGAGCTGCGGAGCACCCAAGTAGACGATCGGACCGCCGACCAGCTGGTACGCATAAGGCGCGAGCTGTACGCGCTTGGGAGGGCGAGCATGGGCGACAGCGACGATCACGGGGATATACGGCACGTAATCGACGTCGTAGTCACCGAGGCGAGGACGCTGAGTGGCGACCTCCCCCCTGAGGTGCGCGCGAGAGCGGCGAAGTCGCTGCGCGAGGTCGCGGACCTGTTCGACGCGAACCCCAAGGGCCCCCGGCGAGACCGCAAACTCCGAACTTCTTCCTGACCCGTCCCACGTCCTTGCTCCGGGCGGCCGTCCAGCAGCGACGGGCGTTGACGCCTCACGTCGCGCCAGTGGGGAGATGCCGGAGGAGGGACTCGAACCCCCGACACGCGGATTATGATTCCGCTGCTCTAACCGACTGAGCTACTCCGGCGGGGATCGCTGAGGATATCCGGCGGCTGGCGGGTGGTGTCGGTGTTGGAACGAGTCATCGCGTCGGCCGCTTTTGGCGAGCTCGGCGTCGCGTCTGCTCGTCGCGATCCTCGTCCCGCCTCAGACCCGGACTCCTGTCGTCTGAGTTTCGGGTCCGACGCCCGTCGATACAGCGTCTATTCACCCGCCAGAGGTTCACGTCAAAGCGGGAATTGGCCGATCACGCTTTACATGTCTGCGCAACCGGACGTTCTGTTGGCGTCGTCGGCTGACGACCGGCCGGACACTCCAGGCGCTCGACCCAGACGCATCGTTTGGGCCCTATTCGCGCTCCTCGGCGCGCTGCTCGCGGCCTACACCGTCTTTCTGGTCGTGCGGACCAACTGGAATTTCGCGCCGTGGCTGGACGGCTGGGTTGTGGTCGCGTTCGAGCTGACCGCAAGTTTGATGTGCATCGCGGCCGGCATCGGGCAGCCGCAGCACCGCCGACGGGCGGCGTTCTGGATGGGTGCCGCCAGCCTGTCATGGACGGTCGGGGATCTCATCCTTACGTTCGAGTCGCTGGGGGGCGGCAGCCCGTCGGTGCCGTCCTGGGCCGATCTCTTCTACCTGGGGTTCTTCCCGCCCGCCCTCGTCGCGATTCTGGTCTTGATGCGCGGCGAGATCAGGCGCGGCGACGATTCGGCGCACTGGCTCGACGGCGCGATCGCCGCGCTCGGCATGGCGGCGCTTGACGCGGTCTTCGCATTTCACGCGCTTGCGCACTTCAAGTTGGGCCTTTCGCTAGGCCTCGCCACCAACATCGCCTACCCGGTCTGCGATCTGCTGCTCCTCGGCCTCGTCGCCGGTAGCGCGGTGGTCGTGGCCAGCCGCATCAGGACCACGTTCGTATTCCTGGCGATTGGGATGGGGGTCGTCGCTGCGGGCGACACGTTCAACTTCGTCGCGAACTCCGCAGGCACCACCAGTCAACTTGGCAACGTCATGAACGCCATCGCGTGGCCGGCGGCGCTGCTGTTGTTTGCGATAGCGATGTGGGCGGCCGATCATGGCCCCGGCCGATTCATGCGGCGAGGGGTGTCGGGATTCCTCGTGCCCGGATTGCTCACCAGTGCGAGCCTCGGCATCCTGGTGGTCGACAACTCCCACCGCCTCGGCGCACCCGCCGTCGCACTTGCCACCGCGACAGTCGTGCTCGCCGGCATACGCTTGGCCTTCCGGCCGGCGCTCCGACGGGCCCGCAAGCAACTCGTCTCGAGCGAGGAACGCTCGGCCCTTCTCTTCAGCCGAAATCCAATGCCGGTCTTGGCCTACGACCGCTCGACGCTGCAGATCGTTGCCGCCAGCGACGCAATGAGCGCCAAGTACGGCTACTCGCCCGACGAGCTCTATTCGATGACGATCAAGGACCTGCGGCCACCCGACGACGTCCCCCAACTGGACCCGGCCATTTTCCTCGCAGAGGTGTCCGCCCTGCCCGTACGCCACCGGCTCAAGGACGGCACGATCATCGACGTCGAGGTCACCAGCAACAACGTGAATCTCGACGGGCGCGAATGCCGAATTGCGCTTTACGCCGACGTGACCGAGCGCACCAAGGCGGCTGCCGAGCTCGCGATCGCACGCGACGAGGCCGTCGAGGCGTCAAACATGAAGTCGGCGTTCCTGGCGAACGTGAGCCACGAGATTCGCACGCCGATGAACGGCGTGATCGGGATGAACGATCTGTTGCTCGATACCGCGCTGACCGACGAGCAGCGTGAATATGCAACGCAGGTCTCCCGATCCGGTGAGCAGATGCTGCTGCTGATCAACGACATCCTCGATATCTCGAAGCTCGAGGCCGGCAGCTTCGAGCTCGACGTCGTCGACTTCGACCTTCACACGACGATCGAGGACACCTGCTCGCTGATTAGCGTGCAGGCCATCGCGAAGGGGCTGCGGTTTGCGGTGAGAATCGCCCCCGAGGTTCCGCGACGGGCGCGCGGTGATGGCCGCCGCCTGCGCCAGGTGCTTCTGAACCTGGTCTCGAACGCGGTCAAGTTCACCAGTGAGGGTGAGGTCAGTGTCACGGTCAGCGCGAAGACCAAGTCCGATGGCGGCGCGACCGTCCGCCTGGACGTGGCCGACAGCGGTATCGGGATCGATCCGGCGAGTCTTGAGCGCATGTTCGAGCCCTTCACCCAGGCTGACGCCTCGACGACCCGCAACTACGGCGGCACCGGCCTGGGTCTGGCTATCGCCCGCGAGCTCGTCACGTTGATGGGTGGGACGATCAGCGCACAGAGCGAATCGGGGCGCGGAAGCACGTTCGGGTTCGAGCTGGATTTCGCTCCCGCGCTCGCGGTCGATCAGCCGTCGGATTACGCGTCCGAAGCCCGCAGCGCCGTGACGTTGGCGTGGTCGACCCCGCCGCTCGTGCTCGTCGCAGAGGACAGCCCGATCAACCAGATCGTGGCGGTTCGCGCGCTGGAGCGGTGCGGCGTTCGCACGGAGGTCGCCGCGACCGGCGTGGAGGCGCTGCAAGCACTTGCTGAGCGCCGCTACGACGCCGTCCTCATGGATTGTCAAATGCCCGAGATGGACGGCTACGAAGCGACCGTCGAGCTGCGCCGGCGCGAGAACGGCTCGGAACGCACGCCGGTGATCGCGATGACCGCGCACGCAATGGACGGCGACCGCGAGCGCTGTCTGCAAGCGGGCATGGACGACTACATCACCAAGCCGATGCGCCACGCCGACCTCGCCGAGGTTCTCCTGCGCTGGATACCGATCACGGACGAGGCGATCAGCCAGACCGGCTAGCACCGTGGGCGGGGCTGAGGCCCGCGCCGCGGCCGCGTCGGGGCCGGCCGCCAGCGCCGAAGTCGTGAGCGAGCCGCTCGGCTCCGTATCGTCACGTGAGTGGCGCAGCCGATGCCTCTCGTTGCTGTTCCGAACGTATCCGAAGGGCGCGATCTCGTCGCGCTCGACACTATCGGCGCAGCCTTTGGGAAGCACGCGCGGCTGCTCGATCGCCACAGCGATCCCGATCACCACCGCGCTGTGTTCACGCTCGCCGGTGATCCCGGGACGCTCGCGCAGGCACTGCTCGCGGGTGCCCGTGAGGCTGCCAGCGCCATCGACCTTGCAAGCCCGCGCGGAGCGCACCCGCACGTCGGCGCGCTGGACGTCGCGCCAGTCGTTTACTTCACGCCCGAGCTGCGCGGCGCGGCGTGCGCGGAGGCGCTGCTGAGCGCCGAGCTGATCTCGCGCGAGCTCGAGATCCCGGTCTTTCTCTACGGCGCACTCGCTGGCGGGCGCACCCGCGCCGAGCTCCGCCGTGGCGGCCGCGACGCGCTCGCCGCGCGCATCGCCGCCGGTGAGCTGACGCCCGACTTCGGTCCCCGCCACCTCCACCCGAGCGCCGGCGCCACGCTTGTGGCGGCACGCCCACCGCTGGTCGCATTCAACCTTGAGCTTGCGCCTCCCGCCGATCTCGGCACGGCTCAGGAAGTCGCGAGGAGGATCCGCGAGAGCGATCCGACGGGCCTTCTCAAGACGATCGCGATCGAGCTCGTGTCGCGTGACCACGCCGCCCAGGTCTCGATCAACGTCGAGGACTGCGAGGCGACGCCGCTCGCGGCGATCGTGGAGCGCGCGGCGAGCCTCGCGCCGCTGGCCTGCGCCGAGATCGTCGGCCTCGTTCCGAGCGCCGCGCTCGAGGGCTTCCCGGCGGAGCTTGAGATCCGCGGCTTTGACCCCGCCCGCCAGATCGCCGAGAACGCATTAACCTTCCGCTAGCGATGCCACGCACGTCCAAGACCAGACGCTCGACCAAGCACCGCGGCAATGCCGCGGGGATAATCGAGGCGCGCGGTCGCACGGGGCGTAAGCCGACGCCGGCGGAGAAGGGTGGCAGCGGCCGGGGCACCGGCCAGCGCGGCGGCAAGGGCTCGAGCGGACCGCGCCCAAAGCGCTACGAGCAGCCGCCGACCTGGAAGAGCGCGGCGGTCCGGGCGGTCCTCGCCGCGGCGGTCGTCTACCTCGTCTCGACGCTGCTGCTGAAGCGTCCGGTCAAGGACAACATCATTCTCTTCCCGATCGTTCTCGTGCTCTACGCGCCGCTGATCTACTACACCGACCTGTGGATGTACAAACGCCACGTGCGCAAGAAGGCCGCCGGATGACCGAGCTCGACATCCGCACGTTCACCGTCGGGCCAGTTGCGGAGAACACCTACATCGTCGGTGCGCAGGGCTCAGACCACGCGTTGCTGATCGATCCCGGCGACGAGGCTGAGCGGCTGATCGCGGCGATCGACGCGCTCGCTGTGAAGATCGACGCGATCCTCATCACGCACACGCACTTCGACCACGTCGGCGCGGTTGCGGCGCTCGCCCGCCACACCGGCGCGCCGGTCTACTGCCCGGCGCTCGAGCGCCACGTCCTGGCTGACATCGACACCTACGTGCGGATGACCGGGTTCGGCCCGTTCGAGAACTACGAGGCCGACGCGGTGCTCTCCGGTGGCGAGCAGCTCGAGCTCGCGGGTCTCGATCTCGAAGTGCACTTCACGCCGGGCCACAGTCCCGGCCATCTGACCTACGCGATCCCTGCCGGCGGCGCGCTGTTCAGCGGCGACGTGCTGTTCGCCGGCTCGGTCGGTCGCGTCGACCTGCCGGGTGGCGACTGGCCGACGCTCGCCGCCTCGATCGCGCAGCTGCTCGACGCCTACCCCGACGAGACCAACGTCTACGCCGGCCACATGTCCCTGACGACGCTCGGGCGCGAGCGGGCCACCAACCCGTTCCTCGCCGAGCTGCGCGCGCCGGCTGCGGGGTGAGCTCGAAGCTCACCGCGCCTCGCGGCACCTTCGACATCCTGCCCGAGCAGGCGGCCCTCCGTGGCAGGCTCGAAGCGGCGGCCGGCGAGCTGCTCGAGGCGGCAGGCTACGGGCGGATCGAGACGCCCGCGTTCGAGTCCACCGAGCTCTTCGCGCGCGGCGTCGGTGAGGCGACCGACATCGTCGGCAAGGAGATGTACAGCTTCGACGACGGTGGCGGGCGCTCGCTCACGCTGCGGCCCGAGGGCACGGCGCCGGTCTGCCGCGCCTACCTCGACCACGGCATGCACAAGCTGCCGGCGCCGGTCAAGCTCTACTACCTCGAAAGCTTCTTCCGCGCCGAGCGCCCGCAGGCCGGTCGCTTCCGCCAGTTCTGGCAGGTCGGGGCGGAGGCACTCGGCTCCGATGACCCGGCGCTCGACGCCGAGCTGATCGTGTTGCTCGCCAAGCTGCTGGCGCAGCTCGGCTGCGCGGACGTGAGATTGCGCCTGTCGAGCCTCGGGAGCCCCGCGACCCGCGCGGTCTACCGCCAGGAGCTCGCGACCTACCTCCACGCTCACGAGGACCGCCTCGCGCCGCAGGTGCGCGAGCGGATCGACCTCAACCCACTGCGGGCATTCGACTCCGATGATCCGGGCACGCGCGCCGTGATGGCCAGTGCACCGCGGCTGCTCGACCAGCTCGCCCCCGAGGACGGCGAGCACTTCGCCGAGGTGCGAAGCCTCCTCGATCGCGCCGGCATCGCCTACGAGATCGACGCGACGCTCGTCCGCGGCCTCGACTATTACACGCGCACCTTGTTCGAGTTCACCAGCGACGCCCTCGGCGCCCAGTCGGGCATCGCCGGCGGCGGGCGCTACGACGGCCTCGTCGAAATGCTCGGCGGCCCGCCGACGCCCGGG
>PKYB01000008.1 GCA_003133565.1 Solirubrobacterales bacterium
CCAAAGCGCCCGACGAGTGACCCAGCGGTGACCGACGTGAGTACGCCGGCTCCAACGAGCTCGTTGAGGATGCCTCGATCACGATGGAAAGCTGGACAGCGCTCCGGGTGGGCGAGCACGACTCGGTAGCCCTGGCGCTGCAGATCGAGGATGACCGCATCGAGGCCGCTCACCATCGGAGTGAACGGCGGTTCGACGAGCAGATAGCGGCCGCTGCCGCCCAGAGTAAGGCGAGACAGCTCCTGTGGGTCGAGGTCGCCGACCCGCGTCATCGCGATCTCGGCGCCCGCGCGAACCTCCACTGCCACCTTCTCGGCAGCGAGGCGTGCGTTCAGCTCAACCACGAGCCGGCGGATCGTGCGGGCATCGTTGCGGTAGTTCCAACACACGTGAGAGGTCGCTACCAGGATCTGCGCGCCTGCAGCGGATGCCGCACGCGCGAGAGCGACTGAGCCCTCAATCGTCTCAGGTCCGTCGTCGATGCCGGGGAGGACGTGGCAGTGCAGGTCGACCACGCGCGGGCTGGATGGCGCGATCCGAACAACGCCGGTGGAAAGCCCGTTCACATCGCAAGACTACGCCGAGTCATTGTCAGCGTGCCGCCGACTGCTGCGGGCGGCTGTTCGGCTCAGGGCGGAGCGTGCAATACCCCGGCGGCCTGGTAGTAGCTCGACAGAGCGGGCTTGGCGATCCCGTCGATCGCTACGAGTCCCGTGTGAAATCCCCACAAGTTGGTACCACCGCCGGCATAGGGGACTGCGTCCTGCCAGTCGTAGTAGACGATGCCAGCGACGTGCAGCGTGGCCTCCTTGCGGGCGAGATCGACGATGGTGTCGAGCACGTAGCGCGCCTGCCGCGCCGAGCCAACGGTGAACGGCGAAGGTGGTCCACCGCTGGCCCAGCCGAACTCGGTGAGCCAGATCGGCGTCGAGTTGAGCCCAGCGGCGTTGAGGATGCCGCGTACCTGCTCCACGGACTCGATCACGCCGGCAGGGCTCACGGCGTAGGTGTGGATTGCGAGCGTGTCGAACGCCGGTCGCGGTCGCGTTGCAAGCAGCTCGCGGATGTAGGGCTCTGCGCCGATGCCGCCGATTGTGGTGTTGGCGACGCCGGCGGTGACGATGTTGGCGTGCGGGTCGACGGCATGAATCGCGGGGTACACCGCGCGGAGCATCGCGGCGTAGGCGGCAGCGCTCGGATGGCCGCCCCAATAGATCTCGAAGTTGGGTTCGTTCCAGATCTCCCATGAGCGGATCGGCACTGCCCTGAGCTTGGGGTGCGCGCGCCAGAACGAGCCTCCCGGCCCATAGCGGCGGGCCAGTAGCGCGGCGAAGGCGGCGAACTGCGCCATCTTCCGCGGCGGGAAAACGGTGACCTCCGACAGCCGCTCGCCTCGCGGCGGTTTCGTTGCGGCCCAGGCGGGCGGGTCGTCTAGCACCGCGAGCACCTGCATCCCCGCGCCTGCGGTCGCTGCCATATAGGCGTCGTAGGGCGCGAAGTCGTAGACGCCCGGGCGCGGCTCGATCTGTGCCCAAGCGAACTCCTGGCGCAACAGTTCAACCCCCGCGTGTCGCTGGGTCGCGAGGATGCGCGCCTTCCACAGCGGGGTGGCCGAGAACACCTGGTCTGATACAAGCCCGAGAAAGTCGCTCGGCACCGCCTGCGTCGCCGCCGGCTTTGCGCTCGTGCCCCCACAACCGCCGAGGGCAACAACGGCGAGCGCGCAGAGCGCCGCTGCGCGCGGTCCCCGCGCAGCGCTCAAGGATGCGCGCTTAGGGGCCGTCGGCGTCTGGCGATTCCTGCGAGTCCGGCCGCGAGCAGCCCGACCGCGAACAGCGGCCAGAGCCCAAGCGATCCGGCGTCGACACCGGCTCGCCGGCTTGCCGTGGTTGTCGTGGTGGGCGCGAGACCACGCCCGTGGCGGTGGTGGAAGGCGCCGCGACCTAGCTGTTTTTTTGACAGCTTCAGGTGGAAAGTCGCGTAATAGGCCTGTGCCGCGCTTTCTGCGGCAGGCGTCGGGAACGGTGCGTACAGTCCAGGGCCGTTACCCGACCGTGCTGCCGCCGAGGATGCGGTGAGCGCCAGCAGCACGCCACCGAGGAGAGCGACTCTGCGCAGCATAGGAATCCGTACTGTACCCGTGGGATTCACGGGAACGCTGCGCTCGCCGCCGCCGCTCTGGGTGCTTGCCGCCGTGCTGGTCCTGGGCGAGGTGGCCTGCGCTCTTTGTGGCGCCCGCTCGGTCGCGCTTTCAGCGCTGGCGCTGCTTGCTCCTGGGTGGGCCCTCGCGCCACTGCTCCCCGGACCGATCCGTCGCCACCGCCTCGCCACGATCATGGCCGCGCCAGCGCTCGGCCTTGCCGTCGTCAGCTCCTTGTTGATCACCCTCGCCCGCGTTGGCATCCCGCTCACCGACACCTCGGTGCAGCTGGGGCTGGTGGCGCTCGTCGCCGTCGGAATCTTGACCTGGACGCCAGGACGCGTTGAGCACGCCCGCGTGACGCGCGGTGGCGTGTTGGCGGCCCTCGGCTTGCTGGCGGTTATCGCGCTCAGCCTCGTGCTTGCGCTGCGGGTGCTCGGCTCGACGCTCGTGCCGGGCAACGACTGGGCGAAGTACCTGCTCTACGCCGACGAGATTCGTCGCCAGGGATCGATGCTCATAATGAACCCGTTCTGGATGCTCGGCGTGCCGTTCCGCGACGACCCCGGCGGTCCCGCGCTGTATGGCTCGGTGCTTTTGATGTCTCATGCGCAGGCAGGAGTCTTGAGCCACGGGATCCTCGTGTTCGTGGTGCTCGAGGTGACCACGGTGTTTGCCTTTGCGCGGGCCTTCTGGGGCCGCGCCGCCGGTGTCCTCGCCGCCGCGCTTGTCGCAGTCGTGCCAGCAAGCCAGGACATCCTCGGTTGGGAAGGCGTCGCCAACCTACTTGCGTTGGTCCTACTACCGCTGCTGTTCGCTTACCTCGCCGCGTACGCCACCGGCCAGCTCGACCGTCGCGGCAAGGCCGGGCTTGCGTTTACGCTGATCGGTCTCGTCGCGAGTCATCGCCTTTCCGGGGCGATCGGCATTGTCGTGACCGGGGTGGTGTTGCTCGCCTGTTGCGCCGCAGCTAAGGACCACCTGCGCGCCGTGCGAGACGCTGTCTACCTCACGGCCGGGACGCTCGTAGTTGGCGTCGGCGTGCTCGCGGATCTCTACGCGCGCGAGCGCACCTTTGGCGGATCGCTTCCCTACACCGACTACCTCGACACGAAGATCAATCTCACGCTCGCGCTGCGCGATATCTCGCCAGTGGTCGCCAGCGCCACGGCTGTCGCGCTCGTCGTGATCGCGTTTCGCCACCGCGGCGACCGGGCGCTGTGGCCGTCCCTCGTGCTGCTCGTCGTGAGCGTGGCGCTCGGCTACGGCTGGATCCTGCACGTCGCCAACTACTACAGCCGGATGGTCTTCTACGTGCCGTTGGTCGCGGCAATACTCGTCGCGGCGGTCGCCGTTCGCCTGCGTTGGCCGGTGCTAGTCGCCGGTGTGTGTATAGCCGGCATTGCGGCAACCACGATTAACTCGTATCCACAGGCCAAGAGCGTTCGTAGCTATTACTCGTTCGTGACGCCGGCGGCGCTTCGCGGGCTCAACGCGCTGACGGCGGTGCTTCGCCCGAACGAGGTCGTTGTCACAGACCGCTGTTGGAGCTTCCTCGGCGAGTGGCTGCTCTCCACGCGCACGCTTGCCGCACTGTTGCCGGAAGACATCCAGCCCGCGGCCGAGTTGAAGTTCGCCGACGAGGCGAAGTCGATCATTCATGACACGCGAGCCGGCCGTCGCTTGGGCCGCGCGCTCGGAGTGCGCTTTCTCTTGCTCGATCCGACGTGCCCGGGCGCCGACGGTGGTTTCCTCAAGCCGCCGCGACACGGTACCCCCGTGTTCGAGAGCACCACGCTCGCGATCGTGCGACTACCGGCGAGCGAATAGCCGGAGCACCTGTCGAGGTTTACTTCGACTTCTTCTTGCGCTTCGCGTGCTTCTTGATGCGCGCGCACTTGAGTCGTTTGTGGTGGCGGCGCCCGACTTTTACGCAGCGGACGAGGGTCTTCTCTTTAGATGCCTTCGCGCTCTTTGCGCCGGAGGCGCCCTTCGTGGTGGGAGCCAGATAGGGGCCGCTGTCACTGAGCGCGGGGGGCAGCGCGATCGTGCCCTCGCTCTGGGCGGCTGCTGCGAATACCGGCCAGATCGGCTTGGGGCCGGCGTCGCTGCCGTTCGGACTTGTGTAGAGCAGGCCGAGGCCGTCAGCGCGTGTCGTGATCGTCGAGTTGTCGCTCAGCATGTACCAGAGGATCGGTCCGATGTTGTCCTGGGCACGCGCTGTCTTGTTGACGTCGGCGATGAAGTCCTCGAAGCCGCCGGCAATCGTCGTCGTCGAAGCCTGGGTGTCAGACCAGCCCA
>PKYB01000014.1 GCA_003133565.1 Solirubrobacterales bacterium
GCTCGCCCTCGATGGCCGACCTTGCGCGTGAGCGGCTTGATCCCCGGCGCGTCGATGTGATCTGCTCGGACCTCCTCGAGCTCCGACTCGACCGCAAGCTCGACGCCGCGGTCTCGACGGCGACCTTCCACCACATCTTCGACCACGACAAGCTCTTTGCGCGGATCCGCGCGGTCCTCCACCAGGGCGCGCAGTTCGTCGCACAGTGCGGCGGCTACGGCAATATCGATCGCGCGCGACGGGTCGGTGCCGAGCTGGCGCACCGCAACCCCTATGGCGAGCACCTCGCGAGGATGGGTGACCTCTGGCACTACGCGACGGTCGATGAGTCGACCGCGCGGCTCGAGCGCGCCGGTTTCGCCGTCGCGGACTGCTGGCTCGAGCCCAAGCCGACGACGCCGCCGCGCCCGCGCGAGTTTCTCGAGACGGTGATCTTCGCGCCCTACCTCGAGCGCCTGCCGGCGGAGTTGCGCAGCCCGTTTCTCGACGACCTCGAGCCGCTGCTCGGCGAGCCGCTCGTGCTCGACTACGTGCGGCTCAACTGGGACGCCGTCGCGATCTGAGCTTCGGCGTCAGCCCACCATCAGGCGAAGCGCAGACGCTGGCCGAGGCCCGCCGCCTGTGCCTGCTCGAGCAGTGCGTGGGCAAGCGCAATGTCGGACAGAGCGAGGCCGCGGTGCCAGAGCAATATCGTTTCCTGCGGCGACTCCCGCCCCGGTTTGGCGCCGGCGACGATCTCGCACAGCTCGCCGTAGAGATTGTCACGCGTGAGCTTGCCGGCCGTGACGTGCTGGCGCAGCGCGCCATATTCACCAGTGGCGCATTGGCCCCAGTCGTCGACAACGACCTTCGCCATGATGTCGGTCAGCGTGAGCTCCACCGCGCTCATCGTGCCGTATGGAATGACCAGCGCTCCCGGCAACACCCAAGCAGTTCGCAGGAGCGGCGTCGGCTTGCTGAGCCGCGACGCCTCGACCACGATGTCGGCCCCTTGTACGCAGCTGATCCAATCAGAGGTTGGGAGGACCGGCTTGCCGAGGTCTTGCGACAGCCGGCGTGCGAACCCGTGGCGGCTCTCCGCGCGGCGCGAGTGCACGCGGATCTCCGCGAAATCAAAGAGGCGGTCCAGCAGCCGCACGTTCCAATATGCCGTGCCACGAGCGCCGACGTGACCGAGGATCCGCGCGTCGCGTCGCGCGAGGTGCTTCGCACCGATTGCCGTGACCGCGCCCGTCCGCATCGCCGTGATGGCAGTGGCGTCGAGCACGGCCTTTGGCGTGCCCGTCGCGGGATCGAACAGGCTCAGCAACGCCATCTCGGATGGCAGGCCTCTGCGGTAGTTCTCAACGAAGTCCCCAACGACCTTTACACCGGCCAGGCCCATCGCCGGGATCGAGCCGCGAAGCACGTTGAAATGCCCGTCCACCGAGGGGTCTGCGCGGAGATGGACGCGAGGCTCGATGACCGTCTCCCCACGCCCCTGCGCACGGAGGCCCTCCTCAACCGCGTCGAGGATCAGTGCGTCCGATGGCGCCAGCCGAGCGATGTCCAGTCCGTTGAGGTAGGTGAGCTCGATCGGCTCGGCAGAGCGCCCGCCCGCGTTCCCGTGTCGGCTCATTCAGCAGGCCCCTGGCCCAGCGCGCGAGCAGTGAACGCATCCATCAAGGCCTGGCAGTCGCGTCCTACAGCGCGCACGTCCGTCACAGGTGGAAGCTGGGCGCGCACTTCGGCAAGGAGTCCGTCCAGTCCTGCTCCGGCGCCGCGTCCGGCGACGTGCAGAGCCTGCGAGGCCACAGCTGCGAGGCCTGCGAGCGCGCCATCGAGGCATTTGCCGATTGCCGTCACCTTGCGCCAGGCGAGGAAGCTGGGCGCCGCCACATCGTTCTGCCCAAATCCAGCGAGCGAAAGCAGCGTCGGCTGCGCGAGCGCGCGGGCCTCTTCCGCCCACCAGCTCTGCGCCTGGTGTAGCGGCTTAACCGTCCACTCGTCTGCGCTGAGCAGCCGCGCAGTTGCCGGGTGCTGGAAGAGCTGCTCGGTGTGGCGCTCGGCTAGCTGGCACAGGTCCGCCCAGGCCGACGCCACACAATCCATCGCCGCTGGAGCCTGCGCGTTGTGGTAACCGCCGTTGGAGAGCACGGCGCCGAGCGGTCGCTCTGCGTCGGGTGGAAGGTAGACGGGATTGTCGGTGACGGACTGCAGCGAGACCGACGCTGCATGCTCCGCGGTCGCCTGGGCGCGCAGCGCCGCACCGAGGACGCGCGGCAGGATACGGAAGCTAACCGGCGCCTGATACCGCTGGCGCTCGCCAGGACTGCCCGCTCGCAGCAGGCGCAGGGCGCGCAACGCTGCCGTCTCGTGCTTGTCACCCCACAGCTGCTCAATGTCGGCCGCATAGGCGTCATCAGGCGCACCGATCACATCGCTTGCAAGGGCGAAGATCCCCTCGGCCAAGGCGATCCGCTCGCGTCCGGAAAGTGCGACGTCGGCCACCAGCGCGGCCGCGCAGGGCGAGCCGTTGATCAGCGCCATGCGCTCCTTGGGAGTCAGCTGCAGACGCTCGCTGAGCTCGAAGAACAGACACCCCAACGCGAGGATCTCGCCAGCACCGCCGTTGCCCTGCGCGGGTACGACCGGCAGCGCCTCCTCGTCGAGCAGGTCCGCCACGGCGAGAGCGACGTCGCTGCGGGCGGCCGCGTTACCCTCGAGGAAGTTGGCAAGGCGCGCCAGGACGATGCCACGCACGACGCGCTCGGGCAGCGGCTCGCCGTATGACATCGCGATCCATAGTCGGGTCGGGCGACGGGCCTGGTGCTCTGCATCCAACGCGACCGCCGCCCCATCGCCGGGAGCTGTCGTCACACCGTAGATCAGCGCGTCTGGATCAGCCGCCACGCGCGCACGCACCAAGGCCGCAAAGGACGCAGCAGTGCGATCCATCAGTGCCAGCGCCTCGGGTGCGATCGTCACGCCCTGCCCTTGCCAGGCGACCAACTTGAACACATCGAGGGTGAGGTCACGGTGCCCCCGTCTGGGTGCCCGAGTAGTAGGCGTCCACAGACAGTATTGAGAGGCTCAGGTCGATGCCGATCTGCTTCACCGAGCTCTGGATGATCTGCGCCAGCTCGGGTATCTCGCCGAGCTGCTCGGTCACCAACTTGGCCGAGAATCCCTTCGCGTGTCCGGCCGCCGCGATCAGCTGCTTGGCCTGGCGGATGTTCTGCTTGCGCTGCGGCACGCTACGGGCGAGCCCGTAGATCGGGGCAAACGGCGAGTCGTTGCCAACCTCGGCGAATTCATTGAACAGCGTCTTGACGATCTGCGGGCGATTGAGCGTCAAAGCGACCGCCTGCCGCACGCGGTAATCATGGAACGGGTTGCTCTCGTCGACGCGGATCGGCACCTCGCGGTGCGTCGAGCCCCGTGCGGTGAAGATCTTCACGCTCGAGTTGTTGAACAGCGCGCGATCGGTCGCGAGCTGGACCTGACCGAGGAGGTCGACATCGCCCCCGAGGAGCGCGGCGTCCGCCGCCGCCGCCGCCGTGTAGTAGGTCACGTCAACGCCCGCGAGCGGCGCCGTCCCACCCCACCAGCCGGCGTAGCGGTTGTAGCTCGCACTGACACCGGGGGTGTAGGCGGCCAGCTGGAACGCGCCGGTCGTCTGCGGCTTGCTGGCGAACGTGCCGAGCTGGTAGTTGGCCGGCAGAATGATCCCCTGGTAGGTCGTCGAGCTGACGAGGTAGGGGAAGTTCGACACCGGCGTCTCGAGGTGGAAGGCCACGGTGAGGTCGTCGACCGCAATGATGCCGTCGGGGGTCACGTAGCCACCGATCGCCGACAGCGCCGCTGAGCCCGTCGTCGCGAGTCGCTGCCAAGTCGCCACGACGTCGGCCGAGGTCAGTGTCTGGCCCGTCTGGAAGGTGACGTTCGGTCGCAGGTTGAATGTCCACACCGTCGCCGACTTGTTCGTCTTCCAGCTCGTGGCGAGCTCGGGCAGCAGGGTCTTGCTCTGCGTCGCGCGCGCCAGAAACTCGCCGGCGATCCCGATCGTCTGCAGGCCGCCGAGGTCGGAGATCGTGGAAGGCTCGATTGCGCCGCTCGGCGGCGGGATGATGCCGACCCGGATTCGGTTGCTACTCGCGGCCGCCCGCGCCGCGCCGAAGGCAGGTACCGGCTCCCCGAATGCCCGCAGTACTACGCCGAGGACCGGAACTGAGATGCCGAGCAGACCGGCGCGGCGCATCAGCTCACGACGGTCGATCGCGCCTGCAGAGTAATCGTCGATGAGAGCGTTCTCGTATGGTCCGGCGCCGTTGCGTCGGTATTCCTCGAGCCGCCGGCGTGCTTCGTGATCCATGATCAATGCCTCGCTTTCTCGCTGCTAA
>PKYB01000004.1 GCA_003133565.1 Solirubrobacterales bacterium
CCAGAGTGATGCAATTCGTCCATTGCGGGACTGTCCGAGGCGCCGGCGAGCGCGCCTGCTTATGGCGAGAGGCGAGACGGATGCCCTGTACGGTGCCGAGACCTGCCTTCGTGTCGGCACGTCCACCCGGAGCCACTGCTGCTGTCGTGGCTCCGTCTGCCCCGGGAGGGACAGCCCGCGATAGCGCAGTCGGCGTCAACACGGTCGCTGCTACGCACCAGAAGCGGCCGAGGCGACTTGGACGAGGAGATTGGCGGCTGGTCGTGCGAAGGAGTCGCTGGGCGTGGAGCTAATCGCGACGAGCCCCTCACGTTTCGGTGTGTTCCGGGTTTCGTGGGTTCTGCTCCGTGGTGATCTTGGTGAGGAAAAGCCAGGCGCTGGTGACGCCGCCGGTGAGCGCGATCAGTACCGGGATGATCAGCGCGTAACGCCCGTCGTGTACGCCGAATGCGAGGAGCGCGCCGGAGGCGAATAGCGTGATCGACACGATCGTGGTGGGCGTGAGTAGCTCGAGAGCCCTCGCGATCGCTTGGCTACTCGCGTGCGCTCTCGCTCGTCGATCGAGAACGATCAGGCCGCCCGCGGTGATTATGGCGAGTGCGGTCAGTTCGGCGCCGAGGGCTCGCGTCGGTTGACCCGGAACGGCGGTCAGGATCGCGACGATGAGCACTGTCCCGAACAGGCTGAGCGTCTGTGCGGCGCGATTGCGGAGCTCCTGGGAGGGAGCGATGAGGTCGATTCTGATCGAGACGGCGACGAAGAGCAGCCCGATCAGTGAGGCGGACGCCGTCCCGCATATTTCGGCGAATGTGCTCCATGAGTTCAAGCGCGTTCCTCCGAGGGTGTGACGGTATGAGCGGTGGCGGGGTTGGCGGCGGGGAGTTGCGGGGTCTCGCGGTGGTCGAGTAGCGCGGTGAGCAGATCGGCGAGCCAGGAGCGAAAGCGGGCTGGGTCGTTGTCGAGGAGCAATTCGGTAGTGGCGCCGTCGTGGACGGCCATCACGGCTCCGGCGAGTTCTTCGGCGCTTCGTAGGGACGCTGGTAGGTCGGCGCGAGCGATCACCGGGGCTAGCGAGGCGGCGATCGCGTGGCGAAGCTTGTTGCGATGGGCGACGAGCACGGCGGCGACGTCGGGACTGCGGGCGGCGTAGAGCCGAAAGTCTGTGCTCACGAGCACCCAGTCGCGATCGACCGCGAGCGCCCCGACCGCTTGGGCGACGAGCTCGTGCAGGTCGCCGGGTGAGTTTGTCAGACCGGCGGCGACGCGGTCGGCGATCAGTTCGCTGCGCTGCGCGTAAAGGGCGAAGAAAAGCTCGTCGAGCGTGTCGAAGTTTGAGTAGAACGCGCCGCGCGTGTAGCCGGCCGCCTCGCACACCTCCTCGATACTCGCCCGTCCGAACCCTCGCGCAGCGAACACACCGAACGCGGCGTCGAGGAGCCGGGCGCGGGTTTGGGCTCGACGACGCGTCACCCGCGCTGGTGCTCCTGCGGCTCGAACCACGGCTTGAGGGGCCTGGCGGATTGGTGTTCGCTTCCGTGTGCTTTTAGGGGGCATGACACTCCGCCATTTGCATACATCGACGTATCGGATGCATTGATGTATCGTACCAGGTGTCAGCGGACAACAACGTCGGCCGACACCAAGAGGAGTCGCGATGAACGAGGCACCCAACAGCCCGGGCCAGGCGGCGCCAGCGCCGCGACGGGGCTTTCTCGGCGAACTGTGGGACGCGGTCGCGCCAGGACGAACGTTCATCCTGGTAATCGCCGTGCTCCTGATCCAGTTGGCCTTCGTGTTCTCCTACGTCGGCGCGTTCCACCACCCCACCCCTCACGGAGTGCCGATCGCCGTCGTCGCTCCTGCGCAGATCTCCAGTCAGCTCGTCGGCGAACTCAACGCGATCCACGGCCACCCGCTCCGCGCCACCGCCGTAGCGACAGACACGGCCGGTCGGACGCTCCTACGACACGGCTCGACCAGCGGCGTGCTGATCATCAACCCCACCGGCAAGACCGACGCGCTGCTCGTCGCCGGTGGCGGCGGCGCGGCGACAGCGACCGCCGTGGAGGACGTCATCGGGCAGGCGGAGGCCGCCCAACACCGCAGCGCCACGGTCACCGACGCCGTACCCGCCCAACCCGGTGACGCCCGGAGCCTGTCCGGCTTCTACCTGGTCATCGGTTGGCTCGTCGGCGGCTACCTCGTCGCCGCGCTGCTCGGCATCGCCACACGGCCACGCCCGGCCAGCACCCGCCGCGCGATCATCCGCCTCATCGTCCTCGCCCCTTACGCCAT
Source organism: Solirubrobacterales bacterium (assembly GCA_003133565.1). Taxonomy (GTDB): domain Bacteria; phylum Actinomycetota; class Thermoleophilia; order Solirubrobacterales; family Solirubrobacteraceae; genus Palsa-513. The sequence continues at coordinate 2,296 of PKYB01000004.1, forward strand.
CCTCTCCGGACTCGGCGGCGCGATCGTCGTCGGGCCGGTTCTCGGCGCAATAACGGGCCACCTCATCGCGATGGCCGCACTCGGAGCGCTCATCGTCTACTGCGCCGCCGTCGTCACCATGGCCTTCCAGGTCTTCCTCGGCACGATCGGCGTCGGGCTCACACTGATCCTCTTCGTCGTCCTCGGCAACCCCAGCGCCGGCGGCGCCTACCCAGCACCCCTCCTGCCCGGCTTCTGGCGCGCAATCAGCCCCGCCCTCCCAAACGGCGCCGGCGTCCAAGCCCTCCGACGCATTGTCTACTTCGGCTCCTACAACATCACCGACAACCTCCTCATCATCTCCCTCTACATCGTCACCGCCGCAGCCATAGCCCTCACCGGCACAGCACTCCTCGCCCGCCGCGCGGCCGCCGGAAAACCAGCCGACGCCGTCGTCTAACTAACTCGGTTCTGGGTCAAGCAACTGAGTGCCTCGTCGCTGGCGCGACGTGCTGCGCGGCCAGCGTGACCGGTGAGGCGTAACCCGGCAGCGCGCCGTGGATCGCGGCGGCAGCGGCGATCGTGACCGCCAGTCCTGCTCTGGATCGCTGCGAGCATCGTCGGCGAGACCGCGTTCCTGCAACGCGCGGAAAGCACGTGCCCCGCACGTAGCCAGCAAGACGCCCGAGCTGGACGACATACGGTCACGACCCGCGGCGGACGTCATTGCCGGTGCTACGGTCGGTTGTGACATCACTCCCGAGGAGGGACCATGGAAGCGCCAAAGGGCAATCCGCTGTTCCGAGCGCCGATGCGCACCTACACCGCCTACAGCATCGGCTGCGCGATCGCGTGGGCGGTACTCTGGCTGATCTTGGCGCTCACGGCCAAGAAGGACATTTTGGACGGCGTCCTCCTTGTGTTCATCGGTTGGGTCATCGGCTGGATATCGGCGACGCTCGCCCGATCTCTCTATCCGCCCCCAAAGAGGATGCTTCTGGCGGACCTGACCCCAAAGCCCCAAGACTGACCCACACGGCGCCGTAGAGACGACCGCTCCCGGAACAAAGCGACCGTCGGACGAGCAATCGACGATGCGCTCGCTCAGGACGACAAGAACTACTTTCGCGAGTGAGCCGCGGCGCGCCCGCATTTGCACGCCAAGCGGAAGCGACGTCAGCGACTGCGCCGAGTATCGAATGTCGTCCCTCGCGAGCGCCAGGA
>PKYB01000072.1 GCA_003133565.1 Solirubrobacterales bacterium
GCATCACCCAGCACATCGGTGCCTACCAGGTTCGCCACGGTGGCCACGCGATCACCTTCCTCGACACCCCTGGTCACGAGGCGTTCACGGCGATGCGCGCGCGCGGCGCCAGCGTCACCGACATCGCGGTGATCGTCGTCGCGGCCGACGACGGCGTCAAGCCGCAGACCGACGAGGCGATCGACCACGCGCGCGCGGCCGGTGTGCCGATCGTTGTCGCGGTCAACAAGATCGACAAGGAGGGCGCCAATCCCGAGCGCGTCCGCACCGAGATGACCCAGCGCGGCCTGCAGCCGGCCGAGTGGGGCGGAGAGGTCGAGTTCGTCGACGTCTCGGCGAAGACGAGGGAGGGGCTTGACTCGCTGCTCGACACGATCCAGGTGGTCGCCGAGCTCGAGGAGCTGCGTGCAAACCCGAATACCGACGCCTCCGGTCACGTCATCGAGTCGCGCCTTGACCCCGGCCGCGGACCCGTCGTGACGCTGCTCGTCCAGCGCGGCACGTTGCACGTCGGCGACGCACTCGTGGCGGGCGCGAACTTTGGCCGCGTGCGCGCGATGCACGACTTCCTCGGCGGCCGCGCCCACCAGGCCGAGCCCGGCGAACCGGTCGAGGTGCTCGGCTTCGNNAAGACCGAGGCGCTGGCGCGCCGCTCCGGTCGCAAGGTCTCACTCGAAGATGTCTTCCGCCTCGCCCAGGAGGGCGCGGTCAAGGAGCTCAACCTCGTGCTCAAGGGCGATGTCTCGGGTTCGGTCGAGGCGGTCGAGGACGAGATCGCCAAGCTGCCTCAGGACGAGGTCTCGGTCAACATCATCCACCGTGGTGTCGGCGGTATCACCGAGTCCGACGTCATGCTCGCCGCCGCTTCCGACGCCGTGATCCTCGCCTTCAACGTCCGCCCGGTCGGCGACGCCCGGGCGCTGGCCGAACGCGAAGGGATCGAAATCCGTGGCTACTCGGTGATCTACCGCGCAATCGACGAGCTGCGCGCGGCGATGCAGGGAATGCTCGAGCCCGACGAGGTCGAAGACACCGTCGGTCAGGTCGAGGTGCGCCAGACCTTCCGCGCGTCGCGGATCGGCACGATCGCCGGCTCCTACGTCACCGAGGGCAAGGTCACGCGTGGCGCGAAGGTGCGCGTCGTGCGCGACGGCACGGTGATCAACGAAACGACGATCGCGACGCTGCGGCGCTTCAGCGAGGACGTGCGCGAAGTGTCCGCCGGCTTCGAGTGCGGCATCGTGCTCCAGGGCTTCCAGGACATCAAGGCCGGCGACGTGCTCGAGGTCTACGAAACGCGCAAGGTCGAACGCGCACTGGCCTGAGCGAGGTGGCGGCCATTACAGCTTTGCGTGCAACGCAGCGCGGCCACTAGACCGCGGTGGCTGGGGGCGTCTAGGATGGTGAGCGGGCGGATGCGTCGCGTGGACGAGGCGGTCCGCCAGGTTCTTGCGGACGCCCTCGCCGCCGAACTTAAAGACCCGCGAGTTGGATTCGTGACAGTGACCGATGTGACGACAAGTCCAGATCTGCGCTCCGCTCGCGTCTACGTGAGCGTGCTCGGCGATGCGGCGACGCGTTCGGCCTCGCTCGACGGGCTGCGCCACGCCCGTGGCTACCTGCAGGGACGCATCGCCAGCGAGCTGGGACTGCGCCGCACGCCGACGCTCGAGTTCCGCTACGACGAGACGACCGACCGCGCCCAGCGCGTCGAGGGCCTGCTGCGTGAGTACGGAACCGATAGTTGAGTCGATGACACCGGTGACGCTTGACGCCCGAAAGGCTGTGCTGGCCGCGATCGGCGCGCACGAGCGGTTCCTGCTCGTCACCCACGAGCACCCCGATGGCGACGCGCTCGGCTCGCTGATCGGGATGCAGGCTCTGTTGCGCGGGCTCGGCAAGGACTCGCTGATGGTCATTTCACCTGAGGACTTTCCCCTCCCAGGGGAGTACCGCTTCTTCGCGCTCGACGGCCTCGTGACCTCGCCGCCGGAGGATTTCGAGCTGAGGACGGTCGTCTTCCTCGACTGCGGCAACCTCGATCGCAACCCGCTGGCGGTGCTGCGCGGCGCCGGGGAGCTGGTCAACATCGACCATCACCACGACAACACGCGCTTCGGCACGATCAACTACGTCGTCGAGGGCGCGTCGTGCACGGCGGAGATCGTCTGGGACTTGATGCATGTCGCCGGCGTCGAGATGAGCACCGAGGTCGCCGAGGCGCTCTACGTCGGGCTCGTCACCGACACCGGCCGCTTCTCCTATGAGAACACGACGATCCGTGCCCACGAGATGGCGGTCGAGCTGATCGCCGCCGGCGTCGACGTCGCCGAGATGTACCGGCGCATCTACGAAGGAGTGCCGCTGGCCAAGCTGCGGCTGCTCGCCCGCGCGCTCGACGGCGTCGCGCTCTACTCCGATGACCGCCTCGCCGTGGCTGTGCTCGGCATCGCGGACTTCGAAGCCGCAGGCGCCGAGGCGAGCCAGAGCGAGGGGATCATCGATCATCTGCGCGCACTCGCCGGAGTCAAGGTCGCGGTGCTGATTCGCGAGCTGAGCGGCGAGGGTCAGCAGGGCTTGCGGAAGGTCTCGCTGCGCGCGACCGACAACGACGTCGATGTCTCGATGATCGCCCGCACACACGGCGGCGGCGGACATCGACGCGCGGCGGGCTTTACCAGCGGCCTCTCAACCGCCGAGTTGATCGACGCGATTCGCGCCCAGGTGTGAGTGAGCTCCCCGCGTCGGGGATCCTGCTCGCCGACAAGCCCGCGGGAATCACCTCCCATGACGTGGTCGCGCGTGCCCGCCGCGCGCTCGGCGTGCGGCGGATCGGGCACGCCGGCACGCTTGACCCTTTCGCAACCGGTCTGCTGATCGTCCTCGTGGCGCGCGCGACGCGGCTGCAACGCTTCTTCATGGCGTTGCCGAAGACCTATGAGGTGCTGGCGCGGCTCGGTGCGACCTCGAGCACGGGTGATCCGGAGGGCGAGATCGCAGAGACCGGTGTGCTGCCGGATGAGCCGCTGCGGCTGCCGCTGGGCGTCATCCGCCAGCGCCCGCCGGCCTACTCGGCCGTCAAGCTCGGCGGCGAGCGCGCCTACGCGCGTGCGCGCCGTGGCGAGAGCGTCGAGCTAGCCGAGCGCGAGGTCGAGGTTTACGAGTGCCGCGAGCTCGCGCGCGAAGGTGACCGCGTGTCGCTGCGGATCAGCTGCTCCTCGGGGACCTACGTGCGCTCGATCGTCGCCGCGCTCGGCGACGCCTACTGTCTCGAGCTCCGCCGCACGGCGATCGGCCCCTTCGGCGTCGAGGGCGCCTGGCCGACGCAGGGACCGGCCTCGCTGATCGACATCGTCTCGGCCTGCGCGCGCTTCCTGCCGGTGTTTGAGCTCGACGACGAGCAGGCGCGTGCGGTTCGCCACGGCCGGGCGATCGCGGCGCCGGCCGGTGAGAGCCCGGTGCTGATGGTGGACGCGAACGGGGCGATCGCGATCGCCGAACGACGGCAGAGCGCTGAGCTCGGGACGCTGCTCGCGCCGATCGTCGGACTGGCCGGCCAATAGATTTTCGCGTGTGAGGCTCATCCCCTTCATCGACGCAAAGCCGGGCGCAAGCTGCGTCGCGCTCGGCACGTTCGACGGCGTCCATCTCGGGCATCGCGACGTGATCGCGGGCTCCGATGCCGTGCTGACCTTCGAGCCCCACCCGGTGGCGGTGGTCGCGCCGTCGCACACGCCGCGGCTGCTGACGCCGCTTGCGATCAAGGCCGACCTGATTGCCTCGCTCGGCGTCGAGGAGCTGATCGTGATCGATTTCGACGCGCACTTCGCGGCGCTCAGCGCGCGGGCGTTCGTCGATGAGGCGCTCGTCGGAAAGCTCGGGGTGACGCGCGTGTCGGTCGGTGAGAACTACCGCTTCGGCCGCTCCGCCAAGGGCGACGTAGCCATGCTCGAAGCCGACGGGCGCTTTGCGACGCGTGTCGTGCCACTGCGCGAGCTCGACGGCGAAATCGTCTCGTCGAGCCACATCCGCTCACTGATCGCCGCGGGCGACGTGGCGCGCGCAAACGTGCTGCTGGGCGCGCCGTTCGAGGTGCGCGGCACCGTCGTCAGCGGCGATCGCCGGGGGCGCGAGCTGGGCTTCCCGACGGCAAACCTCGTCCCTGATGAGACGCTGGTCTGCCCCGGGCACGGCGTCTACGCGTGCCTCGCAAACGGGCAGCCGGCCGCCGTCAACGTCGGCGTGCGACCGACGTTCGAATCCGGTCGCGGCGAGCTGATCGAGGCCTATCTGCTCGATTTCGACGGCGACCTCTACGGCAGCGAGCTGCGCCTGCACTTCCTCGAGAAGCTCCGCGGCGAGCGCCGCTTCGAAAGCCCGGAGGGCCTGATCGAAGCGATGGGCGAGGATGTCGCGCGCACTCGGGTGATCTGCGCGTCTGCTAGCGTTGGCGGCCGATGACGTTGACCACAGAGCGCAAGCGCGAGCTGACCGTCGAGCACGGGGCAAGCGAGCACGACACCGGCAACACGAAGGTGCAGATCGCCCAGCTGACGGAGCGGATCAACGAGCTGACCGAGCATCTGCGGAGCCACAGCCACGACCATCATTCGCGGCGTGGGCTGCTGATGCTGGTCGGCCGCCGGCGGCGTTTCCTCAACTACCTGCAGCGCACGGACCTCGAGGGCTATCGCGCCCTGCTGACCTCGCTCGGCCTGCGCAAGTAACCCGGACGCGCCTCGCTTCGCCCGCTCTTCGCTTCGCGCGCCCCGGCGTGCGGCATTCCAACAATGTCGCCGCTAAGTGGTCGCATATCTGAAGCCGCGCCCAGGCTCGCCGCCGCGCACCGGCTAGAATTACGTAGTTCCACTAGAGATAAAGACAAGCAGCGCCGCCGATTACAGCGCGGCCAGAGAGGCACCATATGAGTAGTAAGGGTATGACCCGGCTCGCCGTGGAGATCGCGGGAAGCGAGATCTCGTTTGAGACGGGCCGAATTGCAAAGCAGGCCGGCGGCGCCGTCGTAGTCCGCCAAGGCGACACAATGGTCCTCGCGACCGCAACGGCCGGCAATCTGCGCGACGCCGACTTCCTGCCGCTGACCGTCGACGTCGAGGAGCGAATGTATGCCGCGGGCAAGATCCCCGGCTCCTTCTTCAAGCGCGAGGGACGCGCCGGCGAGAAAGGGACGTTGACAGCGCGGATGATCGATCGGCCGATCCGGCCGCTCTTCCCGAAGGGCTGGCGCTACGAGACCCAGCTCGTCGCGATCCCACTGTCGGTGGACCACGTCCACCCCTACGACATCCTCGCGATGAACGGCGCTTCGGCGGCGTTGATGATCTCCGACATTCCGCTTGCAGCGCCGGTTGGCGCGGTGCGGATCGGCAAGGTCGATGGCAACTTCGTCGTCAACCCGCGCGAGGAGGATCTGCTCGGTGCCAGCGAGCTCGAGCTGACCGTCGCCGGGACCGAGGATGCGATCCTGATGGTCGAGGCCGGCGCGAAGGAGATTCCCGAGGCCGAGATCCTCGACGCGCTCGACATCGCCCACACCGAGATCAAGAAGCTCTGTGCGCTGCAGCGCGAGCTCGCCGAGAAGGTCGGCAAGCCCAAGCTCGAAGTGGTCGTGCCGCAGGCCGACCCGGAGCTGCTGGAGTCGGTGCGCAAGGCTTATGGCGCGGCGCTCGACGCGGCGACCCAGGTCGAGGACAAGCTCGAGCGCCAGGACGCCACCAGGGCTGTCGAGACGGCGGTGATCGAGTCTCATGCCGGCGCCGTCGACTCCGAGGGCTACGAGGAGCGCCGCGCGGCGGCACAGCTCGTCTTTGACAAGCTCGAGAAGTCGATCATCCGCGAGCGCATTGCGGTGCACAAGAAGCGTCCGGACGGGCGGCGCGAGAACGAGATTCGCGACATAACGATCGAGATCGGCGTGACACCGCGGACCCACGGCTCGGCGCTCTTCACGCGCGGCCAGACGCAGGCGCTNNCACCACTACAACTTCCCGCCGTTCTCGGTCGGTGAAGCCGGACGCCTCGGCGGCCCCAAGCGCCGCGACATCGGTCACGGTGCGCTTGCCGAGCGGGCGCTGGTGCCGATGATTCCGTCAATCGAGGATTTCCCCTACACGATTCGCGTTGTCTCAGACATCTTTGAATCCAACGGGTCCTCGTCGATGGCCTCGGTCTGCGGTTCCTCGCTGTCGCTGATGGACGCCGGCGTACCGATCCTGCGGCCCGTTGCCGGGATCGCGATGGGCCTGATAAAGGAGGGCGACGACTACATCGTCCTCACCGATATCGCTGGTGTCGAGGATCACCTCGGCGACATGGACTTCAAGGTCGCCGGAACCGAGCGTGGGATCACCGCGCTTCAGATGGACATCAAGATCACGGGGGTCACCTTCGACATCCTGCGGGATGCGCTGACCCAGGCCCATGAGGCACGCAAGTTCATTCTCGCCAAGATGGCGGAGGTGATCGCCGGGCCGCGCGAGGCGCTCAGCCAGTACGCGCCACGGATCGAGAAGGTTCAGATCGACCCGAGCCAGATCGGCCTGCTGATCGGCAAGGGTGGCGAGACGATTCGCGGCCTCTGCGAGGAGTACGAGTCCCAGATCGACGTCAACGACGACGGTCAGGTGCTGATCTACTCGGCCAACGGCGAGCTTGCCGACGCTCTCGTCGAGCGCATCCGCACAATGATGAAAGAGGTCGAGGTTGGCGACGAATACCTCGGCAAAGTCGTCAAGACGACAGCGTTCGGCGCCTTCATCGAGCTCTCGAAGGGCACCGACGGACTGCTCCACATCTCGAACGTGTCGCCGGGCAAGCGCGTCGAGACGGTCGAGGAGGAGCTCAACAAGGGTGACGAGATCAGCGTGCGCGTCGTCGAGGTCGACCGCGAGCGCGGGCGCATCGGCGTTCGCCGCGCCGACGATCCGGAGATCGCGGGCAAGACCGTCGAGGAGCTGACCGCGCTGTCTTCGAGCAACGGCGGTGACCGCGGTTCGCGCCGTCCGCGCGAAGGTGGCGGTCCGCCGCGCAACGGCAGCCCGCGCGGCTCGGGACGTCCACGCCGCGACCACTAGCTGGCGCCCTCCGTGGGGTCCCGCAACGGACGCCACGGACAGCCGGCAGCGCGCACAGCACATGGCGAGCGAGCACGTGATCACGGAGTTGCCGGGCGGCGTTCGCGTAGTCAGCGAGCGCGTCCCCGCCGTTCGTTCGGTCGCGCTCGGCTTCTGGATCGGCACCGGATCGATCACCGAGAGTGACGAGCAGGCCGGGCTCTCCCACCTGCTCGAGCACATGCTCTTCCGCGGCACCAAGCGATACGGCTCGGAGGAGATCGACCAGATCTTCGACGCGATGGGGGCCGAGCTGAACGCGGGAACCGGCAAGGAGACGACGTCGGTGTACGCGCGCGTGCTCGACATCCACCTCGAGCGGGCGTTCGATGTGATCGGCCAGATGATCACCGAGCCGGCGATGAGCGGGCTCGCGGAAGAGCGCGAGGTCGTCCTCGAGGAGATCGCGATGTATGAGGACGACCCCCAGGACCTGATCTTCGACGTGCTCGGCGAGGCGATCTTCCCCGGCCATCCGCTTGGCCGCGCGATCCTCGGCCGCTCGCAGGTCGTCGCCGCGGCGACACGCAAGCAGCTGCTCGCCTTCCACCACGAGCGTTACCTCCCGAGCAACGTCGTGATCGCCGCCGCCGGCTCGATCGACCACGAGCAGCTCGTCAAGTGGGCCGAGGTCGCGATGGCGAGCGCGGCGCCGCGCGGAGCGGCGGACGGCCTGACGCTCGCGGCACCACCACCGCCGCCCGAGCGCCCGCGGGCGCTCTTTCGCACCAAGGACACAGAGCAGTACCACCTCTGTCTCGGCGCTGTGGGAATCGCCCGCGATGACGATCGTCGCTTTGCCTTGCGCGTGCTCGACAGCCTCGCGGGCGGCACCTCCTCCTCGCGTCTCTTCCAAGCGGTGCGCGAGCAGCGCGGGCTTGCCTACGCCGTCTTCACCTTCCAGAGCCTGTTCGCGCAAACCGGCCAAGTCGGGCTTTACGTCGGCACCCGTGCCGAGAACCTCGCCGAGGTTGTGCGCGTGGTCGACGAGGAGCTCGCGCGGCTGCGCGAGGAGCCGGTCGGCGAGGAGGAGCTAGCGCGCGCGAAGGACAACGTGAAGGGGCGCGTGGTGCTGGCGATGGAGTCGACGACGGCGCGGATGGAGCGCCTCGGTGCCAGCGTCCTTGCGGAGATGCCGATCCTCGAGATCGATGAGGTGCTCGAGCGGATCGACGCTGTGGATGCCAAGCAGCTCGCAGAGCTCGCCGGTGAGCTGTTCGACCCGACGCGGATCTGCGCGGCCGCAATCGGACCGGACGAGGACGCCTTTCGCGGCGCGCTCGAGCCTCTCGGTGCCGATACGGTCGGGGCGTCGTGATTCGTGTCGGCGTCGCCGGCGCCGCGGGGCGCATGGGGACCGCTACTTGCGCGGCTGTCGAGGCCGCCGAGGATCTCACGCTGAGCGCTCGCGCGGACCCTGTGCTCGGCATCGAGCTCGCGGCGATTCTTGGCGACTGCGACGTGGTAGTCGACTTCACGCAACCGGGCAGTGCCCTGGCCAACGCGCTGGCCTGTCTCGGTGCCGGCGTCCACGTCGTGATTGGCACGACGGGCTTTGACGTCGCGGCGCTCGAGGGTGTCACCGGGGCCAACGCGTTCGTCGCGCCGAACTTCGCGATCGGCGCCGTGCTGATGATGTCCTTCGCCGCGGAGGCCGCCAAGCACATGGCGTCGGCCGAGATCATCGAGCTGCACCAC
>PKYB01000006.1:0-161 GCA_003133565.1 Solirubrobacterales bacterium
ATCGCCGAATACCCATCGCGCTCCAGCGCCGGAACCGCAGGATCTAGGGCTCCTGGACCCTGACGCGCAACCACCTTGCGCAAATATCGCGGCAACACCGTCCGCGGCTCGCGTAGCACCGCTCGCACCCAATGCAGCAACCGCCAGAGGTGGAACCGGGT
>PKYB01000006.1:280-4076 GCA_003133565.1 Solirubrobacterales bacterium
GTCGCCGGGCCAACCGCCGACCATGAACAGTGGCCGCTCACCGGTTCCTGGCGTGAGCAGGACGAGCGCGGGCACGCGCAGCTCGGCAGGACCGTCGGTCAGCGCCGCAAGGGCGCGGATCGTCGAGGCGTGCAGCAGCGTGGAGAGCGGCAGGTCCACGTCGAGGCGCTCGTGGATCAGCTCGAAGACGCNNCCGCCGCAAGCGAGGTGCCGCCGATGTCGAAGAAGTCGTCGTCCGGGCGCAGCGGCGCGACGCCGAGCACGCTCTCCCAGATGGCCCGGACGCGCGATTCCGTCGACTGCTCCTCCGTGTCGTCTGAGGTCGCTGACAGCTTACGTAACTGCTGCTCGGCCTCGGCCACGGCCTGGCGGATGCGATCCAGCGACTCCGGATTGCGCAGCGCGTTGACATTGTCTGCTGGAAGGCCCTCGACGGCGGCACGCGCGGCGCTCGCGGCGCGTTTGCCGCTGTGCGTCGTGGGCAGTTCGTCCACCTGCACGACCAGCCCTGGTACGTGCAGCGGCGTCGCGTATCGCGCGATCTCACGCCGAATATCGATGGCGAGGCGCCCATCAAGCGTCTTGCCGTGGCGTAACACAACCAGCAGCACGACGCGCGTCGAACCATGCGTCCCGGTCGCCCGCTGCTCGACGGCGAGGCCTTCCTGCACCTCGGACACGCCGTGCAGCGCATTCTGGATCTCTGCCGGCCCGATGCGAACGCCCTGGACTGTGAGCACTCCATCGGAGCGGCCTTGCAACCGAGCGTGCCCGTCGGCATCAAACTCGATCAGGTCGCCATGAGTCCAGACGCCGGGGTTGGACTCGAAGTAAGCGGCATGAAAGCGCGTGCCGTCGTCGCCGACGAACCCGAGCGGACGTGAGGGAAACGGGTTGCAGCAGACCAGCTCCCCGACCCCCTCCGCCGCAGGCGCCAGCGCCTGCACGTCCAAGCCGAGGCTGCGGCCCTGGATCATGCCGCGGCGGACCGGCAGGTCGGGGTTTCCCAGCACGAAGCAGCCGATAATGTCGGTGCCCCCCGAGATCGACTCCAGTGCGACCGGGCCGACGTTATCGTGCACCCAGTCGTACTGCCAGTCATGGAGGATCGAGCCGGTCGATAAAACCGTCCGCAATGCACGTAGCACCCGCTCGCGGCCGGGCGAGATCCCGCTGTCCTGGCAGAGCTGCAGGTACGACGGACTCGTTCCGAAGACGCTGACGTTCTCTTCCTCGACGAGCCGCCAGAGAGTCTGCGGCTCCGTGAACGATCCGTCGAAGAGGACGATCGGGCCGCCACAGGCCAGCGCCGAGAGCTGCCAGTTCCACATCATCCAAGCGGTTGAGGAGTGGAAGAAGAGCGTCTCGTGGGATCGCAGGTCGACGTGCAACCGGTGCTCCTTGGCGTGCTCGAGCAGCGTCCCGCCGGCGCCATGCACGATGCACTTCGGCGGGCCGGTGGTCCCCGACGTAAACAGCACAAAGAGCGGGTGGTTGAATGGGAACCGCGGCCACTCAACGTCGCTGTCCTCGCCGGCCGCCGGCACGTCGGACAGTCGGTAGAGCGGAACCGCGAGGTCGCCCGGCGACGCACCGTCGTCGAGTGCGATGACCGCTTTCAGCGCCGGCAGAGCATCGGTAAGCGCGCGGACGCGATCGCTCGGCGCGCTGCCCCCCGGCTCGGCATGACCCTCAAGGCTCGCCATGAGGACGACCGGGGCAAGCTGGTCGAAACGGCTGAGCAGCGCCGGCACACCCATATCCGGCGCCGCGATAGAGAACGTCGCTCCGATCGCCGCGGTCGCCAGCGCCGCAACGACCGCCTCCGGATTGTTTGGCACCACCGCGACCACCCGCTCACCCGGCGAGACCCCAATCCGCTGCAATTCGGCGGCGAGCGCGCGGACGCGGCTGCGCAGCTCGCGTCGCGTCACGCGCTCGGTCACACCGCCAACGCGATGGGCCACCAGCGCAAGCCGCTCGCCGTCCTCCGGCGAGTCAACCCGCAGCAGGTTCTCGGCGTAATTGAGCCTCACCCCCGGAAAGAACGTCGCCCGCTCGCAGGCGTCGTCGGTACAGACAGGCTCGGGACTTCCCTCGTAGAGCAGGCCCGACCACTCGAGGAACAGCAGCCAGAACAGCCGGTACTCCGCGACCGAGAAAGCGTGGAACGCGGCGTGATCGGCGAGCTGCAGCCCCGTCCGCGCCTCGCAGAACCGCATAAAGGTAGTGAGCTGCGATATGTCCGCCACCGACCCAACCGCCGAGTGCGGGTGCGGGCTGGTAGCAGTCATATTTGAACTCCGGAGCGTAGCCGGGCCCCGTCTTTTTCGCTGGTCGGGCGCGTTGAATGAGACGAGCGCTCCCCGCCGCTGCTGAATGTCGCATATCCGGGGGTCAGCGGGCAGGCGTGCAGGGTTGCACCGCCCCAGTGGTGAGCGCCCGCAACGACGACAGCACCGATCAGGTCGCGGCCGGCGCTGACGCTGGCAACCGTCCACGCTCGCGGATCAGGGTCGCCAGCCGCTGTGTCCAGCCCGGCCGCGAGCCCGACGCCGCTGGCCTTGAGATAGGCCTCCGTTCGCGTCCAGAGGCGGTAGAAGGCCCGCAACCGCCGCTCGCCGCTCTGGTTCAGGATCGTCCGCGCGTCAGCGGGAGCGAACCTGCGCACGGCGATTCCCTCGAGCTCAGGGAGCGCAACGGTGCGTTCGACGTCGACGCCCACGGGTCCTAGCGATGTGACGGCGATCAGGCACCAGTCGCCGCTTCTCGAAACGCTGAAATGCGGACTCGAACCGTCAAGTCGCGGCTTTCCGGACGGGTCAGTCACGAACCGCAGCACCGCCGGCGTGGTTCCCATGCAACGCGCGAGCACGAGCCGCAGGGCAGCGCGCGAGAGCACGCGGCGCCGGCGCACGGTGGCTGTCCCGCGATCGGCGCGCTCGCGCTCATCGGGGGATAACAGGTCCGCGGCGCACTCGACGACCGCCGCGGGCTCGCGTAGATCGATTCGCCAGATCGAGACATCCCGTGCGGCTGCGCTCACCGCGCCCTCCGATAAAGATCCGATTTGAAGCCCACCACGGGCCGAAGCTCGGACGGCACGGGTGATGCCCGCCGTGACTGCGGCGGCGCGGTTCAGTTGCGCGCAGACTACCGGCGCCTCTCCGCGGCACATGTAGTCTGCCCCGCCATCGCTCTGGGCAGGAATACTGCCATATGGCCACAGCAAACCTAATCTCGAAATTGGGTAAATGTCTGCCTAGCATGGGCAGGGCCGAAGCGTTATTTTGTACACCTGAAAGCAGTGTGACTCTCGCCGACGGAGGCACCGGGGATGTCATATCCCCCCTACGTTCCGCATCCGCTCCGTCCCTATCCGCCGCTGATCATCAACGCGGCGCTGACGGGCATGGTTCCGCGCCGCGACCGCGTGCCGAACGTCCCGGTGACCGCTGAGCAGATCATCGAGGACGCGCACGCCTGCTTCGAGGCGGGCGCGACCGTTGTCCACCTTCACGCTCGCGCTTCTGACGAGTCACCTGAGTGGCGCGGCGAAGCCTACGCGGCTTTCATCCCGGAAATCCGCAAGCTTTGTCCGGGGATTGTCGTCTGCGCGAGCACAAGCGGACGCACGTTTAGCGAACTCGAGAAGCGCGCTGACGTGCTGNNGGCCGAGCTGATGGCCGCGGCCGGGATCCGTCCTGAACTCGAGGTTTTCGATAGCGGCATGGCGTATCTCGCGCACACACTGCACGCCGAAGGTCTGCTACAGCCGCCGATGTACGTGAACGTC
>PKYB01000087.1 GCA_003133565.1 Solirubrobacterales bacterium
GCGCGCCGCCCCGTGGGGCCTGCCGAGACGGCGCGCCACGACCGCGGACCGCGGACCGTCGTTAGGTCTGGGTGTCGGTGAGGATGCGACCGTCTTTGAGCAGCGTCCTTTAGCGCCAACGTGCGCGAGCTTTGCGGTCCTCCCGCGAAGCAGGAGTCTCATCTCACCTGGAGCCGATCACACGCCCCCAACGGACGACTTCCGGAACTCCGCAGCCTCGCTGAGGTCACTCCCGCTAAGGCCCCGAATGCGGGCGCGCTAGTCGTCTGGCGCCAAAGTTTCTTTTCGTCCGTAGCGAGCGTCTGGCGCGACGTTNNGCCACACGCTCACGTTTGGGCGTGAGCAGGAGCGTGGGGTGATCTCGGCGGGCTCCTGCTAATCGTCGAACTCGAGACGCGGGGCGGCGACCGCCCTTGCCACCGGTCCTCGAGGCGAAGTGGTCGCCGCGCCCTGGTTTCCGCGTTAGGAGACCGTGCGGTGTCGCTGGATGGTGAGCGCTGCGCTCGGGGCTAGGAGGGATTTGGGTTGTCGTTTGATGCGCTGCTCAGGACGTGCATCTCGTCAGCGTGAGCAGCGGGATTTGCCGCGTAGTGTTGGCTTGAAACTCGCCCAGGGTGGGCGATGCCGCGACTAGTTCCGGCCACAACTTGGCGCGCACGGTGCCGGTGGCTTCTTCGGCGACCGCGGTGAACTTTTCGGTCCCGAGTTCGACCTCGATCGTCGGGTGTGTCTTGATGTTGTGGTACCAGGCGGGGTGCGTCGGCGACCCGCCGTTGGAGGCAGCGATCACCAGCCGCCCGTCGGGCAATGAGTTGTATGCGACCGGGGTGACTCGCTTGGCTCGGGTTTTGGCGCCGAGGTGGTGGATCAGGACGATCGGCAGGCCGGCCAGGCCTCCGCCGACCCGTCCCTTGTTTGTCCGGAACTCGGCGATCACGCTCTCGGTGAACTCACTGGACATGCTCAGGCGGCGCGGCCGTGACCCGGTAGGTCAGATTGATGCGACCGGCGGGAGTGGCCTCGTTGGCGACGAGTTCCAGGTCCCGTCGCCGGACGATCCCGCCAAACAGGGCCGCGCCCGCCCCGACGATGACGGGGTGCACAATGAGGCGCAGTTCGTCCAGCAGCCCGGCGTCGATCAGGCTCCTGACGAGGCCAACCCCACCGACGATGTAGACGGCGCTGCCGGGCTGTGCCTTGAACGCCCGGAGTTCTTCGAGATCGCCAACGATCCGCGCCGTCGGCCAGGCGACCTCGCGCAGGGTGGTCGAGAGGACCAGGTGGGGGGTCTCGGCGGCGACGCGTGCGTACTCGAGCTCGCGCGGATATGGGTCGCGTCCCAGCCACTCGCTGACGGTCGTCGGGTCCTCTCGGATCGCCGCCCAGAACACTTCGTACTCGGGGAACATTCCGGCGCCGAGGACGAACGCGTCGACCCGCGGAAGCATTCCGAGACCATCGGCCCAGGAGTCCACCCAGTCGGCGTGGCCGTCCGAGTCGCGGCTGTAGCCATCGAGTGTGACCTGCATCGCTGCAATGAACGTTCGTGATGGTGTTGTCGTCATGTTCATCTCCTGCGAGTAGCGGTGTGGTCTCAAGCGCAACCCATAGTTGCATAACTACCGGGCAGGCGCAACCATCAGTTGCACATCCGTGGTATCGTTACGGCCGTGTTGCCCGACGCCATCACGCGGGAGATCGACATCGACGCGCCCCCGGAGGTGGTCTGGGGGATCGTCACCGAGGCGCGGCATCTGGCCGGCTGGTTCAGCGACGAGGCCGAGATCGACCTTCGGCCGGGCGGCGAGATGCTGCTTACCTGGCACGGCCATGGCGCCTACCGCGCACGCGTCGAGACCGTCGAGCCACCGGTGACGTTCGCGTTCCGCTGGGTGCTGCGCGACGGGCGGGAGCCAGCGCCCGGCGGCTCCACCCTAGTCGTGATGACGCTCACTCCAACGAACTCCGGAACTCACCTGCGAGTCGTCGAGAGCGGCTTCTCGGATCTATCCTGGCCCGAACACGAGCGAGCCGGCTATGCCAGCCAGAACGCCTCCGGATGGGTCAGGGAGCTCGACGAACTGCGCGCCTACGCCGAGCGAGTTGCGAGCTCGCCCCACGCGTCGTGACGCGGACCGGCGAGGACGCCGATCGCCTGTGGGGAGCGCTCGGCGATCCGATGCGGCTCCGGCTGCTCGACCTGCTGCTCGAGCGCGGCGAAACGACCGCCAGCGCACTCGCCACCGAGCTCCCGATCACCCGACAGGGAATCGCCAAGCACCTCCAGGTCCTTCAGCGTGCCGATCTCGTCCAGGCGCGCCGCGCCGGACGTGAAACCCGCTTCATCGTGCGCAACGAACGCGTCGCCCAGGCCCAGCGCCAGATGGCGCTCATCGCCACCCGGTGGGACCAGCGCCTTGGCAGCATCAAGCGGATCGCCGAGGCCGCGCACACCTCGTCGCGTGCCACCGACGCCGAATGAGCAACCGGCCAGATCACCCCGCGATCTCCCATTAGCACCCGAAGCGCGGCGTGCCGGCACCACGACCCGCCGCAGGTCCCGCTTTCCCGATTTTGCAGGAGCCTGAGGAGATCGTCCGCCGTTACCGCATACGCCCAA
>PKYB01000089.1 GCA_003133565.1 Solirubrobacterales bacterium
AACGACCTAGAGGACTCTCGCGTAAGGGAGGCCGGAGTCGATCAGGCGACGGCGCGTCCGGCTTGGAGGATGATCTGCGCGAGAACTCGCCGCTCGCGTTCAGGAAGCTCGTTGTAGAGTCTCTCAAGGCTGGCTGCGGCGGCGTCAACGTCGGCTTGGGTGAGCTCGGTGGAATCAGCGGTATACGCCGAAACCTCGCTCGGTGTGGCGGACGTCGAAGGAAGGAGAGACACCTTGACGGCAAGAGGCGCAAAGTTAAGTGAAATACTCTCACCGGGGCTAGTGGGATGGGGCAGACACATGAACCCTCCGTTGAAGTGCGTCGGAAGTAAGCCTCCTGGCGCGGAGCGTACCAACGGCGCCAGTGTCTAACAAGCGGGCGACGATTAGCTGGTTCCCAGTCTCAGACGAGGCCACATGGCCTGATGATCTTGCGGCGCTTGGGGCCCGGTTCAAAGCAGAGATGGGCTTTGTGCCGAACATGCTCCGCGGCTACGCTTGGCGCCCGGATCGATGCCGCGCTTGGTTCCTGCACTTCCGTCAGTTGCATCAACCGACGGAAGGCCTGTCAGCCGCCGAGCGAGAGATGATCGCGGTCGTCGTTTCGATGGTAAATCGCTGCGCTTATTGCCTCGTCTCGCACGGTGCGGCGCTTCGAGACGAACTAGGTGATCCGGTCCTCGCCGAGCGAATCGCCCTGGACTACCGACGCGCGGGACTGGACGACCGACGACGCGCGATATTGGATTACGCCGCGAAGGTCACCAGCAGCCCGACCTCTTGTGACGAAAGTGATGTCCTGCGGCTACGGGAGCTCGGTCTCAGCCAGGAGGAGGTCTGGGATGTGGTCGAGCTTGCCGCGATGTACAACTTCACAAATCGCCTTACCATGGCGGCTGGGCTCGTCCCAAATGCCGAGGACCATTATCGGGCACGGTCGCAACCACTGTAGGGCGCTGGTTGCGGTTGCACATCGGACCTCCCAGAACGGGGGCCACCCTACCATCGCCGGTTCGACCCGAGCCGCACCAGCCTCCACCAGGTGAGAAGGGCGAGCACCACTGTCAGCCCGAGCAGCGCTCCCATGTCGCTCAGCCACGTGGACGCGTTGTGCAGCCACAACGGATCGGGCGCCGATCCCGGGGTCGACGGCGCAATTCGGGTGAGATTCGCAGTGGAGGCGACCAGCGCAAACCCCCAACGTGACGGTGACAGCCAGGCCAACTGTTCGAGTCCTGCGTTGCCGCTGAGCGAAAATATTCCGCCCGAAAATAACACTTGCACGACGACCGCCACCATAAGCAGTGGCATCGCTCGTTGGGGCGTGGTCACCAGTGCCGAGATCAGTAGTCCCAACACCATGGAGGCGACAGCGAGTGCGGCGACGGCGAGAATGAACTCTGCGAGTGGTGCCGCCCTCAGTACAGATCCATGCTGTGGCAGTTCGCGCCCCGCAAACCCGATTGCTAGCAGCAGAATCGCCTGAATCGCGCTGATCGCGCCGAGTATCGCGATCTTGGAGGCCAGATAGGCGCCCGGGGAGAGTCCGGCAGCACGCTCTCGGACATAGATAGTGCGCTCCTTGATGAGCTCTCTGACTGAATTCATCGCGCCCGCAAAGCACGTACAGATAATGACAATGAGCAGCAGGGACTCCACGTCCGCATTTGCGCCCGGTTTCCCTGCGAGTCCGTACCTCGAAGGGGTGGCGAGGGTCAGCAGTCCGAGAACGAGCGGCGCGCCGAGTAGGACGCCGAGGAGCCCGCGGTCGGAGGCGAGGACCGCGACGTACCGGCGGCACAGCGTGCTGAACTGGGCTAGTCGGTGCCGCGGCGGCGGTGGGGGAGGCGCTTGTCGAGGCTTGGCTTGCGGACCGGGGCCCGTAATGCTTTCCACAACGTAGCTGCGATGCTGCGGTGACTTTTCGAACTCCGCCGACCAGTCACGTTCGGGCATTACTTCAAATGCTTGGAACACCTCGGCCCAATCGCTCTTACCGAAGTAGTTGAGGCCCTCTGCGGGCGGTCCGAAAAAGGCCACGCGACCGCCCGCCACCAGGACGAGAAGGCGATCGCACTCGTCTAGGTTTGTAACGCTGTGCGTCACCAGAACGACGGTCCTACCCTCCTTAGCCAGTCTGCCCATGAGTTGCATCACGGATTTGTCCAGGCCGGGATCAAGACCGGACGTTGGTTCGTCTAGAAACAGCACCGACGGTTTGGTGAGCAGTTCGATCGCCACATTGACTCGCTTCTGCTGCCCGCCGGACAATGCTCCGGTGCGGGTCTCCTGGTGTGCCGTCATCCCGAGATCGTTGAGCACTTCCTCGACTCGCCCGTTGCGCTCCGCGGCAGACGTATCGCGCGGAAAGCGCAGCTCGGCCGCGTAGTCGAGTGCTCGCCGCGCGGTCAGCTGAGGGTGCAGGACGCTATCCTGCGGAACCAAGCCGATGCGATGCCGCAGCTCGGCGTAATTACTGTATAGGTCACGGTTATCGTAGAGAACGGAGCCATCGGTGGCTGGCTCTAGTCCGGTTAGCGCACCGAGCAGCGTGCTTTTTCCCGCACCGCTTGGGCCGATGATGCCAACTAAAAAGCGCTCACCGATCGGGAAGGTCGCATGGTTGAGCAACGTCTTGCCGTCCCGGAGCTGCACAGTGAGACTATTGGCTACCAGTGACACGCCGCCGTCGTCGATAAACTCTCGCAACTCGTCGCCGACGATTCTGAACGTAGCGTTCCCAATAGTGATGATGTCCTTCTCTGTAATGCGTGTGCGAGTTACACGCTCACCATTGACAAACGTGCCATTGTGGCTGTCAAGGTCGATGACGAGGTGGCCGCCTCCATCGACGGTAACCAGCTCGGCATGGTGGCGGGAAGCGCCGAGATCGCCTAGTACGATGTCGTTGTCCGGTGACCGACCGATTCGGATCACTTGAACGGGGGTGCGATGCACCACGGAGGGGCGGAAGTCCACGCTCAGCCCGGCCGCGATCACCGTCGCGTCGGGGCGGATTGTGGGCGAGCTTTGGGCTAGGGAGCAGCCGAGAGGTGTCCCGTTCTCTGGATGTCCGAGGCGGACGACGCAGTCACCATCGATTACGGTCCGGTCTATCCGGTGGCCCGCGAGGAACGTGCCGTTGGTACTGTCGGCATCTTCGAGAATCCACTCTCCGTGGTCCGAGCGTATGACGGCGTGCCGCCCGGACACGCGTGAGTCTGGGATCACGATGTCCGCTCGGCGGTCGCGACCGACGCTGTATGAGTGGCCCGGTTGCAGCGTTCGATCTGCGCCGCACGCGGTGATCACCAGCGCGGGCGTAGCTTGCGACGCGTGAAACTCCTCGGATGCCACGCGGCGAGTATAGGTTGCAGAAAGCCTCGAAGGCGGACCACCGTGACTCGCGGACACGCATTGGCGAAGCACAACTTCTGCGGCCTGTTGCGCGCTGTACAGGAGTGGCGGCGAGACTCTCGCGGCCCGTGCTCGCGGGGTCCGTGTCCTGGGAGCACTGATGCCGTCTTGTGACACAACTGTTCGCGGCGCGAACTAGGGTTTTCCCTAGTAGCAAACACCCCGCCGCTCTCCTACAGTCGACCTGTCACTTTGCGACGACGCTGCGGTCGCACTCGCACAATACGGTGTGTGCGACGAAAGAGCGCTCGCGGACTCTAACCGCGCAGTGGCAGATGGGGTTCCCGTGATCGAGTGCCCGCACTCAGTTCGTATATCGCCGCTCGTTATCCACACGCGAGACGGACCGTGAACGATCGGTGACAGCGGGGGATGGTCAGACAACGACTACAGCTCTGAAGGAGACCGCATGGCAGATCCTGGCCGAGAAACAGCCGATGACGTAGTGATCATCGGCACCCAAGACGGCAGCTGGTACGGCATCCCGCGCGAGATCGTCGAGCGCCATCGCCTTAGTGCCGACGAAGCCACGCGTGTTCAGGCAGGACTTGACGGCGCAGACCGAGAGGTACAGGCTTTTATGTTCCACGCCGCACCCGTCGGGCTGAACCTCGGCGGCATTCTCGGCGGCGGCAGCCCGCCTCCTTCGACTGGTCCCATTGTGGGCACCCCCGGTTCACCGCCCGGGTTCCAAACCAGCCCCATTTCCGGGCCGGCGGATTTTATGTCCCCGACGGGCGACGACGGCGGCGTCTGACGCTCAGACTGAGACGGCTTCAGCCGTGGCCTCAGCTTGCTGGGCGGCGATCGCGCGTGCCAGCTCGCTGCGTGATCGCAATTGGAGCTTGCGGTAGACGTTTGCGAGGTGAAACTCAATAGTTTTCGGACTGACGAACAATTCGGTGGCGGCCTCTTGGTTGGACGCGCCCGCGGCCACGCGGAGCGCTACCTGCAGCTCTTGAGGCGTGAGCCTCGCAAGCGTGCCAGCGCGCTGGCTGTGCGTGGTCACGCCGGCCGCGCGCAGCTCCGCGCTTGCGCGTGCAGCCCACGGCGCCGCCTCGAGTCGTTCGAATGCCTCGAGGGCTTGGTGCAGCCGATCGCGTGCTTCGCTGCGCCGCCGCGCACGCCGAAGCCGTACTCCGAGGCAGAGCTCGGTACGGGCGCGCTCGAATGGCATGTCGGTGTGGTCGTGCCAGGCGAGCGCGTCGTCAAACGCCTCCTCGAAGCCGCCTTCGTCAGCCAGCAGTCCGTGGCAGCGTGCTGCGGTGGCGAGCGCCCAGACCCGTTCGGTTTCGCGCGCCAGCTGATCGAAGGCGTCGAGCTCTCGCTGGGCATCCGTACGTCGACCGGCGCGCACGTAGGCTTCGATTAGATCCGCTGCCCACCAGATGACGCCTGGCTCGCGTAGGGCGAAGTCGCGCGCCAGGCGCGCGACGTGTTCCAGGTGTGGTATCGCGCGCTCCGGTCGTGAAGCTCCGAGCTCGAGAAACCCGAGGACTGAAGCCCCATATACGAGGATCGAGCCGATACCGAGGGCATCGGCGCCGGCAAGCGCCAGCGCCGCGTGGGCGCGGCAGTCCTGCTCATGGCCGAGGCCCGCTTCGACGGTTGCGAGCACGATCAGGCTGAAGCAGAGCTCGCCCGCCTGGCCCGTCTCCTCGGCGAGTCGGACGGACTCGTTCGCGTTCGCGTACGCGGCGGCCCAGTGACCGGTGCGGATCTCGAGCTCGGCGAGGCATGCAAGGGGAAACGGCAGCAGGCCGGCCGCACCCGCATCTCGTGCAGCCACGACCGTTCGCAACAGCGCCGCTCGCGCCTGCGCGTATTGCTCCAACCAGACACGTCCGTGGGCGATCGGTTGGAGCAGCACCGGCATCGTTGAGAGCGCGTCCGAACGGTCAAAGGCGTCCTGACAGCGATCCAGTAGGGGAAGCGCGCGCTTGGCCTGCCCACTAAGGATCAGAGCATTGCTGTAGACGGCCGGTGCTGACACGTCGTCGATGGCGAACCGCTGAAAGAGCGCGTAGGCCTGTTCCGCGGTCTTGACGATTTCTCGAACGTCGCCACCCATGGTTGAGACGATCGCTGCCTCGGCCATCATCGCTGCCGCCCGCCCCGGATCGATCGGTTCGATCAGTGCCGCCTGCTCGAGCCACAGCCGGTGGGCGTCGGCTGGCGTCCGCGTCCAGCTGAGAATGCGGGCGCGCAGCCGCTGCGCATCCGAGCGAACCACTGCGTCGTCTGTCAGGCGCCGAACCTGGTCCAGCAATCGCAGTGATTGGTCGAGACGGCCGGCGAACTGCAGATCCTGGGCGGCGCCGAGCAGACGTTCGGCCCCTTCGGCCGGACTGGAGCTGAGCTGCGCCGCGCGCTCGAGTGCACTCGCAGCGGCGGCGTATCCGCCTCTCTCTCGCGCGCTCACGGCCGCGTTAGCCAGCGCGTCCGCAGCGTCGTCGTCGGGGCCGAGCGCAGCCGCAGCGAGATGCCAGGCACGCCGCTCAGCCTCCCCATCACCGTCCAGGACCTCGGCAAGCATGCGGTGTGCTCGGCGGCGTTCGGCTGGCGTCGCTGCGTAATAGGCCGCCGAGCGCAGTAGCGGGTGGCGGAACGAGATGCTTTCGCCATCAATTCGCACCAGGTCGGCCGTCTCAGCTGGCTCAAGGCCAGCCGGCGCAAGCCCGAACCGCGCAGCGGCGGCGAGGACCGGACCGAGATCGCCGGAGTCGCTAGCCGCGACAAGGAGCAACAGCTGGCGCGTTTGCAGCGCTAGGTCGGAGAGGCGCCGTCTGAACGCTCGCTCCAGGCTCGGGCCAAGCGGAAGCGGTTCGTCGAGCGGTTCCCCTCCGGCGAGCTGGGAGTCGCTGAGCAGGACTGGGAGCTCTAGGAGGGCGAGGGGGTTTCCCTGCGTCGCTGCGACAAGGCGCTCCGCCACGTCATCTGCGATCTGACGGCTACCGTCACCCTCAAGCACTGCCCTCGCCGCCCGCACGTCGAGCCCAGCGATCTCGAGCGTCGGAACGCCAGCGCCAGCCAGGCCGTCCGCGTCCTCCGTGCGCGCGCTAAGTAGGACAGCCACGCGGTCGGCGTCCAACCGCCGCGCGGCAAACAGCAACGCATCGCGAGACGCCGAGTCGAGCCACTGGACGTCGTCGACGACCACCAGTAGCGGCGCCGTCTCGGCGGCAGAAGCGAGCATTCCGAGCGTCGCAGCTGCGACTGAGAAGCGATCGATCGTGCCAGCCACCTCGAGTGCCAGAACCCCGCGCAGCGCCGCGGCCTGCGAACCCGGCAGGCGTTCGAGCAGTCCCAGCAATGGACGCAGAAGCTCGAGCAGTCCAGAGAAGGCAAGATCAGACTCAGACTCGACGCCCTGCGCCCACAGGACGGTCATGCCCTCGGCACGCTGCGCCGAGTGATTCAGCAGCGCGCTTTTGCCGACACCCGGGCCTCCACTCAACAGCAGCAAGCCGCTCTTCCCGGCACGCGCGCGATCAAGCAACGCGTCGAGACGCCCGCATTCCGCGTCGCGTCCAAATAGCACGGGCCCAGCCTAGCCGAAACCGCTGCTTCCGCGGGAGAAAACAACTAGGGTTTTCCCTAGTAGCGCGGCCACCGCGGCTCTCCTAAACTCACCGCCTGCTAGCCAGAGGCTGCCCCATACGAGCTGTCCTGCCCGGTGACGTGTTCCCTGGCTCGCTTGTCCCTGCCTTGCCAGCGAGCCCGTCGGGTCGGGTCGGGTCGGGTCGGGTTGTGGGAGTGCAGCCGGCGTACTTGCTCGGTGCGGTGTCGATGATCACAGCCGGGCCCTATTCAGATGTCTAGCCGAAAGCGAGGAGAGCCATGACGACGGTCGGACAGGAGCAAGGCGACAGCCTCAGCGGAAAGCTGCAGGCGCTCTACGACGAGCTACCAAGCGATGAGCAGGTACTGCTGAAGGAATTGCTGCTTCAAGCTGGCGGCGAGCCTGAGGTATCGGCTTACGACGATCCGCCATCCAACACCGCCGTCGTCGGCAGCAGCGGATCGGTCGTTTTCACGGTGACGCCGCCCGTCACTACGGCTGCGACCACCGAGGGTAACACCCTGTTCCCCGGCGTGAACCAGAGCTCAGGTACCGGAACTTCGCCCAGCATCGGCATTGGGATCCGTTTCTAACTCGTGAGAGAGGTGACAGCGATGCATGAAGCCCAAGAACTCGGGGAGAAGCTCGCGTCGTTCCGCTCGACGTTGTCCGACGATGAGCGGGGACTGCTGGACCGCATTCTCGCCGCGGCCCACCAGAGCAACGAGGTGCCAGAGGTCGAGAGCTTTGGATTTGGTCTCGTCCTGCCCGCCTCGGTGGTCAGCGCCGCAACCAGCGCGACAGAGGCTGCCCAGACGCAGCAGGCCACGCCGCCCATCCCCGAGCCGTCGACTGCACAGGCGATACGAGGCTGATCCAGGTTCGGTGTACAGCTCGCGAGAAAGGCGACAGCGATGAATGAAGCCCAAGCACTCGGAGAGAAGCTCGCGTCGTTCCGCTCGACACTCTCCGACGGCGAGCGGAAGCTCCTGGACCGCATCTTCGCCGCGGCCTCTCAGAGCAAGGAGGTCCCCGAGGTCGAGAGCTTCGGATTTGGCCTCGGTCTCGATCCCGGGGTGATGGTCCAGGCAGCTGCCACGGCCGCAAACCGTTCCACGATCGGGGCTGGGACGATACCCGACCCCCCAGACACTCAGTCAACAGCGCAGGCTCTACGTGGCTGACCCTGGTCGGTGGATCTAATCCCCCCCGGCTCACCAGCTGCGCTGCATGACGGCGAGATGAATCAGCTGCCGGGAGCAGCGCGCGCGAAATGGATCGTGTATGGCGGATAGCCTGAGCGTAGGTAGTCAGCTTGGCAGTTATCTGATCGAGTCAGTCATCGGTCGGGGAGGGATGAGCGTCGTGTACCGCGCCCAGCACGTGCGGCTGGGGACGCCCGTCGCGTTGAAGGTCCTAGCGCCAGATCTCAGTTCGACCGACGCCTTTCGCGAGCGCTTTCTGCGAGAGGCCAAGATGGCGGCCGGTATCGATCACCCCAATGTCATCCCGATCTATGACAGCGGGATTCACGGCGATTCGCTCTACATCGTTATGCGCTATATCGCCGGAGGAGATCTCAAGGCGCTGATCAAGCGGTCCGGTCCGCTGGACCCCGAGCGTGCAGTCGCCTTGCTCGCGCCAATCGCGGGCGCACTCGACGCCGCCCATGCGCGCGGGTTGGTACACCGAGATGTCAAGCCGGCGAACATCCTCATCGAGCGCCCCGAGGAGACGGGTGTCGAGCAGGTGTTCCTCAGTGACTTCGGCATCACGAAGCATTCCTCTTCGGTCAGCGGCCTGACCGGTACCGGCGCCATGGTCGGCACGATCGACTACATGGCGCCCGAGCAGATCGAAGGACGCGAGGTGAGTGCTCAGACGGACATCTACGCGCTCGGCTGTGTCTTCTATCAGTGCATCACCGGTCAAGTGCCTTTTGATCGGGAATCCGACGCGGCAATTCTCTGGGCGCACATGCGCGACGGTGTCGTGCCGCCGAGCACGATCAGGTCAGACCTAACGCCCGGTATCGATCACGCGATCGCGGGGGCCATGTGCAAGGACCCAGCGGAGCGGTTTCAGACATGTGCGGAGCTGATCGACGCCTGCGCCGCGGCGCTGGGCGAGCACGACGCACAGCCGGTGGATTCGGGGTCGATCTCCTCGGCGACCCGCACCGTGTCGGTCCCGCAATCGCCGGGCCACGGCGCTGTCCGACTCGATCGTCTCGACGTGCCCGCCGATAGCGGGCAGGAAGGACAAGGACGCCGCGGTGGCGGCGGCAGCCAGCCGCCGGCAGATCCTGACGGTTCGCCTCCGACCACGGGCGGTGCTAGCGCTGGCGACCCTGCGCGGCGTCGCCGGTGGCTGGGCGCGGCGGCCGCCGTCGGGCTCGTCGCGGTCGCGTTTGTCGCGGGCGCTCTTGTGTTCTCAAAGTCCTCTTCGCCTCCGCAACGGACCCCGGCCGTGACGCCGCCGCCTAAGAGCAAGACATTCCCGGCGAAACTGGGTGCGGTCCCGACCAATCACGTGACCGGCTACGGCAGTGCAACCGTGGTCCTCGTCGGAGACGTTGCGACGGTGTCCGTCGATGCGAACGGCCTGCTTAACGGCGCGCCGCATCTCATGCACATCCACGCGGGGGGGTTGGGCCAGTGCCCGAACGCCTCTGCCGCCCGCTTGCACAACGGCCACCTGACGATCAGCACAACGAACGGCGAGGAATTCTATGGCCCGCCGGTCGCCTCGCTTACGACCTCTGGCGACACGAGTCCCGCGAGCGTCCTGGCGTTCTCTCGCTATCCGTCGACGGGAGACATTCGCTATCGCCGCACCTTCACACTCCCAGCCCAGGTCGCCGCGTATATACGTGAGAAGGACGCCGTCGTCGTAGTGCACGGCATTAACTACGACGGCAGCGGTATTTACGACGGGGTGCTTGGCACGAGCGAGCTGAGCTCGAAGGTGCCCGAAGAGGCAACCGCGCCGGCGCTCTGCGGTGCGCTCAGGCCCGCGGCCTCCGTGGCGAACGTCACCTCTAGCGTGAAGGTCAAATCCAACCCCTTGGCGACAGCCCATTTGGCCGCCGCACAGGCCCCGAAGGAGGTCGTCTACACCGCGTCCCTGGAAGTCGAGGCGGCCGATGCTCCCAACTGGTTCTGCCATTGACCTCGAGCACGAGCGCGAATCGGCACACAGCGATCGCAAGCGCGCTGGCATCAAGCACGCTTGGAGACTCAGGGGCAATCGAATGGCGCGATGCGGCCAGTCGCGGTGGTATGGGCGTTCGCGTCAGCGGCGGGCGGACGCCTGCGCTGACCCGCGTATCGCGGGTGGGAGATGGTTAGCGGACGACGGCTGGCTGTCGCCCTGACGGCGCTCGTCGCGGTCGGCATCGTCATCGCCGTCGTGATCGCGAAGACGAAAGGCACTCCACACCGGGCGACGGCGCCGGCGACGGTGCAGACCGCCAACTCGAAGTTGGGCGAGATTATCGTGAACCGAACTGGCCTCACGCTCTATCTCTTTGACAGCGACAAGCGGGACAAGAGCGTCTGCGTCGCCGCATGCACGCGGGTCTGGCCGCCGGCGATCGTATCGGGGAAGGTCACCGCCGGCGAAGGAGTTCGGGCAGCACTGCTCACCACGATCGCGCGGGGAAGCGGCGCCCGGCAGTTGGTCTACAACGGCCACCCCTTGTACACCTCGAGCGCAGATACTCGACGCGGAGATATGAACGGGGAAGGCTTCTTTGGCCAGTGGTTTGCGGTGTCGCCGCGCGGAACGCCGGTCGCCAAACCTGGCCAGAAGATCAGCCGCGGCTACAGCTGACCGACGGCGATGACCAGTCACAGCCTGATCCTCGAGATCTCCGAGCCTGGCGAGCCACGGCGACAGGTCGTACTGCGCGAGTCACTCGACGTCGGTCGCGCCTGCGACGGGCTCGTAGTCAGCGATGCCGGCGCGTCCCGCCGACATCTCCACCTCAGCCTCAGCGATGCAGGTCTCGTTGTCCGCGACCTCGGCAGCAGAAACGGGACATTCGTCAACGGTACGCCGGTGCACGGGGAGACCGCCCTGCGTATCGGCGATACGGTCACGCTTGGCACGACCGAGCTGAGCGTGCTCGCCTCGGGAGGCGTCCTGGGTCAGCATTTGGAAGCGATCGCCGGCGACGCGGTGGAGGTGCGCTTTCGGCCGGGGAGCAGCGCCGAGCGATCGGCTCGAGCGATCCACGCAGCGGCGGTTCGCGCATGTCGTCGGCTCGACGGACTCGACGGCGGCGCGAAAGCGCAGAGACCGCAAATCAATCTCGTCGATCCGTTCGAAGATCCGGCGCATCCTGGAGAGCTCGTGACCGAGGGAACGCTCGTGGACGCCACTCGCGCTCGGATCTGGATGGTCATCACCGCTGAGTCGCCGCCGGAAGACCCACATCGCGCGCTAGCCCTCGTGTTGGGGGCGGGCCTACCTGCCGCAGCCGACCTCGCGCCTCTGCTCGAGGGCTACGGTCTGCACGCCGCCGGCACCCCCGATCTCGGCATGGCGATCGGCCTTGCGGATGTGCAGTCGATCGCGAGCGCGCCACCGGACCTCCGGCCACAGATGGCGCGTTCGTTCGTGCGCTGGCTGATCGCGCAACTCGACGAGGGCGCCTTTCTTCGGATGCTCAAGCTGGCCACGCCTGCCAGCGTCGACGCCGCGTCGATTGAGGTCTACGGCGCGCCGCTGAGTCAGCTCGAGGAAGCCTGGCGGAGATCGTTGACCAAGCGCCAACGCGTCCGCGCGTTGGACTTCGTGCGCTTGTCCGCCCGCTACCTGCGTCCGTACCGCTGGCGTGAGGCTGAGATGTTCGTCTACATGCTGCTGGCGCTGGCGTTCGGACTGACGTTCCCCTTCATCCTGCGCCAGCTGCTTGACAAGACGTTGCCTGAGGGCCGCTTCTCGGCAGCGGTCGGACTGCTCGCGATCCTCGGTTTTGCCTTCCTCGTCTCCGTTGTCGCGGGCGTGCGCCGCAGTCTGCTCGCGGCGAAGACCAGCTCGCTGCTCGTGCGCCAGCTTCGGCTGGACATGTTCACCCGCTTACAGGGTCTCTCGCTCGATTGGTTCGATCAGCACGGCCAGGGAGATGTTCTCGCGCGATTCTTCTCAGACGTTTCGCTGCTTGAAAGCGGTCTCACGCAAACCCTCCGCGAAGGCATCTCGCAGGTCCTGACGCTCGCCGGCTTCGCCATCGTGCTAATCGTGCTTAACCCCGTGCTGGCAGCGATCACTCTTGTGGCGGCGCCGATCGTGGGCCTCATCTACCGGCTGATGAGCGCCGAGACCCAGCGTCGCAGCATCGCGGTGCAAGAGCAGGTGGCGGGCGTCCTGGGAATAAGCGGTGAGAATTACGCAGCACAGCAGGTGGTGCAGGCGTTCAGTCTCGCGCGGCGCGAGATCACGCGTTTCGCAGCCGCGTGTGATCGGCTCCTGCGCCGTCAGGTGAGCCTGCAGCTCTTCACAGGGCTCTTCAGTCTGACCGTAAACACGATCGTCATGGTGCTGCGGATCGTCATTTTGGGCGTCGGCGCATGGCTCGTGCTTCATCACCATCTCACGGTCGGAGCACTGGTTGCTTTCCTCTCGGTCATGGATCAGGTGATCAGCCCGGTCATGGCGCTTTCAAACATCGGCCAGCTGTTCCAGTCGGCTACCGGCGCCCTCGCGCGCATCAACGAGGTGATGGATTCGCAGCCGACCGTGGTCGACCGTGCGGGCGCAGAGCCACTACAGCCACTGGCTGAGGAGATCCGGCTAGCCGATATCAGCTTCAGCTACACGTCCGACCGACCGGTGCTCGAAGGCGTTGACGCTGTTATCCGCGCTGGCACACGTGTCGCATTCGTCGGAACGAGCGGCTCGGGCAAGTCGACGATCTTGCGCCTTCTGCTTCGCTTTCTGGATCCTGACGAGGGTGCAGTTTTGTTCGATGGCCGCGACCTGCGCGACGCCACGGTTGCTTCGCTACGCGAGCGCGTCGGGGTCGTGTTCCAAGACACGTTTCTGTTCTCGGGCAGCATCCGCGAGAACATCGCCCTCGCGCGCCCACAGGCCAGTGGAGAAGATGTCGAGGCGGCCGCGCGCGGAGCCGAGCTCGACGAACTGGTCGCCTCGCTGCCGCAGGGTTATGACACGCCGGTCGGGGAGCGCGGCGGACGACTCTCCGGCGGCGAGCGCCAGCGCGTGGCGATCGCCCGCGCACTGCTGCGCGATCCGCAGGTCCTGCTTTTGGACGAGGCGACAAGCGCCCTGGACTCGCGCACCGAGCGGCGCATCATGAACACGCTGCGCGCGGCTAGCGAAGGGCGAACGACGATCGCCGTCACGCACCGACTGCGCTCGGTTGTCGACTACGACTCGATCTTCGTCGTGTCCGGCGGCCGACTCGTCGAAAGCGGCACGCACGCCACGCTGCTCGCCGCCGGAGGGACCTACGCCGACCTTTGGACCGAGCAGGAGACAGGTCCCCCGAGTGCGGCGGCGGTAGCGCCGGAATTGCTCACTGCGTTGCGCCGCCTTGCGCCGCTCGCATCGCTGCCCGAGGAGGAGTTGGTACGCCTAGCGGCCGGCGCCGAGACGATCGAGGTCCTGGCCGGAGCCACGTTCGAGGCTGAGCAAGGAACGCTTGCCGTGCTGCGCTCCGGCCGCGGCGAGCTGATCCTGGCCAACGGGGGGTCTGACGAGGAGGACACGGCCAGCCAGCTCGACCCGGGTGACGTCCTCGGCTTGAGCGCCCTGCTCGGCAGCAGGCGAACTCGCCTCCTGCGTGCCGTGATACCAACCTCGATCTGGGTCGTCGACGACCCGGCCCTCGCGGCGCTCGCGGCAACTTACCTCGCCGAGGGCGAATTCGCGCCCGACATCTCAGGGGACGCCCGAGCGCTTTCGCGCCTCTCGCTGACGCCCTCCTCGACGCGCGAGCCCAGCACGGCGAGCTTGACCCTGTGACGACCCCGGACCCCCTGTTTGACGCGCTGACCCGAGCGGCTCTCGAGTCAACGGCAGGTCGCGATGCGTGGCTGCTTGCGGCGGACGAGCACGGCTACGTCCACGTTGCCGCTGCCAGCGGCGATGAGGCCGAGCGGATGCGGGGTACGCGGCTCTCGTCGAGCGCCGGTGTCGAGGGTTTCGTGCTCGCCTCCGGCCAGCCGATAGCGCTCTCCGGCAGCACGCAGGATCTGCGACTGCGGGAGGGCCTTCTCGCGACGCTCGAGCAGGCGCCGGACAGCGTCCTCTGCGTCGCTTGCGAGCAGGACGAGGGACCGGTTGGTGTGCTGCTGGTGGCTGGCAAGCAGGACGGGTCCTCGTTCACGCTGGAGGACATCGAGATCATCACGGTGCTCGCGAACGTGGCGGCGGTAGCGCTCTCGCAACGAGCAGGGCAAGCCCACCCACCAGGCGCCGACGAGCTCGCCGCCGAGCTGACGGCCCTTGCCGCCGCCGATCCGTCGCGCTACACGCGCCTCGCGCCGTTCATCATGGCGCTCGTGCGGCATGGCTGAGATCCCCGGCGCGCCAGCCTGGGCGCGCTCGTCTGCGCTGCTGCGCATCAAAGACAGCACGACACTCGAAGACCTTTCACCGGAATGGGCTTGGGGAGGGTCCTCGGGGGCCGGCGTCCGCGTCGCGATACTCGACAGCGGTGTCGAGTGCGACCACCCCGCCCTGCACGGCACCGTCGACCACGACGGCGGAGTTGAGATTGTGGTCGAGAAAGACGGCTCGGTGCGCGAGATCGAGGGCGCGCACGAAGACGACTTCGGTCATGGCACGGCCTGTGCGGGGATCGTTCATGCGATCGCGCCACAGGCCACGATCACCAGCGTGAAGGTCATCGGCCAAAGATCAGGGACCGCGGCCTGCTTCCTGCGTGGCCTGGCGTGGGCTGCCCAGCGGGACTTTGACGTCATCAACGTATCGCTGGGGACGAGCAGGCGAGACTGGGCACTTCCGTTCTACGAGATCTGTGATGCCGCCTACTTCCGCGGGTGTTTCGTGACCACGGCGGCAAACAACGTCCAACGCACCAGCTTCCCCTCTCTCTATGCGTCGGTAACAAGCGTCGCCTGCAACCTCAGCAGCGACCCCTTTCGCTTCCACTTCAATCCCGATCCACCGACGGAGTTCCTCGCGCGCGGCATCGATCTCGAGGTGCCATGGCGCGACGCCAGCATGATTCGCAGCACTGGAAACTCCTTCGCTGCACCCCACATCGCCGGCATCGCGGCGCTCATCCTCTCCAAGCATTCAGGCCTGCGTCCGTTCCAGCTCAAGACGGTCCTCTGGGCCACCGCAGCTAACGTGCTCGAGGCCCACGACGCGCCCGCCAGGATGAGCCGTGCCATACCACTACGAAGCCTGTCGCTACGGGGCTCCGCAGCATTCAACGTGCACGCGTCAAGCCGATGAGGCGAGACCGCGAGCGGATGGTCGCAGCCCTCCCAGGCTATGAGATAGGCGTCGAGCTCGGTCGTGGCGGCTGGGCGGTCGTCGTCTCTGCGCGCCACCGCGACCTTGGCCGCGAGGTGGCCATCAAGCAGCTTCCGCCAGCCTTCGCCTCCGACCCCGTCGCGCGCAAGCGTTTCCTGCGCGAGGCACAGCTGCTGGCGAGCTTTGACCATCAGCACATAGTGCGTATACATGATTACGTCGCCAGCGAGGGGCTGTGCCTCGTGGTGATGGAAAAGCTCGCGGGCGGCAGCCTATGGGAGCGATTCATCTCGGGCATGACGATGCCTGAGGCTTGTGCCGTCACGTTGGCGGCAGCCAGCGGCCTTCAGGGGGCCCATGCGTGCGGGGTGCTCCATCGCGATGTCAAGCCACACAACCTGCTTTTCAGCGAGACTGGGACGCTGAAGCTAACTGATTTCGGACTCGCGAAAACGGCCGTCGCGAACGCCGGCGTAACTGCGCTGACGCGCGCGGGCGAGGTGGTCGGGACGCCGGCGTACATGGCTCCCGAGCAGGTGATCGGCGAGGAAGTGGGGCCTGCCACCGACGTCTACTCCACCGGCGTGGTGCTCTTCGAGTTGCTGGCCGGGCGCTTGCCATTCGCCCAAGCCCGCAACGCGCTCGAACTGGCAATGAGGCGCGTCGAGAGCCCGCCTGCCGAGCTGCGTGACATAGCGCCGGAGGTTCCCGTGCCGATTGCCGACGTCGTTATGCGAACGCTCGCGGCCCGGCAGCAGGATCGGATTCCGAGCGCCGAGCAACTCTCCGCAGAACTCATGGATGCGGCTACGCGCGCGTGGGGACCGTCATGGCTGGCGAGCACAGGCATAGCGGTGTTCGGTCTTGCCCAACGTGCGCCTGACCCAAAAACCCCCGCTCCGGCCGATGACCGAGAGGTGAGCAGCTTTGCTCTCCGCGGCTCGGGCGGGCGGGCGGGCACCTTCACCCTCGAGGAGGCGCTCGGAGCGGGCTCGTGGAAGCGAACCTTCCGCGCAAGAGGGACTGGCGGCGAGGCAATCGCGGTGACCATGCTGAGTGAGCAGCTCTCGCGAGACGCCTCCTTTGAGGCGTCCTTCCAGCGCGAATCGCATCTCGCCCAGGGATTGCACCACCGCCATCTCGTGCAGGTACTCGAAGCAGGCGAAATCGATGGCTGCTGCTTTCTCGCGAGGAGCTTCGTGCAGGGGCGTTCATTGGAGGAGTTACTCGCAACTGAGGGAGCCCAGCAACTGGACCAGTGCGCTCGCCTGGGCTCGTCGCTCGCCGGGGCGCTGGCGCACCTCCACAACGCTGGGCTGATCCACGGGAACCTCGACACCTCAGCAGTCATCATCGGCGCCGGACGCGAGGTGACCGTAGTGGGCTTCGGTCTCGCGGCCACTGCTGCGCTGGGGATAGTGGGCGCATCCGGGGCGAACTCATTCAGGGCTCCCGAAGCAACGCGCAACCCGACTGAAGCGTCCGACGTCTACTCGTTCGGCGCGCTGCTGGCGGCATGCCTTGTCGGCCGGCCCGCCGGTCCGGATGAGCTCGCCGAGTCTGTCCCGGCGGACGTGGCGGACGTCCTCCGCCACGCATTAGCCTCCGACCCCCTCGAGCGGCCATCCACGGCCCCGGCCCTGGCCCGCATGTTCGTGGCCGCGGCGCGTCGAAGGCGGTCCGCCACGGGCCGACCGACCAGTACGTAGTCTTCGTCTGCCGACCCGGCGACGGAAAAGCCGCCCACAAAACAGTGCATGCCGGAGCCGCCGACGGACGTACCTGCTGTGGCGCTCGGGACTGCGTGCGCGGACTCGGATGCGTCCTGCTTTGGTGATTCCGCGAGTATCGCGGCAGTCGACGCCCGTTCGCGCAGGGCGAGTGCAGACGTGGCAATCCGATCGCCTGCCGGCACGATCGGGGCGTCGCCAAGGCGATGGCTGGCCGCAACTCCGCCGGCCGGACTAACGTGATCGCGATACCTCCAGGCTGGGATCGTGAGCGTATGCTCATCGTGTGCCCTCCGATTCGGCGCCCCGCACTCACGAGGAAGCCGCGCGCGTCTTTCGCCGTGCGGGATACTCGGAGGACTTCATCCGCGAGGTGCTCAGCCAACTCCCCGACCCGTTCGACCTTAAGCGCGACCAGCAGATCCTCGCGCGGCTTGAACCCAGAACGACTGACCGGTCGTATGGGAGGTAGTCCTTGACTGGCCACCTGGACCCGAGAGCCGTGGTCTTGGAGAGGTTGTCCCGCGCAGCGTACAACTGAGGTGTTGGGCCTCTCGCTCTCTCAGCCTCTCCGCTCTGGTCGGGAGCGCCGCGCGAGCTCGACCGAGATTCCATCGTGAACGGCTACCGCGTCCGCCTACGGCGAGTGAGACGCCAAGTGAAATGCCCTCTTAGCAGGCAATCGTTGACGAAACCGCAAACGAGCGAATACCCGGGGTGGGACTCGAACCCACAAGCTCTTGCGAGCGGCGGTTCTTGAGACCGCTCCCTTTACCAATTTGGGCACCCGGGCAGATGCTCGCGAGATCGTAGTATCGACCAATCTCGCTCCGCCGGGCGTGGTAAGAACGTCTACGCGGGGATCAGCACCGCTGGGCTCCGAGCCGATCTAACGAACCCGACGAGACCCCCAAACTTCGCCGCCTGTGGTCACTGCCTCGGTGCGTGGGCGCGCCGGCAGCGCGGTGTCGAACGCGATCAAGCAAGCGGAAGGACAACGCGGCAGCGAGACGCATAGCTCGCCGTTGGTCGTGTTCCAGTCGAGGAGAGCACCGTCCTGCGGGTACAGCAGGCGCGGGTGCGCTTCGGTGTGGCTCGGCGCCAGCGGCAACCAGACCTCGCTCCCGACCTGCCTTGTCGCGCCGCCCTCCCTTCGCCACACCAGGACATAAGTGGCGCTACGACCGCGCATGCCGAGGGCGAGCCAGGGGTCGGTCCATCCCGGCAATCCAAGCGGCCAGAAGGGAAGCGCGTCGGCGAGGTCAGCCCTAATTTGCTTATAGACCGTGATCGCTTGGGCGACGAGTTTCTGCTGCGAGCTCGTCATGAGGTCGAGATGACCGGAAAGGTGGACACGGCCGAGCATTGCGCTACAGAGGGTGAACGCTATGAGGTCGTCGCTCATCATCGGCTGGGCAGGAGCCCACACGCCAGCCTGCTCCGGCGGGATCGCGAGTGGTGACGCTGCCGCGATCGGCGGGGAGCGCAAAGGGTCCTCCTGGTCGCTCGTCGACTGGAGCTGGAAGCGCGACAGCGAGGCGTAATCAATCCGCATCCCGCCCGAGGCGCAGCTTTCCACGGTGAGATCGGGGTAGCGGTCGAGGACGCTATCGATCCAGGCGAGGAACGCGCGGTTGTGCTCGAGCATGCCGACGCCCGCAGCAAGGCCCCCGATGTCCGTTCCGGGCGCGACGTTGATGTTGTAGTCCATCTTGAGATAGCCAATCCCGAGTTCGCCCACGAGGAAGTCGACGGTTCGGTCGAGATGATCCTTTGCCGCCGGATGACGGAGGTCGAGGTGGTAGCGGTCCTGCTCGACGACGCGTTCGCCGTTCCTCGTGAAGAACGCCTCGCTCGGCAGCAACTCGGCGACCGGGCTTCGGACGCCGACGACCTCCGGCTCGATCCATATGCCGGGCACCATGCCCTCGGCCCTGATCCGGTCAATCACCTGAGGAAAGCCGTCGGGGAACCGCGCCTTCGACGGCACCCACTCGCCGACTGCGTCCCACCACGCCTCACCCGGCTCCGCGTACCAGCCAGCGTCGATGCAGAAGTACTCCGCGCCGGCGCGAGCGGCCGCTCGAATGAGCGGGACTAGCCGCTCGGTCGTGGGATCCGCATTCAACGTGTTCATGTAGTCGTTGAAGATGACGGGAAGGCGGCGGTGGTCGTCGTGCCGGCGGCGCATGACGCGGCGATATTGCGTCAGCTTTCCCGCAGCATCCTCGAGGCCGTCGTTGCTGATCGCCAGCGCGACAGGAACGGTCTCGAAGGATTCGCCCGGCGACAGGGTCATCCGCCAATGGTGCTCGATGTCTGTGGGGCCGAGCAATGACACATACGAGGTTGTCGGCGGCGCGCCGAAATGCTCGCCTACCTGCCAGTGCCAGGCTCCGTTGTGCTCGATTTGCCACAGCAGGGTGTGCCCGGTCTGGCGGTTGACGGCGGCACCCATTGGTAGGTAGGTGCCGGAGCACCAGGTACCGGTGCTGGTGAGGGCAAGGAGTCCCCGTGACCTCCCGTCTTGAGCGTGGCTGCTCAGCTCGGGGAGCGCTTCGCGAAAGCCCCGCACCTGCCAGCGCGCCTCGGCCTGCCAGTCGTTCTCAGCCCAGAGTATGTCGACGTCCCGGAGATCCCCTCCTGGTCCTGCGAGGCCGCTCCCGAGGAACGAAGACACGGACTCGATCGTGACCGGGGAGTCTCCGGCGTTCTGCAAAGTCACCGAGCTGCGCAGCACGCCGACGTCAGTGAGGCGGCGGTAGCTGACGATCGCCGCAAGTCCCGTAACCGGGTCTTGTAAAGCGATCTGCAACAGGCTCCACGGTCCCTCCTCCTGCAGATCGTGGCTGACGTAGCGCATCCTGTTGCCCACCACCGACTCCGAGTAGCGCCGACCAGCCCACTGCCGACCGCTCCCGGCGACCAGCACATCGAACAACGGCAGGCCGGGCACACTGGGGCGCGCCGCGTCTGCGGCCGGTGGCTCCGCCGGGGCCTTCGCTCCGCGTCGCTGGCCAGCAGCGGAGGGCGCGAGAAAGGAGAGACGCGCCACGCCGCCGTCGTCCACGTCGACCTGCAGATCCAGTGCGGCGTCAGACCAGCACACCACGGACCCGCCCAGCGTTCTCGCCGAAACTATCGCTTCCCTCCTCTCCGCAGCCGAACTGGCTGATCGGTAGCCCCTTGACAGCCAGAATGTTAGCGGTCACTATAGCCCGCATGGGCGGTCAGGGACGAATGAGGGGCAACAATTGTGACCGGTCACCTGCGGCCAGCATACGGGACGTCGCCCGCGCTGCTGGCGTCTCGCACCAGACGGTCTCGCGCGTGATCAACGAGAGCCCCAACGTGAGCGGCCCCACCCGCGAGGCCGTGCTCGCAACAATCGCCCAGCTTGGCTTCCGACCTAACCGGGCGGCGCGTGCGCTCGCTGGTGGGCCGGTCCAGTCGGTCACCGTCTTGGCCTCCAACACGAGCCGGTACGGCTTCGCCGCAGCCTTGGAGGGGGTCGAGGAGGCGACGCGCGAGGTGGGATTCGGGATGGGATTCCGCGCGGTCGACGCGCTCAGCCCGGCAGACATGCGCGACGCAGTCGAGGCCGCCATCGAGCCCGCAGGCGCGCTGATCGTGATCGCCTTCGACACGGCGGGCGCGCTGGCCCTCGAGTGTGTGCCGCCGGAGGTACCCACGGTGGCGATGATCCAGGCACCGGCCGCCGGCACGGTCCCGATCCGACCGTCGGCCTGGATCGACGAGTTCGCGGCCGCGAAGGAGGCGACCGAGTACCTCCTCGCGCTCGGTCACAAGACCGTGCATCACCTTGCGATACCGAGCTGGTTCAGCGCACCGCCGCCGCGCCTGGAGGGCTGGCTCGCGGCGCTCAAGGAGGCCGGCATAAAGGCCCCTAAAGCGGTGCTTGGCGGTTGGACCTCGGACTGGGGCTACGAAGCGGGTTTGCAGCTCGCCAAGGATCCGAGCGTCACCGCGGTCTTGTGCGGGAATGACGACATCGCACTGGGCGCCATGGGAGCGATGCGCGAAGCGGGCCGGGGCGTGCCCGCAGATGTCAGCATCATCGGCTTCGACGACATTCCCTACGCGCGATTCTTCTCGCCGCCCCTCACGACGGTGCGCCAGGACTTCAAGGCGCTCGGCAAAGTCTGCTTCGCCAAGCTGCTCGAGCTCTCGAACTCGAACAGGACGATCCCCGGGTTGGAGCCTCCGCAGGCTCAGCTGATCATCCGCGAGAGCGCCGGACCTCCTCCGGAAGGCCCGCCCGGCGCACATGCCAAATCGTCGCCAAACGCCGGCCCGACTATCGATCGGGCAGACACGACGCGCCTAAACACTTCCGACTAATGACTACTCCGGCTACTAACTACCGACAAATCGAGACTGACGCAAGATAAGCGACAGGCAGTACACATTTACACTGTACACAAGGGTATATATTCACACCGTACAGGGAGAGAGAGAGGTATTATGAGTATTGTTAGGCGGGCATCAGGCTCCGCAAGGAGAGGCCTGAGGTCAAGACTTACCATCGGAGCGGTCGCGCTGGCGCTGGTGGGCGGGCTCGCGGCGACCGCTGCGACCCAGACGACGGCCGCCACGGCTCACAAGGCGAGCGTCGTCCACCTCACGTGGTGGACGATGTGGTCCGGAGCGTCGTTGGGCCCGGTCGACGAGCTGGTAAAGCAGTTCAACAAGACGCATCCCGGCATCCAGGTCACCGAGACCAACATCCCGAGCGTGGCCACGACGAGCACGGCAAAGCTGCTGTCGTCGATCGCTGCGGGAGATCCACCCGACGCGTTCACCGAGTGGTGGCCCGAGATCGGCTCGTTCGCCGCTGATGGCGATCTGGACAGCTTTAACAAGTATCTCACGGGCCCGCTCGCCGGCTTTAAGAAGTATCTGTATCCGGTTGCGGTCCAGGGCGGCAGCTACAAGGGGCAGTTGTACGCCGCACCTATGAGCCTTAACTCGTGGGCGCTCTACTACAACAAGACGCTGCTTGCGCAGTACGGCATCACATCCCCGCCGACGACCTTGGCGGAGCTCTACGCCGACCAGGCCAAGATGTGGATCACCAGTAACGGCCAGGTCTCACAGATCGGCTTCTATCCGGACGTGAACGAGAACGGTTTCCAGTTCTATACGACGTTCTTCGGCGACACCAACTGCATCAAGAACGGCAAGTACGACTATGCGAACGCCTCGGCTTGCCCGGGCGGGATCAAGGAGATGGACTTCATCAATAGTTACGCCAACTATTCGTACTCGCAGGTGCAGGCTCTCCAGACGGCCGAGGGCCAGGTCGCCGGTGGCGCCGGGGACATCTTCTCGAATGGCAAGGCTGGCTTCGTACTGTCGGGTCCGTGGGAGGGACAACAAGAGGTCCCGGCCACCGACACGTCACTCGAGGGCAACTTCGGAGTCGAGCCCTTCCCGGGGATCCCCAGCACGATCGGCCAGGGCAACTTCGTCATCATCCCGAAGGGTTCCAAGCATCCGGCGCAGGCAGCCGAGTTCATCGCCTGGCTGTCGGGTTACAAGAACGCAGCGTTCGCCGCGAAGATCGATACGGCGGGTGGATGGATCCCCGGCGGACCGTCCGTCACGAAGCAGCCGGTCTACAAGGCGTGGATCTCGTCTAACCCGTGGCTCAAGGGGTTCATTCCGCAAATGACGGATAAGGGCACGGTAGCCCCGGAGTTGACGCCGAACCAGTCGCAGCTGTTCACCGCGGAGAACACGGCGACGGCCAACGTGCTGCAAGGGCTACAGACGCCCCTGGCGGCACTCCAGTACATCGACCAGCAGGGGAACAGCTAAGCGGTAAGTTAGGCGATCCCCTCGTTGCTGTTCGCGGAGGGGGCGGGGCCAGGAGCCCTGCCCCCTCTGCGATGTGCAAGGGAGAGTTTTCCGCGTGTCGATACCTGTAACTACGAAAGCGGCGCCGCAGACGGCGAAAATGCGCAAAGGGCCGAATCGCCCTCGCATCCAGCGGCGTACAAGGAACGGCCTGCTCTTCGTGAGCCCGTGGCTGATCGGGTTCCTGGCCTTCTTTGCCTACCCGTTCTTCGCCACCATCTACTACAGCTTCACCAACTTCAACGGCGTCCAGTCGCCGAAGTGGGTTGGGTTTGCCAACTACACGGCTTTGTTCCACGATCCGCTCTTTGGTACGTCGCTTTTCAACACCCTTTTCTACACGGTGTTCGAGTTGCCGCTCTCGACCGCGGCTGCACTCGGCCTAGCGCTCCTGCTCAACCAGAACGTGAGGGGGAGGGGGATCTACCGCACGATCTTTTACATCCCCTCGATCGTGCCGCTCGTCGCGTCCTGCTTGATCTTCGTCTGGATTTTCAACCCGGCGACCGGGATCGTCAACGACCTGCTGAACGACGTACATATACAAGGACCTGGCTGGTTCTTCTCCATCGCCTGGTCTAAACCATCCTTGATCCTGCTCGGCCTCTGGGGCGTTGGCCAGCCGATGGTCATCTACCTCGCGGGCCTCCAAAGCATTCCGGCGCAGCTGTACGAGGTCGCCGCCCTCGACGGGGCAGGTGCCTGGCATCGCTTCCGCCACATCACGATCCCGATGCTTAGTCCGGTGATCCTCTTCAACGTGATCCTCCAGCTCGTGGCCTGCTTCTCCTACTTCACGCAAGCGCAGGTGATCGAGGGCGGGGACATCGGCGGCCCCGGCACCTCGACGTGGTTCTACGTGCAGTACCTCTACGAGCAGGCCTTTCAGTTCCTCAAGCTTGGCTACTCCTCGGCCATGGCCTTCTTCTTGTTCGTGATCAGTGCGATCGTCATGGTTTTGCTGTTCCGGTCCTCGTCGCGGTGGGTCTACTACGCGAGTGAAGGATGAGCGTGGCAATCAACCGCAGGACTCGTCACAAGCTCGGCGCGAGCGCGGGAAAGCACGCCGTGCTCATCCTCGTCAGCGTCGTCCTCGGCTTTCCGCTGCTGTGGATGGCATTGACGTCGCTGAAGACCAACCACCAAGCGCTAGCCGTTCCGCCCGTCTGGATACCGCACCCCTTCGTTTGGAGCAACTACCCGGATTTCATCTCGGCGGTCACGTTCCCTCGCTTCGTACTGAACACGCTCATGTACGCCGCTACCACCATCGTCGGGGTGTGCATCTCGAGCAGCCTTGTTGCCTACGGCTTCTCCCGCATTCGCTGGAGAGGTCGGGACTTCCTGTTCAAGGTGATGGTGAGCACGCTGCTGATCCCGTTCTTCGCGACTCTCATCCCTCTCTTCGTGATGTACAAACGCTTCGACATGGTGGGCTGGTATCTGCCGCTCATCGTCCCGACCTTCCTTGGCAGTTCGATCTTCAGCACCTTCCTGCTCCGTCAGTTCTTCATGACCCTCCCGCAGTCGGTCTCTGACGCGGCGAGGGTGGATGGTGCGAATGAGTTCACGATTTTCACCCGCGTGATTCTGCCGATGTCGAAACCGGCGCTCGCGACGGTGATTCTTTTCCAATTCGTCTACTGCTGGAACGACTACCTCGGCCCGCTCATCTACATCGACAACCAGGTGTGGTATCCGGTTTCGCTTGGGCTGACTTTGATCCTCGGGACCTACACCACCAACTGGCCGTGGGTGATGGCGGCTGCGTGTGCGGCGACCTTGCCGATCGTCGTCCTGTTCTTCTTCGCCCAGCGGACTTTCATCGCGGGGATCGCCATCCAAGGCACAGGGGATAAGGGCTGATGAGTCTCTTTCCGTATGCGAATGCGGGCGCGCCGGTGACGGCAACGAGACCGTCACGAAAGGCGCCGAAAGCACCGGGCGCCGCCAGGCTGCAAGTGATGGCCGTGCTGAGCGCGATCTTCAATTGCCTCGCGCTCAACCTTGCGTTGGTCGTTGCCTGCCTGCCGATCGTTACCGCGCCGGCGGCGTTCCAGGCGGCGATCGTGGCGCTCGATCGTTGGCGCACCGACGGAGAGGACCGCGTGGTGCGGGAGTTAGTCGCCGTGCTGCGATCCCGACCGTTGCTCCACACGACGCTATCTGCCGGTATCCCCTGCGCGGCGGTAGCAGTCGCATTGGAAGAGGTGCACTTCTTTTCTCGCGGCGGCACTCCAGTCAATTGGGTGTGCCTGGGGCTCGGCGTGGATGCCCTACTGCTTTCACTTGCCAGCTTGGGCTACGTCCTGGTGCTCGGGGCACGGCGGCCGGATTTGGCGCCGACCGATCTCTGGTACCTGTCAGTCTCGCTCGCGGTGCGCAACCTGCTCTGGGCGAGCCCGTTGCTGGTAGCGGAGTTCGTCGCGGCTGCGGTGCTGCTTCTCGCCGATCCGGCGCTCGCGCTGATCGGCCTGCCGCTGGCGTTACTGGGCCTCGTCAGGCTCACCGCCGATCCAGGGATCCGCAGGGCAGACCGGCGGGCTCGCGGCGAGGTCAACGAGACATGAAGATCTTCGACAAGTTGGAGGTCGTCAAGTGGTGAGCAGAGGCGGGATCTCCCTGCAAGGGATCACGAAGGTCTACGACGGCGGCGTGCTCGCTGTCGATCACGTCGACCTCGAGATCGAGGAAGGCGAGTTCATGGTTTTCGTCGGGCCGTCCGGCTGCGGCAAGACGACGCTGCTGCGGCTGATCGCGGGTCTCGAGGAGGCGACCGAGGGATCGATCTTCGTCGGCGGCGACGACGTGACAAACACGCGACCGCAGGAACGCGACATCGCGATGGTCTTCCAGAANNTCCAGAACTACGCGCTCTACCCACACATGACGGTCCGGGAGAACCTCGACTTTGGCCTGCGCCTACGCAAGGTCGCCAAAGAGGAGCGCCGCCGCCGCGTCCTCGAAGCGGCGCAGACGCTCGGCCTCGACCAGCTCCTGGAGCGCAAACCCGCGGCGCTGTCCGGGGGCCAACGCCAGCGTGTCGCGATTGGCCGCGCGATGGTGCGCGAGCCGGCCGCGTTCCTGATGGACGAGCCGCTTTCGAACCTCGACGCGAAGCTCCGCGTCTTCATGCGTGCCGCGCTCGGCCGGCTTCATGAGCAGCTCGGCGTGACGACCGTCTTCGTGACGCACGACCAGGTCGAAGCAATGACCTTAGGACAGCGCGTCGTTGTCCTCCGCGACGGACGCGTCCAGCAGATCGACACGCCGCAGAACCTCTTCAATGCGCCCGCGAATCTTTTCGTCGCCGCCTTCATTGGCTCGCCGGCGATGAACCTCGTCGAGGCCCAGATCGACGATGGGCGGATTCGCTTCGCCGGCTTCGAGCTCGTGCCGCCTGCCGGCCACGACCTCCCACGCGGCCGTGTCCTCCTGGGAATCCGCCCGACCGACTTCGAGCACACCTCGACCGCCGATCCGGCCCTGCCGCGGGTCCGCGTCCGGCCCGAGATCACCCAGGAGCTCGGCGCCGAGACGCTTGTTTTCTTCCACGTCGATGCGCCGCGCGTAAGCGCAGAGGCAGTCCACGCCGCGGCCGACACCGACCGGGACGAGCAGACGCTATTCGCGGACGAGGAGCGGGCGGAGTTCACGGCACAGATCGACAGCCGCGCGGGCGTCGCCGCTGGCGGCGAGGTCGACCTCGCAGTACACGTCGACGGGCTCCACTTCTTCGACGTCGAGACGGGCGAGGCCCACAGGCCCACCCAGGCCGTGAGTCGGACAGTGGCACGAACTTGACGGCTGCAAGAGCCTTAGAAGCCGTCGGCCGAGAGTAGCGCTTTGTGCGGTCTTTAGCCCCGCTCTCAGGAGCCGACAGTCGCTGCGAGCCTGTGCTCGGCTGGGCGGTCGACTGGGAGTCTTGAGCCCCGACCGCGGTGTATCGCAGACGACCGTCGCGGCGGTCGCCTACGCCACGGCCATCGCGATGGCGGGTGTCGATCTTCAGATCGTAAACGTGGCGTTGCCGACGCTCGGGCGAACGTTCCACGCCTCGATCTCGATGGTGCAATGGACCGTCGTGGGCTACGTGTTGAGCCTCGCGGTCGTGATCCCGGCATCTGGCTGGATCGGTGATCGCTTCGGTACCAAGCGCACCTTTCTGACCGCCTTGGCCATCTTTACGCTTGCATCCGCATTATGCGGCGGTTCGCAAAGCCTCGGCGAGCTGATCGTCGCGCGTGTCCTGCAGGGTATTGGTGGCGGCATGCTCACGCCGACTGGCACTGCAATGCTTTTTCGCGCCTTCCCGCCCGCGCGGCGCGCACGGATCACGCGGCTGGTGGTCTTGCCCATCACTTTGGGACCGGCCAGCGCCCCGATGCTCGGTGGCTTCCTTACGCAGGACCTTTCGTGGCGTTGGGTCTTCTTCGTCAACGTACCGGTCGGCATCATTGTGTTCGTGTTCTGCGCGATGAACCTGCGCGAGCACCGCGCGAAC
Organism: Solirubrobacterales bacterium; assembly: GCA_003133565.1. Taxonomy (GTDB): domain Bacteria; phylum Actinomycetota; class Thermoleophilia; order Solirubrobacterales; family Solirubrobacteraceae; genus Palsa-513. The sequence goes on from PKYB01000089.1 coordinate 27,569, forward strand.
CCGCGTGGCCGCTTCGACATGGTCGGCTTCATGCTGGGCGGCGGTGGCCTGAGCCTTGTGCTTTATGCGCTCAGCGAGGGTCCAGTACGCGGTTGGGGCTCGACCACGATCCTCGCGAGCGCAACACTGGGGGCGGTGGCGCTAGCGCTGTTTGCGCGTTTCGAATCACGTCTGCCAGACCCGATACTCAACATGCGTCTGCTGCACGACCGCTTATTTCGTGCCACAAACATCGTCAGCTGTCTCAGCTACGGCGCGTTCGTGGGCACTCTTTATTTGACACCGAGCTTTCTGCAGGATGCCCAGCATCGTTCGCCGATCTCGTCAGGGACAACAACGTTTCTCGAGGCGATCGGCGTGCTCGTCGCGTCACAATCGGTCGGTCGACTGTACCCGAGGCTGGGGCCCCGGAGGATGGCATGTGGTGGTGCAGCGGCGCTCTGCGGCTTGCTTCTGGTGTTCCAACTAGTAGAGGTCGGGACCAGCCTGTGGCTCGTCCGCTGCCTGATGTTCCTCACTGGCGCAGCAATGAGTCCCGTTTTCCTCTCGGTCCAATCCTCGATGTTTACAACGATTTCGCACACTGACACCGGCCACGGCTCGGCGATCTACAACACCGGCCGGCAAGCCGCGGCCGCCACCTGTGTTGCGATCCTCTCAGCCGTTGTCGCTAGCGTCGCTGGTCCGCGCCTAGGTGCGTTCCACGATGCATACCTTGCCGCCGCTGCGATCGCGGCATTCGCAGGGATCGCAGCGTTCACGCTAATCCACACCGACGACGCAGCACTCTCAATGGCCGGCCGCTGAGACGAGGAGTCTCTGTCCGGCCCCGTTGTTCGGTCCATTCGAGCGTCGGCTCTACGCGGCGCGGTGTAGGGTCGGCGTGGCCGTCGCAGCGGTGCTCCACATCCACGTGGATAGGTTCGGGCCTGCGCGCTCGACGAATCGAGAGGAGATGCGATGCGCATGATGATGACGGTGCAGATTCCGACCGAGGCCGGGAACGCCGCAATCAAGGACGGCAGCCTGCCGCAGATCGTCGGGAACGCGCTTCAGGCGTTGAGGGCTGAGGCGGCGTACTTCACGTCGAGAGACGGGCTGCGCACCGGCCTGATCTTCTTCGAGATGGCGGACTCAAGCGACATCCCGTCGGCGGCTGAGCCGTTCTTCCAAGGGCTCGACGCCAAGATCACGTTTGAGCCGGTGATGAACGGCGACGAGATGCGCGCGGGGATCGGCAAGGCCATGAAGGCCGCGTAGCCCTGGCGGGCCCCTGGGCGGGTCCTGCGAGGCCCTGTCGGGGATCGCCGGTGCATAGGAGGCGGCGCCAAGGTCCATGTAGCCGCCTCCCGGCGCATCGACCTGTGTCGCAATGCGCGCATAGGGCAGTGCGGATGAGAGGACTCGAACC
>PKYB01000040.1 GCA_003133565.1 Solirubrobacterales bacterium
GCGCCATCGCCGCCATCGCGCGTCCGCCGTCGAGCGGCACCACGGGGAGGAGGTTGAACAGGTTGAGAAAGAAGCCGATATAGCCGAGCGCCTCGAGTAGGCCCGTGTGCGTGAGCAGTCCGACGATCGCCACGGCCGCCGAGCCGATCGATCCGAGAATCGGGCCGGCGAGGCCGACGCGGGCTTCGGCGAGCGCGTTGTCCCCAAGCGAGCGGGCGCTGATTACCGCACCGAGGAACGGTATGAACATCGGGGCGCTCGCCTTGATCCCTTCGCGGCGCAGCGCGATCACGTGACCCATCTCGTGGATGAAGATCAGCACGACGAAGCCGGCGGCGAACTGCCAGCCCCAGAGCAGGCTGTAGGCGCCGACCGATACGAGCGCGGTCGCTGCAGTGGCGAGGACCTTGATCTTCGGCAGCAACAGCAGGATCGCCTTCAGCTTGGCGAGCAGCGCGACGATGGCGGCGCCAAACGCGCTGAGCTTTTGGCGGATCCAAGACCGCTTCGGCTTGCCGAATGCTTCGCTGGGTGTCGCCGGCTCGAGTGTCGGGGGAGCCAGCGTCGGAGGCGTATCCATACCTCTCAGAGTGTGGCAGGCGCGGCTTGCCGGACGCTAAATGCGTTCCGAACGGACGCGGTCGCACGCTTTTTCCCGCAGGATGCGGGATTGCCGCTCGACGCCTCTTGCATCGCTCGGCGGCCCCCGTATATGTTTGACCCAGACGCGGATTTGAGTCGCAAAGAGCGAGGCCACCGAGGTGTGAGGCCGCGCCACCAAGAGACCGGAAGCCCCTCGGGGCGCCCGGTGGAGGGTTCCTCAAGCGATTTGGGTCCGCGTCTACTTCGTTCTCTGGGGGCTTTACTCAGCGAGCGTGAGCAGCGCGCCGGCGATCGCCTCCAGCGGCTCGGCACTCCCCTCGGTGCGGCACAGAATCAGTGCCCCCTCCATTGCCGCCACGGCGGTGGTCGCGACTCGGGCGGCTTGTTCCGGCGCAAGCCCTGCGGTCGCGAGCTGATCGGCGAGCACCTCGATCCAGCGGCGGAAGATCGAGCGCGCCAACTCCACGAGGTCCGCCTCGCCGCCGAGTTCCACGGTGACGCCGGCGACGGCGCAGCCGGACGCGCCGGACGCGCTAACGACCACTCCCCGCCACAGCTCGATGAACCAGGCGAGCACGTCGCGCGGGCTGCCGCCGGGACAGGCTTCCTGGTGGGCGAGCACCTGCTCCGAGGTCCACTGAACGGCCTCCTGCGCAAGTTGGCGCTTGCCGTCGGGGAAGTGGTGGTAGATCGATCCGCGCGGGGCCCCGCTCGCGGCCAGGACGTCGGAGAACGACGTCGCGCTCAGTCCCTGCTTGCCGATCAGCGCAGCAGCGCTGCGCACCATGCTTTCTCGAGTGTTCTTGACCATCCAGCTCCTTGACTATGACGGCCAGCATAAAGTACGATCGTGGCCACTATGACGAACATCATAATCTCGAGAGGGGACGCCCAATGCCGATGATCGATGTCTACGCCACCGGTGGGACGTTCAAGGACCACCACGCACTTGCGCAGCGCCTGGCGGCTGCCGTTATGCGCTGGGAGGCGGTGCCTGAGATCTCGCTGTTTCAGCGCAACACCGCCGCATTCGTCCACGACCTGCCGGCCGGCTCGATCGCCAACGTCGCGGGAGAGAGCAACTACGTGCGCGTCCAGGTTCTCACTCCCGTCGGGGTGCTCGACCGTGACAAGCAGCTCGGCGTCGTCAAGGAGTTGACTGAGATCGTCGCCGATGCCGCCGGCGATCCGGGGCTCCACGAGCGGACCTGGGTGCTCATCACCGAGTCGCCTGAGGGTGGCTGGGGCATCAACGGCCACGCCAACACGGGCGCCGATATCGCGCAGGCCGCTCGCGCGGAGCTCGGGGCGATCGCCGCGGCGCGGCCGAACGAATCGTGATAACGCGCAGCGCGTGGCTCGACGCCGCTACGATGTGCGTCACATATCACCCAGGGGACGACAGGCTTCGACGTGGTCGGCTCGTGGGGGTGGTTGCGAGTCGAGGTTCCGGGCGGCCTCGTAAAACACCCGGAAAAACCATACGTGCGGACTCTCACGAGTACGCCCTCGCCGCCTAGCAAACACTAGGACGATGAGGTCTCGGCCCCCGCAGCCTGCGGCGGGGATCACCGGGATCAGATAGCAGGCTCACCCGGGGCGGCCCGCCTGCGCCAATCCGGGGAAACACCAGCAGGCTGGTCCCCCACAACCCCGCCGGCGAGGCGAGTAGAGGACGAGATCAGAGCGCCGGCTACGCTCGTAGACGCCACTTTCACGCGATCGCGGACGTGGGTTCGATTCCCACCGTCTCCATATACGCCGGATTTGCTGGGATTTTCAGAGGGCCGCCGGGAACGATTCGCTTGGGCCTAATCGTCCTCGTCGGCGAGGACTTGCGCCATCGTCGCCGTCAGCGCCTCGATGTCCCAGGCGTGGTTGCGGCGTCAGTGGCGGTTCATGCGTGTCGGGCGCACGAAGCGGACGATCAGGCCCCTCCGCCGGGCGTCAGGTTCAGGCTCTGGCTCTGGCAGCTCTTCTGTGCAGCCAGGAACTGCGGCGAGTTGAGGTCGATCCCACTCTTGGGGCTGATCCTCAAGCCCATCGAGGTCGGGTCGGGGAAGTTCGGAACGCCGTGCGCGCGGATGCACACGGCGTAGCGCAGGAGCTGCGCCAACGCCCGCGCGGCCTGGGCGGGGGTCGGAATACGAGGCATCCCGCCCTTGGGCAGCAGCGACTTGCAGTCGCGCTCGGCGGCGGCGTCCTGCGGCGACCCGGGGCCAGGCAAGCCTGGACGCGTGAACCAGGCCAGCCCGCCCGTCCTCAACGCACTGACCTGAACCCCATTTCTGTTCAGGCACGCGGCGTAGGCGATGTCAATGGACGTCTCCTGCTGTGGAGCGAGCGCCGTCGAGCCTCCCCCGCTGGACGCGCCTGCCGTGGTCGAGCCGAGGTGCGCAACCGACGAGGAGCCCGAGCCCCCGCCGCAGCCGGCGACGAGCAGGCCAAGGCAGCCGAGCAGCGCGACGAGCGCCGTAAGGAGGCGTGCGGGCGGCATCGCGCGCTCGACTGTACGCGCCGGGAGGTTACATGGCGGTTACGATCCTCGAGGTGAGGACGGCCGCGCGGCGGGCCACGGGAAGTCCCTGCTCAGCGGGAACAAAGCGCGGGTTCGATTCCCACCGTCTCCATCACTTGCCCAGCCAACTATCTGCTCGGGTTGGCCGTTCCGGCGGTTAGGCGGATCGTCGCAAGCAGACCGGCTCGACCGTCGTCTCCTTCGACAACAAGCTCCTCCGCGCCGCCGAGAGCGAGGCCGGCATCAGGGTCATCACCCCGCCCGAGCAGGCGTCCTCCTAAAGACGGTCGAAGCAGCAACCAACGACCGGCAGCACTGCGCAGGTCTACGCGCGACCGGTCGCCGTGCGCGGTCTTGAGCGTAGGGAGCCGTCTGCCGCCGCCAGATTCAGCACGGCATGGCTCCTCAACGCCTCAAGCAAGGATGGTTGCGCGCGCCGAAGCCACCAGGCTCTCGACTACAGACTTGGGTCATCCGGGGCTGGCGTGCGTGGGGTGCCCGGGCTCAGCGCCGCGACGAGCCCGGATTGGTCCTCGGCACTCACGATGAGCCGACGCATCGGAGCCCGGAGTGGACCCAGCCGCACCCAGCTCTGTCGATTCAACGTGATTTCGACCAGCCCGGTCCCGGCGCCGTTGACAAGAGCCGTGCGGGGCCAGTAGTTGACTCCGCGCAAAACGCTGATTCTGAACCAGCCGCGCAGTTCGCTTCTGTTCAGGGGCCGAGCAGATGCCACCGCCTCGCGAGGGAGCGTTGCGTGAAATCCCCACCCCATGCGAACGTCGAGCGTTGAAGCACTCATCGTCACCCGCGGGCCTTTTCGACCGGCCCCGAGCACTGTCATTAGTGCGCGGCTGGGTTGGTCGACGCTGATTGGGAAAGTCCTGTCGTTGATCATGATCCCTCCTCGGGAAAGCCCCAGACGCATCCAGAGCGCGTGTCTAATCAGATTGGCCGCCTCTGCCGGTCGGGGCCGTTGCTGTCCCTCATCGGCGCCGGCCATCAGCACTGCGAGGATCTCCTGCTCGTGCTCGGACCGGAACGCTTGCGGGTAGCAGGCCAACAGCCGCCCGTAGCGTCGCTCGAGGCTTGCGGAGTCACTCATGCGAGCATCCCTGCAGCCGGCTTCAAGCGCGACATCGCGACCACAGCGTTGGCCTGCAAGTGGGCCGCCTCGGCGGCCAGCAGCTCCGCGCCTTCGGGCGTCAGCTGGTAGTAACGGCGCAGTCGGCTATCCACAATCTCTTCCCGGTCAACCTCGATCAGCTTGTCCGCGCGCAGACGGTCAAGCGCCGCGTACAAGGTGCCGGCCTTCAGCTGAACCCGGCCAGCTGAGATCGCCTTGACGTCGGTGATCATCCCGTAGCCATGCTGGCTGCCCGCGGCCAGCGCCGTCAGGATCATGAATGTCGTCTCTTGCATCGGCCGCTTTGCCATGCTGGGCAGTATATGCAGTTGAACTATCTAAGTCAAACCGCCTGCCGGCATCACGACGTGTCGGGACCGGCATGCTCCTCGCCAGGGAAGGACTCGGCTCGCTTCTGGGCTGGGACAGGAGCAGCCGCCGGCCGTGTAGGAGCGGCAGGCATCTCCTTTGCGACGAAAGGAGCCGCCGCGGCTGTAGCGATGCGAGACTCCCGTACAGCGCGACTTCGCCGGTCCTTTGGCCGGCAGAGTCTGGAATCTTGTCGATCTCGGCAGCGCGTCTTTGCGGCGCGGTTGGTTGCTGGCGCTACCGGATGGTGAGATTCTTCGCTGGATGGCGATCGAGATCCCACCCGCGGGGACGCGCGGGACCAAAGCGCCGCCGAGTGGGGCGCTCGTGCGCAGCATCATGACCGTCGTCCGCGGGGTCCATCGGCTCACGGGCAACAAGCTGGGCGGGCAGCCACTGCTGCATCTGCACACGATCGGCGCCAAGAGCGGTCAGCCTCGCACGTCGGTCGTCATGGCTTTTCCCGATGGGGAGGACTCGTGGCTGATCGTCGGCTCGCGCGGTGGGACCGCTGGCCACCCGTCCTGGATTCACAACATTGCCGCCAACCCCGATCGCATCGAGGCGGAGGTCCAGGGCCGCAAGGCTGCCGTGACGGCGGAGACGCTCAGCGGTGAGGAACGTGCGGCTGCTTGGGAGCGCATCACGACCGCCCAGCCGCGGTTCGCGGGCTATGAGGAGAAGACCGACCGGCAGTTGCCGGTCGTGCGCCTCACGGTGCGCTGACGCAGAGGCGGTATCGGTCCGATGATACGGGTAGCAGGGCCGTCGCAAGATTCGCGCGAAACCCGGTCACACGCAGGCAGTTTCGTACTCGTCGTACCGACCGTCTCGATAAACCTGTGTACGCAGCCATCTGCGCAGGGTTGTGTTCGCGCGGTGTCGCTACGGTGAGGCGATGGTTCCGAGCCGACTCGAGGAGCGCTCGCTACTCGCTTCGCGTTTAGCGGCGCAGCTGCTGTCGGGCACTCCGGCCGGCGATGTCGTCGCCGCGACGCGGCATTTGCTAGCGGTGCAGGGCCAGGATCCGCGTGGTGCTCGCCTTGCGCTCAGAGCCCGCACGGCCGGCGGGCGCGCGTCGGCAGTCGATTACGCACTGACGCGTGAGCGCTCGCTGATCATCACCTGGGTCAACCGTGGAACGCTGCACCTGATTGCCACTGAGGACGAGCCGCTGCTGCACGCGTTGACCACGCCGCAGCTGCGCGCCAACAGCGATCGTAGCCTCAGGCAGGAGGGCGTGAGCGAAGCGGCCGCGCGCCGCGCGATCACTGCGATCGTAAAAGCGCTCGCTGACGACGGGCCACTGACGCGTGGCCAGATCCGTGCGGTCCTCGAGCAGGAGCGGGTACCGACGGTCGGCTACGCGACGACGCACCTGCTGTTTCGGGCGACTCTCGACGGGCTGATCGTCCGTGGGCCGATGATCGGACGCGACCATGCTTTCGTTCTTGCTGCTGACTGGTTTGGTGAGCGTCCCAAGATCGACCGCGATCGCGCGCTCGCTGAGCTCGCGCGTCGCTACCTCGCAGGCCATGGACCCGCCGAGGACCGCGACCTTGCGAAGTGGGCACAGCTTCCGCTCCGCGACGCTCGCGCCGGACTGGAGGCGATCGCGTCCGAGCTCGAGCAACGCCACGACGGGCTCGTCGACCTACGCCGAACCGAGACTCCGCCACTCCCACCGCCACGGCTGCTCGGACCGTTCGACCCCCTCTTGCTTGGGTGGCGCTCGCGCAGCCTCGTGCTTGGCAGCGCGAGCGCCACCCAAGTCGTCACCGTGAACGGGATCATCAAGGCGATAGCGCTCATAGATGGACGCGCTGCCGGCACCTGGAGAATGTCCGCCGGACGCGTCGAACTGGACCTCTGGCAGCGCCAGAGCCGTGCCACAACCGCAGCGCTTCGCCAGGAGGCAGCTGTGGTGGAGGCCTACCTCACGCCGGACTGACAGATGCAGACGCCATAATGCGCCGCGATGTTCATTCTGTTTTCACTCATCAGGCGGCTCTACCGGCGCTGGCAGAACAATCGCCAGACGAAGAGCGGCTGACCGACGCGTCAGCCTGGTTGAGGCCGGCGGTCCGTTCAAACCCCGGTGGGCCCGAGGTCGTCCGAGCGGCCGGCATCCAGCGCGACCACTGGGCGATGGGGCGGCCGCCCGGCCACTCTGACACTGGCGGCCAAGCCGGCGAGCCGCCGCTGGTCCGCGTCATCGAGCGCTGCTGTGGCCAGTTCGGGGGCGAGTCCTCCCACGCCTCCTGGCGTCCGTAGACGGTGAGGTCCATGAGCGCGTAGCTGTAGTCCATTGCCTCTCCGCCGCGGCGGGTTGTCCAGTACGTTTCGAAGACGCGGTCGCCGTCCCGTAGGTAGCACACGAGATCGAACAAGCCGACGTGGCGCCCGACGAGGAGCGCGTCCAGGGAGTCCTGCGCCGAGTACCACGGCATCTCCCAGCCCATGACGTCGCGGTAGCGGCTGCTTTCGTCGTACGGACCCTGGCACAAGATCGCGAAGGTGATGTCGCGAGAGTGAAAGTAGGACAGCTCCGTGACCTGGGCGGTGAGCCACGTACACCCTTCGCACTGCTCGGCCGCCGAGTGGCCGGCCCACCACATGAAGTAGTAGGCGATGAGCAGTCGCCGGCCTTCGAACGCTTCGAGCAGGGTGAGCGGCCCGTCGGGCCCGATCAGCGCGAGATTGGCGTCTACCTCAACCATCGGTAGGCGCCGACGGGCCGCGCGGCGATCGCGTCGCCCTCGTAGGTGTGCGCCTTCTCCCGGATCCGCAGTGCGTCGAGCTCGGCTTGAAACGTCACCCGGTCAACCACGACCGGCATCGCTCCCGTGTGGGTGACGTCAGCTCCCGGCGACCCGGGCTCGTTCGGTTCGGGGTTCATGGCTTCCTCATCTGCTCGTTGGGCATTGCTAGAGGCTGTGGTGGTCAGTCTGTGCCGGCTACGGCGCCGCCAAAGACGATCACCGGGATGAGCCGTTCGGTCTTTCGCTCGTATTCGAAGAGCTGCGGAAAGCGTCGAATCGCGCTCTCGTGCGCACTCGACTAAATCTGATATCATTTAGATAACAGTTTATTGAGGCTTCGTTGGAGGGAATCATGAATGAGTCTGTTCAGCCGTACACCGAACCCGAGGCGACTCCAGTAGGTCACTCTGGCACCCGCGTCCAAATCCACGAGCTCCAAGCCTGGTCGATCAGCGGCTGGTTCGGCGTCGCCATCGTCGCCGTGTGCATCGCCGCGACAGCCCTCCTCGCTACGAGCTCGGCCGGGGCCGTCATCGTCGCGCCGATCGTGGTGGCTGCGGTCATCGCGAGCTCGCTGGTCATCGTGCAGCCCGGTCAGACAATGGTTGTGCGGTTTTTCGGCAGCTACGTCGGCACGGTGCGTAGCACCGGCCTCTCCTGGATCTTGCCGCTCGCCAACCGGCGCCACGTGAGCATCCGCGTGAGGAACTTCGAGACCAACCACCTGAAGGTCAACGACGCCGACGGCAACCCCGTCGAGATCGCCACCATCGTCGTCTGGCAGGTGGCCGACACCTCGCG
>PKYB01000083.1 GCA_003133565.1 Solirubrobacterales bacterium
GCGATTTGCGCGGCGTGGGCGCTAGAGCACCGGCAGCTCCTGGGAGAGCGTGAGGACGGGCGCGAAGAGGTCGCCGTGACGGGCGATACGTGCCAGCACGTCGTGACTCTCGAACGACAACGCTTTTGGGTCCCCCGACTGGAGCGTGGTGTGCAGCTCCTCCCAGCGCAGCGGCGTCGAGACGGTCGGGCGCTCCCGCGCACGCAGCGAGTAGACCGAGACGGTCGTCTTGTGCTCGTCGTTCTGGCTCCAGTCGATGAGCACCTTGCCGGGGCGCAGCGCGCGAGTCATGCGCGAGGTGACGAGGTCCGGCTGGGCGTGCTCGACGAGCAGCGCAAGCTCGTGCGCGAAGCGCTTGGTCTGCTCGAAGCTGACCTCGCCGCCGAGCGGCACATAGACCTGCAGACCCTTGGATCCTGACGTTTTCGCGAAGCTTTCGAGATTGAGCTGCTCGAAGGTGCCTTGGAGCCAGAGCGCGACGCGACAGCAGTCGACGATCGTCGCCGGCGGCCCTGGGTCGAGGTCGAACACGACCGACGTCGGGCGCGTCAGGTGAGGAACGCGCGCCAGCGGGGTGTGCAGCTCGAGCGCCGCGAGGTTGGCCAGCCAGACGAGCGTCGCGAGGTCCTCGACGAGCGTGTAGTCGATCCACTTGCGTCGCTCGCTCGCCACCGGCGCGGTGGCGACCCACGCCGGCCGGTGGACCGGCGACTGCTTCTCGAAGAACGCCTTACCGGCGACGCCGTCCGGGTAGCGCTTTACGGTCAGCGGACGTCCGTGGAGGTGGCCGAGGAGCGCCGGCGCGACAGCGGCGTAGTACTCGATGACGTCGCGCTTGCTGAGGGCGGCGTCGGGATAGATGAGCTTTGTGAGGTTCGAGAGCTGGAGCTCGTGACCGCCGACCTCGACGAGCACGCGGGGGCCGGCGGCGCGATCGGGAAGCGTGAGCGCGGGCTTGGGATCCTTGTCGGGCTTCGACTCCTTGTCGTCGGGCCTCGAGTCCTTGGGGCGCTCGTGCACGACGGCCGCTGAGGGCTTGTCGTCGCGGAGCCCCTGGTATGAGGCGGAGCGCAGCATGCCGCCGGCTGTCCATTCGCGGAACTCGACCTCGACGACGAGCGCGGGCTCGCAGAACGCTGCCCCGCGCGGTGGGGCCGCCGTGCTCGGGCTGAACGGCGAGTCGGGGCGCGCCAGCGGCGCGAGGAGGCGGGCGAGCCGGTCGAGGTCGGCGTCGGTGAACCCGGTCCCGACACGGCCGACGTAGCGGAGCTCTGGACCGTCGTCGTGGATGCCGAGCAACAGAGCGCCGATGACTCCGGCGCGCCGCCCGCTGCCGGGCGTCCAGCCGCCGACGACGAACTCCTCGCGGTTCACGTTCTTGAGCTTCAGCCAGCTGCCGTCGCGCCGGCCCGGGCGGTAGGTGCTGTCGAGGCGTTTGGCGAGGACGCCCTCGAGACCGCCGACGCGGCTCGCCTCGAGCACGTCGTGCAGTCGGCCCGCGAGCTGTGGCGGCGTCTGCCAATGCCGGCCGTTGAGCGCGAGCTCGCTCAGCGCGGCGCGGCGTTCGCGGTAGCTCTGAGCCATCAAGGAGTGGCCGTCGAGCCAGAGCAGGTCGAAGATCACGTAGGTGACCGGGACGGTCTGCGCCAAGCGTCTCGCGGCGGCTGTCGAGGTCACGTGCATCCGCCGCTGCAGCTCGCCAAAGCTGGGGCGTCCGCTCGCGTCGAACGCGACGATCTCGCCGTCGAGCACGGCGCGGCGTGAGCGCAGTGCGCGACCGAGGTCCGCGAGCTCGGGGTAGCGTGGCGTGATCTCGGCGAGACTGCGACCCTCGATGCGCAACCGCCCCGGCTCGGAGTAGAGGATTGCGCGGACGCCGTCCCACTTGACTTCGTAGGCCCATTTGGTGTCGTCTTTGGGCAGCGGTCCGACGCTCGCGAGCATCGGCACGATGGCCTCGGGCATCGCCTCGGCCTCGGCGTCAGCCGCTGCGTCCATGCGGTGGATCATCCATTCCTTCGGCTCCGCCTCGTCGCTGATCGCAAAGAGCGCGTAGCGCGCCTGGATGCGTTCACCGTCGAGCGCGACCTCGACCTTGCGCGGCTCCCACTTCAGCGGGCGGTAGGTGCCGCGATCCCAGATCGACATCGTGCCGGCGCCGTAGTTGCCGGCCGGTATCTCGCCCTCGAAGTCGAGGTACTCGAGCGGATGGTCCTCGGTGTGCGGCGCGATCAGGTTGACCGCGGGCTTCAGCGGCATGCCGCGCGGGAGCGCCCACGAGACGAGGACGCCATCGTGCTCGAGGCGCAGATCCCAGTGCAGGCGGCGCGCCGAGTGCTCGTGAATGACGAAGCGCGGAGCGTCTGCGGGCGCGTGGGCGGCGCGATCCTCGCTGCCCTCGCTGCCCTCGCTGCCGGCCGGCTCGGCCGTGTGCTCGAAGTCGCGCCGCTTGCGGTAGCCCTCGAGTCGGCCGGCGGCGCGGCCGGGCGTCACGACTTCTGCGCGACCTTGCGTGGGCTCTGTGGCGGCTTACGCGCTTTGGCTTTGGGCGCCGCAGGCTTGCCGGCCTCGCCCTGACGCTTGGCCACCGCGTCGACGCTTGCCTGGAGCGCCGCCATCAGATCGGGAACGGCCGCGGGCTCGCGCGGCGCGGGCGCGATCGCGATCTCCTCGCCCGCGACCTTGCGCTCGATCAGTCCCAGCACCGCCTCGCGGTAATCGTCGCGGTAGCGGCTCGGCTCGAATGGGCCTGAGAGCATCGCCACCAGCTGGCGCGCGATGTCGAGCTCGCGCTCTGAGACCTCGGCGTCGGCGGCGGGGGCGGTGTCGAGCGACGCGGGCGAGACGATCTCGTCGGCGTAGACCAGCGTCTCCATCACGAGCTGCCCGTCCTTGACCCGCAGGGCGACGAGGTGCTCCTTCTGGCGCAGGACGAAGCGCCCGATCGCGGCCTTGCGCGCTTCGTCCATCGCGTCGACCATCAGGCGGTAGGCCTTCGCGGCACCGGTCGCCGGCGCAACGTAGTAGGGCTGGTCGAACATCAGCGGGTCGATCTCGTCGAGGTCGACGAATTGCTCGATCTCGATCAGCCGCGTCTTCTGCGCCGCGAGCGCGTCGAGCTCGTCGGACTCGATCACGACGTACTGGCCGGGCGCGAACTCGAAGCCCTTGACCAGATGCTCGAAGGGGACCTCCTCGCCGTCGGCGCTGCAGACGCGCTTCTGCTGGATCCGTGCGCGGTCTGAGTCGTGCAGCTGGTGGAACTGCACCGACTTGCGCTGCACGGCGTTGTAGAGCTTGACCGGTACGTTGACCAAGCCGAACGAAATCGAACCACTCCAGATCGAACGCGCCACCGCAATCCGCCTTTCCTATGGGGCTGCGCGGGCGAAACTGCGCGGCAGCGGCCCCGCCCGAGCGAGTCAATGTAGCAGCGTGGGCCGGGTGTACCCGCAAGCCGGCGTGCGCACGCGCGCAAGCGCTCACCAATGGGTAGCGTCCCCTGCGATGCAGCGTTTGCGGGCCCTCACAGCGCCAGCCTGGATCGTCGGCGGCGCCGTGGCATTGCGGCTCGTCGTGCCGTTCGGCTTCGTCAGCTACGACACGCTGTATTCGCTGGTCTGGGGCCAGCAAATCGCCCGCGGGCAGACGCCGACCTACGACCTCGTGCTGGCGCCGACGCCGCATCCGCTGGCCGAGCTGCTCGGGGTGATCCTGGCGCCGCTCGGTGCGGGCGCGACGCTTGGGATCGTCGTGGCGCTCGCCTACCTCGCGCTGTCGGCGCTCACCTATCTCGTCTACCGCCTAGGCGCGGCCTGGTTCTCGCGGGTTGTCGGGATCGCCGCGGCGGCGCTATTGATCACGCGCTACGAGGTGCTGAGCTACGGCGTTCGCGCCTACGTCGACATCCCTTACACGGCGCTCGTGCTCGCGGCGCTGCTGGTCGAGACAAGGCGCCGGCGCGCTGGCTGGCCGGTCATCGCCCTGCTCGACCTCGCCGGGCTGCTGCGGCCCGAGGCGTGGCTCTTTGCCGGCGTCTACTGGCTCTATCTCGTGCGCGCCAGGCGCAGCCCGCGCGAGCTCGCCGGGCTGGCGGCGCTCGCCGCGCTGGCGCCGGTCGTGTGGCTGCTTTCAGACCTCGCGATCACCGGCAACCTGCTGTGGTCGCTCAGCCACACGCGATCGACTGCGGCCACGCTCAAGCGCCCACGCGGTCTCGTGAGCTTTCCCTATACCGGGGCGCGGCGCCTCGGCGAGGTGCTCGGCCCCGATGGCCTCGTCGCCGCCGCGATCGGCGGCGTGCTCTCGCTCTGGCTCCTGCGCTCGCGCGCCCTGCTCGGCTTCGCCGCCGGCGTCCTCGCGATCATCGCGTTTGCGATCGTCGCGAGCTCCGACCTGCCGATCGATGACCGCTACACGTTCGTCGCGGTTTCGCTGCTCACGATCTTCGCCGGCGCCGGGCTGTTCGGCTGGCGCCTGCTCGACCGCGATCATCCGCAGCGGCGGCTCTGGCAGGGGGCGTCGATCGTGATCGCGATCGCGATCGTCGCGTTCATCCCGTGGAACGTCGTTCGCCTGCGCGAGACGTTCACGAGCTCCAACCCCGCGAAGCAGAGCCTGCGCGGTCAACTGCGGATCCAGAACGATCTCGTCGCGCTCGTTAAGAGCCACGCGATCACGCTGCGATGCGGACCGATCGGCGTCCCCTACCACACGCCGATCCCGCTTTTGGCGCTGCGCCTGCACACGAGCCCGGCGAACATCGTCGCGAAGGAGATCACGCGCGGCACCTTCATCCAGGCGGCGAATGCCGCGGTGCTCCGCACCTACCTGCTCGACCCGAACGATCCCGCGACCACCTATGCGCCGCCGAGCGGGTTCCGCCTGACGGCGTCGAACCGGTCCTGGCGCGTCTATGAGCGCTGCGGCTGAGCGGCGTCGGGCGCGCATCCCCGGCCCGGAGGGCCCGATAAAAGAAGTTTTAGTGGACCGTGCACCCGCCGTCGAGGTGCGTCGCGCAGTGCCTTACGCCGACTGGGACTCAAGTCAGGGAACTCCCACCGCGCCTGCCGGGACCCGCTTAAGGCTGCTTCCTTCCGGACCTGACCTGGTTCACGAACCGACACCGCGGGGGACCCTAACCATCAACGCCCCGGCCGGCGGGGCGTGCCGCGCGACACGCCCCTCGGGAGGGGATTCGGCCCCGCTATAGCGGATTGCGGATTCAGGGCACCGCTAACTCCCCGCCTAGCACGGTCCAGCGGGGATGGTAGTGGTTAGTAGTTCTCGATGAGCAGGAAGTAGAGCGCCTCGTACTTGAGCAGCCAGCCGAAGGTGAACGCCATGTAGCGCTCGATGAAGCCGGGCAGGCGGCCGGAGATCAGGATGGTGAACCAGGCGAGGACGTCGAGAACGAAAAACACGAGCACCAGCACGGCCACGACGATGTAGGCCGGGATGATGTAGATGAAGCGGAAGAACGCCTTCAGCCGGCTGTACTTGAGCTTGCGCTCGGGAATCGTGACGTGCACCGGGTACTCCGGGTACTCGCCGCCGCCGAACGGCGGGTAGACGTCGACCAGCAAGAACATGTAGGCGGCCATGCGCAGCTGGAAGCGCACGAAGCCGGAGACGAAGCTGTAGAGGCCGGCCGGGTAACGACCGGTCACGATCATCGCAAACCAGGTGATGATCACGGCGAGGACCGCGACGATCTCGTAGACGTAGCCGAAAACCAGCACCGGAATCACGAGGATCCAGCGGAAAAACGTGGTCAGCCGGCTGTGCTTCGGCGGAAAGTCGACGGACACGGCAGGCGTGCGGAGACCGTCGATCGGTGCGTCGGTGGTGCTCAAGTGGGACCCCCTCTTCGCTCGTGCCGCGCAATGTGGACAGCTATGCCGGAGGGTTCTAGCACAGCCACGCCGATCAGGAAGGGCGCCGGCGCACAGCCCCTACAATCCGCGTTCGCCGGGCGCGTAGCTCAGTGGGAGAGCGCTCGCTTCACACGCGAGAGGTCGCTGGTTCGAAACCAGCCGTGCCCATGGGAAAGGCCTGCCAATAGGGGGTTGTTTAGGCCGTAGATTTTGTTTCTGTCGTACGCGAGCGCTGTCGTCGGAGCACCTGCTCTGTCGAACCCGATAACGGCCGGCGCGTCGATCGGCGCACGAGAGAGCCTCGCTCACTACGTTCAGGACACGGCAGCTATGGGGCGGTATATGTGAAGGGCCGCACCGCTGTTGTAGGTTTGCGCGTCGACGAGCTCGAGCCGGAGCGGCGCGGCAAGATCGTTGAATAGCGGCAGGCCGTCCCCGAGTGCGACGGGCTGGAGTATGAGCCGGTACTCGTCGACCAGTCTGAGTTTCGAGAGGGACTGCGCGAACGCGGCGCCTCCCCAGGCGATCATCTCGTTGCCCGCCTGGCGCTTCAGTTCGGTGATCTCGGTTGCCAGGTCACCGCTTGCGATCCGTGTCTCAGCCCACTCGGCGCGCCCAAGTGTCTTGGAGAACACGACTTTGGGAATGTTGTTCATCGGGACGGCGTATACGTCGTCGGACGCGGGCCAGAACTCGGCCATCTCCTCGTAGGTGTTGCGTCCCATCAGATGAAGGTCGACATTGCCGAACCAGTCGAGCTTGCGTTGCTTGAGCTCTGGATCCTCAGGCGGGAGTCCCCAGCCGCCCGCGCCGAACCGCCCGGGGCGAGCTACGAGTCCATCGAGGGATACCCCCATCGACAATACGAGCTTCCGCATGGCTTCTCCTCAGGTTATAATGCACCGATCGGTGCACTATAACGCGACATTGAATCGGACGTTCTTCGCGCTATCCGATCCGACGCGACGTGAGATCCTCGATCGCCTCGCGGGCGCCCCGGCCACTCTGAGCGAGCTCGCCGCCCAGTTCGGGCTGACGCTCAACGGCGTCAAGAAGCATGTCGGGATCCTCCAGGACGTCGACCTCGTCGCTACCGCGAAGGTCGGGCGTACCCGCGAGTGCCGGCTCGGTCCGTCGCAGCTCGCCGACGCGGCGCGGTGGATCGAGGAGTACAGGCGTGGCTGGGAGCTGCGCCTCGACCGCTTCGGGGCATACGTGGAGGATCACCAACGATGACCGACGAACTGCGCTACGAACGCATCATCGGAGCACCCCCCGAAGTGGTCTTCGATGCCTTCACTAGTGCCGGCGGCCAACTCGCGTTCTACGACGAGAAGGACCGAGGATGGACCGTGCACTCCGAAAGCGAGGTCCGCGTCGGCGGCGCCTGGACGATCCTCTTCGGCCCTGGGCCTGGACAGCTCTACCGCCACCGCCACGTGTTTATCGCGATCGACCGTCCGCGATGCCTTCTGCTCTCCACCACCGAAACGCGGCTGGACGGCACGACCCTGCAGTTCGAGACCGAGTTCACCTTCGAAGAATGCGACCGCGGGACGAGGATGACGATGATCCAGCGCGGCATCCCAACCGACGAGCTCCGAGCCGAGCACAGCCGTGGCGTCCCGAACGCGTTCGATCGACTCGAGCGACACATAGGCAGCCAAGCCACGCGCCCGACATGACTCCTTCGCGCTGAGCTCAACGCGATGGCATGCCGCGTGATCAACGCTAACGAGTCCGTCGCGCTCGGCAACATGAATCCCATGCCCGCCTTGCTCTAAGAAACGTAACCCCAGCCCGGTCGACCGAACACGCACACGGCGCGGACAGCGGGTCTCCTGAGCCTGGACGCTACCGCGTCGGACGACCAGCAGGAGCTCACGAGCGTGCCAGGCCCGCGGCTGCTTCGGCACCAAAGCGAGCGTGCGCGAACCCCCACCCCTGGCGCTCGCTCAGCGCGACAGGCAGTCGCCGGAACCGACCAACACGTCGGCGATCCCTCGAGGGTCGTCTTTAGCGGGATTCCGCCGACGCGATCGGTCGAGGCAGGCTCGAGACGTAGTCGTCCCCGAAGACTCTGACGTGCTTCGCGTATTCGGCGTCGGTAAAGAGTTTGGCGTTGGGCTTGACCATGCCGTTGATGACGGCGATCTGGGGCCGGTCGAAGCCGCGCGCGGCGAGCTCGTCTGGGGAGCCGTTGTCGAGGATGCAGAAGAGCCTGTAGTGCTGGCGCCCGGGACCGGTGACCCTGATCTCGTAGTAGCCGCCCATCGCGCCGTGCATCGCCTCCCACTTGCCACCGCCACTGAACGCCGGAGGCGGTGCCGCGCGAACGGCCTCAAGTACAGCGAGGGCCGTGGCCTCGACCTTCGCCGGGCACACGTCAAGGAAGTCGTCCGCCGGAACGCGGCCGTCTTTGCTCTTGTAGTAGACGACTCCCCAGGCCACGGCTCCGACCGTACGTCGTCGTCCGGACGAGCGTCCGCTTCGTTCGGGGCGCTAAGCAGCGCGCGGTGTACGCGCGGGTCGGGGCGTCGGCTTACGAGGCACGATGCGGACGTCCGCGTCGAGCGCGTCCGCCATCGCCACCACGGTGCGCAGCTCGGGGTTCGAGGGTGCCGTGAGGAGTCGGCGAATGCTCGCCGGGTGCTTGTCGATCTCGCGCGCGAGCTCAGCCTTGGTCAGACCTTGCTCCGCACGTAGGGTGTCCAGCTTGTTGACGATCGCGTCGATCTGGGAGATCTCACGCCGCTGGCGCTCGAACTCCTCACGGAACACGGGGTCCTCGCGCAGGCGCTTCGCCAGACGACGGTCGTGGTGACGAGTGTCGAGCCTAGTGTTGCTTGCGGTGTCTGCCATGACAATCAAAGGCTAGCGTAGCATAAGTGTTACGCCTGATAGAGCCGGACCCCGCCTCGGTCGGGCCCCTGAACAGCCATCGCGCCATATCGTCGAATGGGCAGTTCTAGAGCCCCAACTGCCCGAACTCCCGGTAAATGAACGCAAACTACGGGAAATTGCCATTTGCGCCCTGCCCGGAGAATGGCCCGATTTGCAGGTAGAACCGGCGATTCGGCGCGGAGTGACGTATCGCTTCACACGCGAGAGGTCGCTGGTTCGAAACCAGCCGTGCCCATGGGAAAGATCCTGTAAATCGATGGTTTTCGGTGCATGCACCACATCCCGAGTCCCTACAGCGACGCGGACGCGATCGTCTGGCTCGACAGCCAGGAACCAAGCCGGCTGGCTCGACTCGAACTCGCCGTGGCAGACCCGGCCGACGAGCACCTGCTCGGTGCGATCGGCGCCTCGAACATCAACCTGACGCATCTCACCGCGAGCGTCGGCTACTGGCTCGCACCGCCTGCACGCGGCCATGGCCACGCGACTAACGCGCTGCGAGTGTTCGCCCGATGGTTGTTTGATGAGATCGGGCTAGCACGGCTAGAACTGACAACCAACCCGGATAACGCGGCGTCCCAGCGCGTCGCTGAGCGCTGCAGGTTTCGCCAGGAGGACCATCTACGCTCGCACATGCGCTTCCACTACACCACCGGCGAGCGTCGCGACTCGCTCATCTGGGGCCTGCTACCCGACGAGTTCGTCTGAGCGAGTCGCACCTTTCGGACCTGTTGCGACCTCGGCCACACGCGACACTCGCATTTCGGCGATGTGGTGAGCGAGGTGTAGCGTGCGGCCCGTGAGCATTCGGCAGCTCTCAACGCGAGCGGTGTATCAGAACCCATGGATGCGTGTCCGTGAGGACGAGATCGAGCGAGCTGACGGCAGCACCGGCATCTACGGAGTGGTCGAGAAACCCGACTTTGCGCTGATCATTCCCCGCGACCGTGACGGTGGGCTGTGGCTGGTCGAGCAGTACCGCTACCCTGTCGCTGATCGCTTCTGGGAGTTCCCCCAAGGCTCATGGGAACAGCAGCCCGATGCGGACAGCGCGGCACTCGCCCGCGGCGAGCTACAAGAAGAAACCGGCCTCAAGGCCGAATCGCTCGACCACCTCGGCCACCTCTACGAGGCTTACGGTTACTGCACGCAGGGATTCGATGTATGGCTCGCAACAGACCTCGAACAAACCCCCACGTACCGGCACGTCGAAGAACAAGACATGCGCGTGCGCAAGGTCACCCGAGATGACTGGGAGGCGATGCTCCGCGCCGGCGAGGTCAAGGACGCCCCCTCGATCGCCGCCTACGGACTCCTACTGCTCAACGAAAAGCCTTAGATCAGCGGACGGCACTTGGGCGATTCAATGCGCGTAGCCACCTAGGTAACGACGACATCCTTCAGTTCAACCAGAGTGTCGATGCGATGGTGAGCCTGTGAAAAGTCGTGTGCTTTTGTGAAGTCGTTGTAGACAATGACGCAGTCAATACCCGCCGCGACAGCGGAGTTCAGCCCTCTGGATGAATCCTCTACGACCAGGGTCTCTTCTTTGGTGGCTCCGAAGCGCTCCAAGCCGGTCAGATATGGCTCCGGGTGCGGCTTGGCGAGCCCGTAGTCTTCGCGAACCAGGACGAAATCCATGAATTGCGTGATTTGCCGCTTTTCATGGATGAGTTCAAAATCCGCACGCTTGGCAGTCGTCACGATGGCCATGCGGACGTATTGCGACAGTTCGGCGAGAGCTTCGACGACGCCATCGATCTCAATGGCTTCTGTCCTCAGATATTCCTGGTAGTAACCATCACGGGCCTCGCGCTGCCTGCTGATGGTCTGCTCATCAATTCCTGCGGCCCTGGCTTGGGCCCACGTGCCGGATCCCTGGCTCATGTCCCGGAGGTATTGATCCTTGTCCAACGTCAGACCAACGTCCGCCAGGGCGCGTTCGCCGGCTTTGTAATACCAGAACTCGGTGTCCACCAGAACACCATCATGATCGAACAGTATGTACCTCTTCACGCTTGATCATCTCCGGTGGCTAGCGCAACCAGGCGAAACGGGCCAGCATATTTGCGACGCATTGTCGGTGATAGCTCGTTCCAAACTGACTCCATGACAGACGCGGGCAGTCAGTCGCGGAGGAGGTTGGCGACCCGTTCGGCTGCGGTGAGCTCCGCGGCCTCAAACGATCGCTGAGTCAGCGTCTCAGCAAGAAGGATGTAGCGGGTGGCGGTCGCGATCCGGACCTCGTCGGTCATGAGGGGGGGCGCTCCGTCGCCGCGGAACCCTCGCTCCACCATCCACTCTCGCAGCGGTTCCTTGTCGAGTGCTCGCTGATCCTGGTTCTTTCGGAAGAGCTCGTCGTAGCTGTCGGCGTACCAGTAGCGCGAGCTGTCAGGCGTGTGCACTTCGTCCATGAGCACGATCTCGTCACCCAGTAGACCCAACTCGTACTTCGTATCGACCAGGATCAGGCCTCGTCGGGCCGAGACTTCGGTGCCCCGAGCGAACAGCCGGAAGCAGACGTCGGCGCACCGGTCGAATAGGTCCGCGGTCACAAGACCCTCGGTGATCGCGTCGTCGCGACTGAGGTTTCGATCATGCACCTCGAACTTGGTCGATGGGGTCAGGATCGGAGCCTCCAACCGCTGGTTCTTTCGAAGCCCGTCGGGCATCAGGTTGCCGCCAATGTTCCGCGCGCCCGCCTCGTAGTTGAACCACAACGATGTCTTCGTTACGCCCGTGATGTAGGCGCGAACAACGAATTCAAGCGGCACCGGAGCGCACTCGCGGACGCGTACGACGTTCGCGTCAGAGACCTCCAGAAGGTGGTTCGAGACGATGTCGGAGGTGGCATCGAACCAGTAGTTCGCTATCTCGTTGAGGACCTGTCCCTTGAACGGGATAGTCCCGAGGAGCCGGTCGAACGCCGACAACCGGTCGGTGGTCACGATCGTGCGAACGTCGCCATCGACGTAGCTGTCACGCACTTTGCCCTCGTGGCGAACACCAAGGTGACCGAAGTCCGTTCGCTCGAGCGTGCCGAGCAGTTCCCTCACAAGCCTCGCATCGGAGAGCAATGGTGTCCCCCCTTTGATCAGCAGCGGCGACTCCATGACGCCGTCCTTCTCGATCATCCGGTCCATTGCGTCAACCCGGCCAGCCGCCTGCCGGGCCGCCTCCGTCAGACGTCGACGATGCTCGACCAGCCGCGCCCGTCGCGCGCTTCGATCAGTGGCGTCGACGATGGCGGCGACATCCTCCAGCGGCATACCGACGTCCCGCAACGCGGCAAGCGTGCGCGCTCGCGGCAGCTGGCCCAGGCCGTAGCGGCGCTAGCCGGTGCGATCATCGACCTCGACCGGCACGAGCAGGCCGATCTGGTGGTAATGCCGCAACGTCTCAACCGTCAGCCCCGACAGTTGCGCGAACGCGCCGACACCGACCAACTCACCCGAGTCCACACCAGGAGTATCCAACCCTCGACCGCCCGAGAGTCAAGGCGGGTAGCTGCAACAGCGATCGAGCGACGAGCCCAGCCTGTTGTCACCGTCCAGCCACCGAGCGGTTTGCGCATCTCATAAATCAGTCAGTAGATCGAGTCGCACGTTTCTCGGAGCGGCTACGCCCAACAACCCGAGCCCATGCCCCTCCACAGCGGTGTCACAGTGGACGACCGACCGGTCGTCACGGCGCCCGATGAATGGGCAGCTGACGCGCCTCAACTGCCCGAACTCCCGGTAAATGAACGCAAACTACGGGAAATTGCCGTTTGTGCCCTGCCTCGAGAATGACCTTGTTTGCAGGCAGAACGGGCGTTTCGAGACCGACAGACGTATCGCTTCACACGCGAGAGGTCGCTGGTTCGAAACCAGCCGTGCCCATGGGAAAGACCTGCAAATAGATGATTTTGGGCCGAAAAGGTGGCTTCCGGTGCACGCGAGCGCTCTCGTGCAACGGTGTCCCATAATCGAGCCGGTGTACGGCGACTACGGAATCGGAAACTCAGGCGCTTCCGTCGCGCGCGTCGCTCGCGGGCCCTGATCAGTGAGACGCGTCGCGCGTAGTTGTGTCGTGTGGGAGCACGACTTGCGCGGCTTGATCGGGTGTGACGTGCGGGTAGAGCGTTCGCAGCACGGCGATCGCGGCGATGCCTCCCACGAGTTCGGCTGCGACGAATCCTGGGACGGATGCGGGTGCGATGCCGGCGAACGTGTTGGAGAAGATCCTGCCGATGCTGACGGCGGGGTTGGCGAAGCTGGTTGAGCTGGTGAAGAAGTAGGCGGCGCCGATGTAGGCGCCGACGGCCGCGGGTGCGGCGTTGCCGCGTTTGGTGCGGGCGAGAGCAAATATGACGAGCAGCAGACCGAGCGTCGCGATCACCTCTGCGAGCAGGTGCGACGGGGACGCGCGGTGCTTGGTCGAGATCGTGATCGCGGTCTGAGCGAACATCGCGTTGGCGGTGATCGCGCCGGTGATGCAACCGGCGATCTGTGCTGGTGTGTAGGCGAGCGCGTCGCGCCAGCGCAGGCCGCCGAAGCTCGCGTCGACGAGTGAGACGACGGGGTTGAAGTGTCCACCGGAGACAGGGCCGAACATGAGGATGATCGTGAACAGGCCGGCTGCGGTCGCGGCGGCGTTCTCGAGCAACTCGAGACCGGCATCGGTAGGTGAGAGTCGCGCCGCGGCGATCCCAGAGCCGATCACGACCGAGGCGAGGAACGCCGAGCCGAGATATTCCGCGAGCAGGCGTCGGGGTAGGGCGGGCGTGCTCACGAAGGGACGATGCGCTCGGCGATGAGTTGCTTGACGCGTTGCTCGATCGTGTCGCGGACCTCGCGGACCTCGCCGATTGGCCTTCCGGCGGGGTCGGGGAGATCCCAGTCCTCGACCGTGGTTGGGACGTAAGGGCAAGCGTCACCGCAGCCCATCGTCACGGCCAGGTCGGCGCGCTGCTGCATCTCGACGGTCAGCTTCTTCGGTGTGCGACTGGATAGATCGATGCCGACCTCGCGCATCACCTCGACCACCTCGGGCCACACCTGCTCACCCGGATTCGTGCCTGCCGACTCGGCTTCGGCACCGGGAGGCGCGTCGCGCTCGAAGAACGCTTGCGCCATTTGTGAGCGACCGGCGTTGTGATTGCAGACGAACAGCACGTAGGTCATCGCTCCTCCTGGAGCCGACTAGCGTGGGCAACGACCACGCGCAGAGTATTAGATTGACAGTTATCATTTCAATCGATATAAGTAGGTCGATGACCGTCGATTTGCTGCTCTCCCCGAAGACCAAGCGCCCGGCGGGTGAGCCGTGCTGCGAGCCGGTCGTCTACCCCGACGTCGAGCGCGAACAGGCCGCGCGGATGGCAACGATCGCCAAGGCGCTGGGTGACCCGGTGCGCGTGCAGCTCGTCGACGTGTTGCGAAAGCATGCTGGCAAGGTCTGTGTCTGCGAGCTCGTGCCGCTGTTTGATCTCCAGCAGCCGACCGTGTCCCACCACCTCAAGGTGCTGCGCGACGCCGGCATCGTCGGCTCCGAGCGACAGGGCCTGTGGGCCTACTACTACGTGATCCCTGACGCGCTCGAGGAGCTGTCCGCGTGGCTGAGCTGAACGACATCCGCGAAACAGTCCGTAAGCGCTATGCCGCAGCCGCCAAGGCAGCGACTAGCGAGGGTGCCGATGGTTGCTGTGACGGGCCGAGTACCCGTAGCCCTGCCGACGCGACCGGCGTGTTCGGCAGCGAGCTTTATGACACCACCGAGACCGACGGCGCACCAGAAGCCGCGATCGCGACGTCGCTCGGCTGCGGCGTACCGACCGCAGTCGCCGTGCTACGCGAAGGGGAGACCGTGCTCGACCTCGGCTCAGGCGGCGGTGCCGACGTCCTGATATCCGCCAAGCGCGTCGGAGCGACAGGGAAAGCGATCGGCATCGACATGACCGACGAGATGCTCGCCCTCGCCCGCGCCAACGCAACCGCCGCCAGCGTGACCAACGTCGAGTTCATCAAGGGCTACCTCGAGACAATGCCACTCCCAGACGCCAGCGTCGACGTCGTCATCTCCAACTGCGTCATCAACCTCTCCGGCGACAAACCCAAAGTCATCGCCGAAGCAGCCCGCGTCCTCCGCCCCGGTGGACGGTTCGCCGTCTCCGACGTGATCGCCGACCTCGATCTGGACGAGGCCACCAAAGCGGCTATGGCGGAATGGACTGGCTGCATCGCCGGCGCGCTCACCGAACAGGAATTTCGTCGCGCGCTGACTGATGCCGGGTTCGAAGCGGTCGAGATTACTCCCAGCCACGCCGTGCACGAGCACGCCAGCGCCGCGATCATCCGCGCGAAAAAGCCGCTCGCCGAGACCTGCTGCACGCCAGACGCGCTCGTCGAATGCTGCGATCCCGCAGCCAACGAGGCCTGTTGCGGCGAAGCCTCGGCTGATGGCGCCAGCTGCGGCTGCAAGTCCTAACCTCCAGCAGCATCAGCGGTTCCTCGGTCATGGTCTCCGTCAAAGTCGGTCCAACAAGAGACGCTCAGCGGAGCCTCGTGGTACGGGCAGTTTTGGAGCTCCAACTGCCCGAACTTCCGGTAAATGAACGCAAACTACGGGAAATTGCCATTTGCGCCCTGCCCGAGAAATGGGCCTGATTTGCAGGCAGAACAGGCGTTTTGGCGCGGGGTGACGTATCGGTTCACACGCGAGGGGTCGCTGGTTCGAAACCAGCCGTGCCCATAGGAAGGCGCTGCAAAGCGATGATTTTTAAGTCGTGTCGTTGCCGTTGCACGTGAGCGCTCTCGCGCGACGTTGTCTCGTGGTTACGCTGTGCGAGCGCAGTTTGGGGTCTGCGCGTCCCGCGGAGTCAGCACTGTCCTAGTGGCCGGATGCGAGCAGCAACAGATCGAACATGGCCATGGCGGTGCAGGCCAGGCTGAGCGCCATCACGATCAAAGCGCTCGTGCGATCGACGCCGATGTCAGTGGGACTCATAGCCGCCGAGCCTGACCGGCGCAGTCAGATCCTCCCGTAGCGCTGCGTGCGTGATCCTCTCTCTAGGGCCGTCGTGGGAGTCGTTGCCCGGCCCGAAGAGCTCGAACACGATCAGAGCCTGGCGGACCAGCACCAGGGCGACCAGCGCGAACGCCATCAGCCAGGCCGCGTGGTCGAGGTGATCGCCAAGCGCATGCTCCACGGCAACGACGACGAGCGCGAGCAAGACTGGCACGAGTGGGGCTATCAGCGACGCGAGCGACGGTCTGTTGTGAACAGGGCTCCGCACCGCCTCGCCGGTAGCCCGCGAGGCGAACGCGGCGAGGCCGATCCCGAGATACGCGGCAAACCAGCCGGTGTCGATCAGGCCCGGGCTCGTGTAGCTGGATGAAGCGGTCAGGTAGGTGTAGGTGCTGTCTGAGAGCGCCATCACGAGCAGCGCGGCGAGCAGGCACCACAGCGATAGCCGGTCACCGCTCGTCATGCCGCGGATCGCAAGCACGATGAAGAACACGATCACCACGTCACCGAACGGATAGGCCAGCGCCACGATTCCCGCCCAGGTGCCGGGATTGCTGCTGCGCCAAAGCGGACCGAAAACGAGCGTCCAGCTGAGGAACAGCAGCGCGGTGGCGACGACCAGGCCGTCGAAAACCGAACGCGTCTTGCGCGTTCCGCTGCCGTGCGTCGCCGGGTGCACGACCAGCGCGGCGACCACGACGGGAATTGCGCTCAGATAGCCGACATCCGCCCAGGAAACGACCGGCACGGCCACGTTTGCGATCAGCGCGTAGTAGCCCCAGATCATCTCGGCGAGCGCCCAGCAGG
The DNA here is from genome assembly GCA_003133565.1 of Solirubrobacterales bacterium. Taxonomy (GTDB): domain Bacteria; phylum Actinomycetota; class Thermoleophilia; order Solirubrobacterales; family Solirubrobacteraceae; genus Palsa-513. The sequence continues at coordinate 16,596 of PKYB01000083.1, forward strand.
CCGTGGCACAGCCAAGCAACGTCCAAAACAGCCGCATCCGCCCGTCGTGGCGAGCCCGGGCTCGCCAGCACAGCACGCACGCGCTCAGCGCCGCGATCGGCGTGAATCCGTCATCGACCCAGAGCGCCACGCGAACGCCGCCGATCCGCAGCCCGACCCAGACCGCAAACGCGGCCGACGCAAGCGCGCCCAGACCGACTGCCCCGAGAAACCGCGGGCGCGTGACAACGCGCTCCATAACACAACAATCGACACAAGAGCTGGACCCCTTGATCGCCGCCCCAGCGAGACAGCACCCGCGTGATCGCTCTCACAGAAAGCGACCACGCCGTGAGCGCGTTGTCGCTCTGGATTTTGCGACAGCGTCCGCGCTGAGCAGCAGTGTGCCTGGCAGTCGCTGGAGACTTTCGCAGTTGCCCGCCGGGCAATGCGGTTCAGTCGCGCTCGAGGAGCGCCGTGCGGATCGCCTGGTCGAAGGTCGTGCGTGGCGCTCCGAGGAGGTTCCAGATGCGGTCGTCGTGAGCGATCGTCGGGATGCGAAGGCCTTCGACCAGCGGGCGCGCNNTCCATCATCGTCCGGTAGGTCATCACCTCGGGTCCGCCGAGATCAAAGGTCTGGTCATAGGTGGCCTCATTGCCACCAACGCTGACGAGCACCGCCAGCACATCCGCGAGCGCGACGGGCTGCGTCTCGACTGAAATCCAGCGGGGGCAGATCATGATCGGCAGTCGCTCGACGAGCGCGATGATCGTCTCGAATGCCGCGCTTCCGGCGCCCACGATCATTGCCGCTCGCAGGACTGTCACCGGAACGCTCCCGGCCTTGAGCATGGTTGCGGTCTCGGCCCTGCTTCGCAGATGCGGCGACAGCTCGTCGGCGGCTTCGCCCAGCCCTCCGAGATAGACGATCTGGCGTGCGCCGCCGGTCGCTGCGCCGCCAGCGACCGCTGTCGCTGCCGCGCGATCGAGCGCTTCGAAGCCGTCACTGCCCAGTGAGTGCACGAGGTGGTAGACGACGTCGACACGGTCGAGTGCGAGACGCATCGCGTCGCTATCTGTCGCATCGGCAGCGATCCAATCGACCCCGGTATCCGCGACTGGACCGGGAGTCCTCGCAATACCGACGACGTCGTGCTCGGCTGAGAGCGCCACTGTGAGCGGCCGCCCAATGGTGCCGCTCGCCCCGACGACGGCAACGCGCACTCAGCCCGCCTCGCGCGCGACATATGTCAGGAAGCGTCTGCCAACGAGGTCATGCAGCAACAACTCGATCCGCCACAGCGGGCCGGGCAGCAACGGAGCGAAACCGACGACCTCGACAGCAACATGAACACCGTCGGAGCGCCACTCGATAGTCCCGCCTGGCCGGCGCGCGAACAACCCACCGAGAATCATGCGACGACCGTCCACAAGCGGGCCAAAACGCAACAGGACCGGCCATACACCAAGCACACGCAGCGCGTCGCTCGAGAACCACACCACGCCAAACGTAACCCGTCGCGTCGCGTCCCAGTACAACTGCTCGAGCCGCAGCCAATCCACGCCTGCTGCGATCGACGCACGCTGACGCGTATCAACCGTGCCGCTCGCGTGCATCTCGCTGACACTCTCCATCCACAACAGAGGCTACGCCCAACCACCCAACGCTGGCACTCCCTGCTCACCGAGCCGATCACGACGGTGAACCCACGAAGCCTGGAGTCCGCCGACAGGCTGCTGGGAGCTCGCAACGACCGGACCGGAGCTGTGTCGCGCAGGCCAACGCGACGACTAATCGAATGGGCCACTGGCGCCCTTCAGTGGCCCAAACTCCCGTGAAACACACACAAACTCCGTAAAATCGGTTTCGGACGGTCGAGTCACATACCTCGGACTTGCAGGCAAATCAGGAGTTTTCGCGTAGGGTGACGTATCGCTTTACACGCGAGAGGTCGCTGGTTCGAAACCAGCCGTGCCCATAGGCAAAATACCTGCAAAACGGCTATATTTGCTTGACTAGCTCCGGTTTAGTCGGGGGATCTACTCCGGTTTGATCGGCTATATCACTCCGGATTGGTCGGTGTCGTGCTGTAATCTATCTGCATTGCGCTGATCCCGCGAGGTATCGAGCCCGAGCTGCGGGACATTCTGACGGTGAGCCGCGCCGCGGCTATCACGGGCCCCCGACAGGCCGGGAAGAGCACGCTCGCCAGGCAGCTTCAGGCCGCAGGCGTCGTCCCCAACTACTTCACACTCGACGACGAGGCGACGCGCAACGCGGCTAGGGGCGATCCCGACGGCTTCGCGCTTTCATTGCCGCGTCCCGCGGTGATCGATGAGGTCCAGCGCGCGCCGAGCCTGATGCTCGCCATCAAGCAGATTCTCGACGAGGACCCGACGCCCGGCCAGTTCCTGCTCACCGGTTCGGTTGACGTGCTCACCGCCAAAACGGTGGCCGACGCCCTCCCGGGCCGCGTCGAATATGTGAACCTATGGCGCCTCGCCCAGGCCGAGATCGAAGGCAAAGGTGATTCGGTCATCGACACGCTGCTCGCCGGCACACCGCCACGGGTGAGCGGCGCGCCAAAAGGTCGCGCCGCGAGCGCCGAGCTTGTGGTCGCCGGCGGATTCCCAGATGCGCTGGCGCGGACCCAGCCCCACCGGTCGCGCTACCTCCGCTCGTACGTCCAGGCGACCCTCGCGCGAGACCTGCCGGAGATCGGCGGGGTTCGCGTCGATCCATCCAAGCTCGAGCAGCTGCTGCGGCTACTCGCCGCCCGCACCAGCGGCCTCGTCAACTATGCGGCCCTCGGTCGAGAGCTCGCGCTCGACGAGAAGACCGTCAAGGCGCACGTCGAGCTGCTCACCCAGCTCTTCCTTCTCTATCGCCTGCGTCCATGGTCGGCGAACCTGGGCGCCAGACAGGTCAAGAGCCCGAAACTGCTCCTCACCGATACAGGACTCGCGGCCGCGCTCGTCGGCGTCGACGCGGCCCGCTACTCGGCGCCAGACCAAGGAGCGTTGGCGGGCGGCCTGTTCGAGACGTTCGTCGTCATGGAGCTCATCAAGCAGGCGACGTGGAGCGCCACACCCGTCGAACTGTTCTTCTACCGCGACACGGAGAAACGCGAAGTCGACCTCGTCGTCGAATCCGCCTCCGGCGACGTCGTCGCGATCGAAGCGAAGTCCGCAGCCGTCACGACCGCGTCAGACGTGCGCGGGCTGCGGGTACTTCGCGACAAACTCGGTGAGCGCTTCAAGGCCGGCGTCGTCGTCTACTCAGGCGAGCACACGCTCCCGATCGAAGACCGGATCTGGGCCGTACCCATCTCCGGGCTGTGGAGGTAAAGGGCGGACTGTCTCTCGCGGCCGACGGCGCAAGCGCTCCCGCAAAGCCAGGCGGAAGCGAGCGTGAGCAGACACGGGCGCCACACGCCTGCAAGTCGTCGTGGCTGTTGCGTAAAGGGGTCGTCCGGCGGGTTTAAGACGATTCGTTGATGCCCGAGAACTTCATTGCCGTTGATCGTGAGCAGGTGTTGCTGTTGCCGCCGGATCTGCGTGATTGGCTGCCGCAAGACCATTTGGCGTGGTTTGTGCTGGCGGCCGTCGACGAGCTCGATCTAGCCGCGTTTATCGGCGCGTATCGCCGTGATGGGCACGGGCGTGCGGCGTTTGATCCGGCGATGATGGTGGCGCTGTTGTTGTTCGCTTATGCGAAGGGCCAGCGGTCATCAAGGGTGATCGAGCGTGAGTGTGTTGAGAATGTCGCCTACCGGGTGATCGCGGCGAACCAGCGTCCGGATCACACGACGATCGCACGGTTTCGCAAGCGTCACGAGGCCGCGATCAGTGAGTTGTTCGTGCAGGTCCTCGGGTTGTGCGCGGAGGCCGGAATGGTGAACGTCGGTGTGATCGCGATCGACGGGACGAAGCTTCGCGCGAACGCTTCCCAGCACGCAGCGCGCGACTACGAGGAGATCGCGAAGGAGATCCTCGCCGAGGCTGACCAGGTCGATCGCGAAGAGGACGAGCGCTACGGTAACGCTCGCGGGGATGAGCTGCCCGCGGATTTCGCGACTGAGCAGGGGCGGCGCGGCTGGTTGCGCGCGGCACGCCGGCGCCTGGACGAGAAGCGTGCCGCAGAGGCCAAACCGATCCCGCGCTCACGGACCGAGCGCTTGCGCGAATCGAAGCGGCGCCTTGAAGAAGACCATGCGACCGAATGCGCAGCCAACACGGCCTATGAGACGTGGCGCGCGGGTGGCTACATGCGAGACGGCCGGCGGTTCGGTGCGCCGATCCGCCCCTACGAGGCGCCCCTGGTGCCCTCCGGGAAGATCAACGTGACCGATCCGACTCGCGCAACATCAAAACGCCGCGCGGTTACATGCAGGGCTACAACGCGCAAGCGGTCGCGACCGAGCAGCAGATCGTGATCGCCGCCGAGGTCACGATCTCCTCCCCAGACTTCGGGCTGCTCGAACCGATGCTCAACGCGACCCGTGCTGACCTTGCAGCTGCCGGTGTGGACGAGCCGATCGAGCTGATTGTCGCGGACGCCGGCTACTGGCACCAAAAGCAAATGGAGAACGTGATCAACCGCGGCATCCAGGTGCTGATCCCGCCCGACGCCGGGAAACGCCGCGGTGAGCGGCCCGGCTGGGAAGGCGGCGCTTACGCGCACATGCGCACCGTCCTGCAAACCGACCTCGGTGCCGGGCTCTACGCGAAGCGCAAATCGATGATCGAGCCGGTTTTCGCGAACACGAAATTCAACCGGCGGATCGAGCGCTTCCAGCGACGAGGGAGATCCGCCGCACGCAGCGAATGGCGACTTATAACCGCCACCCACAACCTGCTCAAGCTCCACAAGCACCAGCTCGCCGCCACCGCCGTCTAAAAAGCCCCAGAGAAGCAGCAGCGCGATCAACCAGGCAGACCAGCCGAGCACAGCCGGCCCGCCACAACCCGGCACAGCATCCCGCCGCACCCTCTACGCAACAGCCACGCAGGCGAGCGGGAGCGATGTCGGCGAGGCTGCGGAGTATTGGAACTCGTCCGATGCGGCGGCGACGGATGCACCGATCTGGGGTTCAAGCCGTGGCTTTCGCGGTCTTGCAGGCGCTCAGGTCGGTCGCTGTTCAAGTTCGTCGGTGAGGTAGCGCTGGATCGTGGGTGCTATGTAATCGATCACATCGTTGTCGGGGAGCGAGGCGATGGGCTCGATGCGCCAGACGTAGCGCGTCATGGCCAGCCCGAGCATTTGAGAGGCGATGAGTCCGCCTCGGAGCACTCGTTCGTTGTCGCCGAGGTTTGCCGCAACTGCGTTGATGAGGCTTCCGTGGATGATCTGCCGTAGCCGTTCGAGCGCGATGGGCTCGTGCGCAGCCGTTAGCAGGATGGAGCGTAGAACCTCGGCGGAGTCGGGTCGCTCCCAGCTGGATAGCAGAAATTGAACCAGGCTTCGGCCGCGGCTGGGTAAATCGCTGCTGGTCACGCGGGCGAAGCCCTCGACGAAACCGGCCGGCGGGACGAGGCATGCCTCAAGTAGCGCGCGCTTGGAGCTGAAGTAGTAGCCGATGAGCCGTGGGTCAACGGCAGCATCTTGGGCGACTGAGCGCATCGAGGTCGAGGCGTATCCGTGCTCGGCGAAGGAGCTCCGGGCGACAGCCACGATCTGCTCCGCAAGCACTCCGCGCCCTTGCTTGGGGCCGCGCTTGGTTGACAACTCTGGTAATTTCCCCATGTCGGTAAATTATTCTAACGGAGAGGAGCACGGAATGAGCCATGAGTGGGTGCTATGGGTCTTGGCCACCGCCGCGGCGATGCACGTCGTCGAGGAGCGCGGCCTCGGCTGGCAGGGATGGGCAGCCCGGACACTCGGGCCCCGGCTCGGTCTCGCGCCGTCGTGGGAGGACTTCTGGGCGACGAACGGGCTACTGATCATCTTTGCGATCAGCGCCGCCGCGGTCGGATGGCGGGCCCCCGCCTTTGCGCTGGCGTTTCCCGCGGTCTGCCTGATCAACGCCGTGTTCTTCCACGTCATCCCAAGCATCCAAGCCCGCCGACCGAACCCGGGCGTCTTCACGGCCGTTGTGCTGTACGTGCCGATCGCGACCTGGGCCTACCTAGCGGCCGGCGGCGACGGTGCGCTGGACTTCCCAACCCTGCTACTCAGCGTCGTGATCGGGGCGTGCGCGATGGCGGCGGCCCTCGTGCTGCTGATGATCCAGCCTCGTTTTCGCTACCCGGACTTGGATCATGTGCCGTCGGGCTCCTGATGCGCCCGGAAGCCTCAGCCCGGCCCTACACATTCTGTTCTCAGAGGGGCCAGTGCAAGGGCCACCCAAGGAAAGGAGCCTGTTAGAGATGAGAGATCTGAGCCTGAACATCCCTGAGCAGACAACCGCCTAGGACGACGACCATGCGCGGAGCTCTCTATCCGGGTGACGCTCGCTCGCGCCACGGAAGCGAAAGCCACATCAGCGCATTCCATCAGTATCGAATTTCGTCCTGGGCGGGCACCGGGCTCTCCGGTCGCAGGCGGCAGCACCGGATCCGCGGATTAGGGTTCGGTTCGGGCGGCGAGGATCGCGGCGAGAGCGCCGTCGAGGGCGATGCGCAGTTGGTTGGGGTCGCGTCGGATCTGGGTGAGAAGCAGGCCGCCTTGCACAGCGGTGAGCGTGCGTTGGGCGAGCGCGCGGGGGTCGGCGTCGGGTCGCAGCTCGCCGCGGGCTGCCATGCGCTCGAGTCCTTCGCGGATCGCGGACTCCCAGCGGTCGAGGCCGTCGGCGAGTTCGAGACGGGCGCCATTGTCGTGCTCGGCGAGCTGGCCGGCGAGCGAGCCGATCGGACAGCCGCCCTTCGCGCGACGTGCATGCTGGAGGGCCACGAGCGCGTCGGCCCAGGCACGTAGGCCCTCGACAGTGTCGAGCTGCGTAAACAGCGCGGTCTGGCCACCGAGGACGTCGTCGGTGACAGCACGCGCGACCGCTCGCATGAGGTCGTCGCGGTCGGCGAAATAGTGGTAGAGCTGGCTCTTGGACGCCTGCGCTCGGGCGCGTACATCGTCGAGCGACGTTCCGGCTACCCCCCGTTCCGCGACGAGCTCCGCGGCCGCACGAATGATGCGTTCGCGTGTCTCGCGGCCTCTCGCGGTCACCGGCTGAGTGCTCGGCATGAGCGGATTCTATCCCGCTGGACCGTTTAGTCCACCCTCTGGTATGCTCCAAGGTAAATGGACCGTACGGTCCAACATGCGAGGAACGGAGCCAGTAATGCCAACGATCGCCGAGCAGGCCAACGAGATCAAAGCCACCGCCGCCAGTCGGCTGCCAGCGGAGGTAGTCGCCGTGTTTGGCTCCGAGCAGGCCGCGCTCGCCGCCGCCGGTATCCCCGCCGGCGCGGTCTCCGTTGGCGACAGGCTTGCACCATTCGCGCTGCCCGACGCGACCGGTCGGACCCGCACGCTCGAGGAGCTCACAGCGGACGGTCCCGCCGTCATCGTGTTCTACCGGGGCGGCTGGTGCCCGTACTGCAACATCACGCTTCGCACCTACCAACGCGATCTCCTACCCCAGCTCGCGGCCTACTCCGCTCGCCTCGTCGCGATCTCACCGGAAACTCCCGACGCCTCGCTCAGCACGCAAGAGAAGGCAGAACTGGGCTACGCCGTCCTCAGCGACACTGCCGCTGAGCTCGCCACCGCGCTTGGAATCACGTTTCAGCCCTCCGAGGACGGCCTCACGGCGCAACGCGAGCTCGGCGTCGACATCCGCACCACCCGCGCAGACCACGGCACCCTGCTACCGATGCCGACCGTCCTGATCGTCGACCGCGACCACGTCGTTCGGTTCGTCGACATCCACCCCGACTACACCGGCCGCACCGAGACCAACGACATCCTCACCGCACTCGAAACGCTCCCGAGCTGACAAAGGCGCTCAACTTCGTGCGCCGTGCGGAACTCTCGCTTCCGCCTCAGATCCGAGCGCTCGAGTACCGGAGCGCCGCGTGCCCGCTGCGGACGACATCCGCTACTCCGCGGGATCGCTTCCGTCGCTCCCGCTTGGATACCGAATGCGGGTGCACTCGAGGTCGGGCGCCAAAGTATTTCTTCTCGTCCGCTGCAGGCGTGCAACCGATGCGAACGAGCGCGCCTGCTTTTGGCCGAATTGCGGGTCCCGCGACCCCGTCCGGACGGGCCTTTTCCCCGGTCAAGACTTGGTGATGCGTGTCATCGCGACCGGGTTTGCGCCGTTGTTCTGGAGCCACCATTTGATGCCAGCGGGGATCCAGACCGTCTCGCCGGCGCGGACGATCCGGGCCTGGTGCTCGCCGAGGACGAACGTGACCTCACCTTCGCGCACGGTCACGGCTTCTCCCGTAGCGGAGACATCGGGCCGCGTTTGCGTGCCTGGCGCGGCCTCGATGGCGGCGCCGCCCTCGCTCGTCGGTGCCGCCTCGACCCGCTCTACTCGCAGGTACGATCCTGGCCCCTGCAGCTCGTCCTCGACTGCCCGGCCGTCAAACCAGGCCTCGTGGGCCGGCGGGATCCCGTGTTCTCGGATCGCGCTCAGCCATTCGGCGTCGTCGGGATAGCGCCCAGCCAGGTCGAGTACGAGCTCGGGTGACACTCCGAGACGCGCCATGCATGTGTGGTCGACGGGGCAGCCGAACAGGTAGGACCCGTTGGTGCCTACAAGCGTTGCTCGGGCCTTGTCGAGCATCCGCGGGATCCAGGCATAGCCGTCCAGCTCCGCATCCAGCCCGCGCGGTTCCATGACCGTCTGAGCCTTTGCTCCGGCCAGCGTCATCATCGGGAGACGGGCGTGAATTCGGGCTGGTCGAGCAGGCGTAGCCAGGTCCCGTCGGGTTGTCTGCGGGCGACCTGGGCGCGCGCGCCGGCGCCATCTTTCGGCGGGGTGGAGGTCAGCGCGATGTCGCCGCTGATTAGTGTCGGCAGTGGAGGCTCCTGCTCGAAGTGTGGCGCCTTGGCAAGCATCTTCTCCCACAGTACGCGGATCGCATCGCGGCCCGCCGTTATCTCGCCCGGCGGGTAGGCCATAACCGCTTCACCTTCATAGAGCGCGGCGATGCCGGCTGCATCTCCGTCGTTGGCGCGCTCGACGAACAGGCGGGTTAGGTCCTCTGGCTTGAGTGCTTTCGCGTTGTCGGGCACTGGGGTCCTCTCGGTCGTGGGGGACGACTCTCAAGGTCAGTATGGACTCGCACGCACTAGAAGTCCAACAGATGCTTCTACTAGGAGCTAGAATTACGGGATATGGAACTCAGGCAGCTCGAATACTTCATCGCCGTCGTCGAGGAAGCGAACTTCACGCGCGCGGCCGAGCGCGTTCACATCAGCCAATCCGGGGTCAGCGCCCAGATCCGCCAGCTCGAGCGGGAGCTCGGCGCCACGCTCATCGACCGGTCCGGGCGCGCCGCCACACCTACACCCGCCGGAGCGGCGGCACTCGAGCACGCCAGAGCAGCGCTCGCATCCGCTGATGCGATGCGCCAAGTAGTCGATGACATGACCGAACTGGTCCGGGGCCGAATCGTGATCGGCATGATCGTCGGCTGCACCATCACCCCACTGTTTGACGCGCTCGCGACGTTCCACCAGGCCCACCCCGGCGTCGAGATCGCCCTGATCGAAGGCAACTCCGACCAACTGATTGAGCGTGTACGCGTCGGCGGTGCAGATATCGCCCTGATTGGAGCGATCGGCACTCCTGCAGGTCTTGAGGCGCTCACGATCATCAGCGAACGACTCGTCGCCGCCGTGCCGCTCGACCATCCGCTAGCAAGTCGTGAACGTGTCGCCCTCGCCGATATCAGCCGTTACCCGCTCGTCTGCCTGCCCCAAGGAACAGGGATCCGCGCCGTGTTTGACCAAGCCTGCCACGCCAACGGCACCCGGCCAGACATCGCGCTGCAAGCCAGCGCACCGGACGCCATCGCGGACCTCGCGATCCGCGGACTCGGCATCGCGATCCTCAGCGAGTCGATGACCGCGAAACACGACGGGCGACTAAAAGGCCTCACCATCAAAGACATCGAAGCACCCGCCACACTCGCCCTGATCTGGAAACCTACACACAGCCCGGCACTCCGAGAGCTCCTCATACACACGCGCACGGTCTTCACCGGCAACCGCCCCGCCACATCCCGGAACCGTCAAGCCAAGACACCCGTAAGCGGCAAAGCGAGCGTCCGCGGCACTCGCTCCCGCGCGCCCGCATAGCACGACGACCATGCGCCCGGGTTGCAGGCGACGCGATGCTCGCTTGCGCAGGCGAGGCAGGAGCACCGTGGGCCGCGGACTTGGATCTCGTCCGAGGCGAGCGTGAGCACCGACGTCTCACCAGACGCTCGCGTGTCGCGCAACCGAGTCAGTTGACCGCCCGCCGCTCCGCGCTCCACTTCTGCGGAGCGAGCGCGTAGCGCCACGGTTTCGTGTCTGTGGCAAACGCGTGACGGACGATGTCGTGGTGCGCGCTCCACGACTGCCACACAGCGCCGGCCCACTGTTCCGCTCGCTGTTGGTAGTCGGCGAGGTTTCGCGCCCCGACGAGATGGTTCACCGTGACTGGGCCGGGACCGGATGAGCGACGCAAGATCGGAAAGTCATTGACGTTCCGTAGAACGCGTCGAAACACGTCGCTAACGCGTTCCGCGGGGATGCCCTGCTCAAGAACTGCGTAGAGACCGACGAGGTGCACGAACACGGACTGGCGATCACGCCGGTCGGTCCCATCGCCCGGATGTTGTGCCATGTAGGCGTCCACGACGAGCCGGTGAGCCGGCGGATAGCGAAAGCGCTGCATCTCGTCGGCCTGCAACTCACCGAACGTCATCCAACAGCCCGGCGAACTGGGAACGTAGGCGTGGACCGGCCCGTCAATATCGGGGACCTGTGCACCGCACTGCGGACACGTCTTCGACTCGCGCGGCTGCATAACTGAATGCTGACACGCAGCTCGCCAACAACGAGCGCGACGCCATCTCGCCCCACTGCCCACCGGCCCTGATTCGCAGCAGAGGACTGCTCTACCCTCGACGCAGCGGCGCGGCTCGCAGTCCCGCAACCCCTGCAACCCGTCGAGGCTGTCGCACGAACTGCGAAGCAGGCGTCGGATCGTGTGCAGCAACCGCTTACGCCTTGGACGACTTCCAGGTCAGCGGGCGGGCGGTCTCGGGGCGCCTGCAACGCCTGCGCGAGCGAGCGTCGAGTCCCCTTCAACCCGCGCGCGCGGTCCTCGTCCAGAGCAGGCGCTGAGGAGATGTGCGCGGCACACCCCCCGGTTGCGGTCGTCGCGGAGTATCAGCTCTTGCCAGTGGTGCCCGCGGAGACCCTGGTGAATTGGCGGGAGAGAATCTCGGACCTGGTCGTATTGCAGGGGTCGCTGATCTTGGTGAGCTTCAGCGTCTTGTCGGTCAGCACAAACGAGTATTTCCCTGCGCTTTGGCACGTCTGCGCGCTGCCTGCGGGTACTGCGGCCTGCGGGAACTTGATCGTCGCCCCTGAGACGGTGTACTTGCCGGAGGCAACTTGCGTGCCGTTCAAGTACTCCGTGTCGCGCCCGGAGGCGAACTTGACCGTCCACACGCCTTCGATGCTGGCAGGCTGCTTGATGGTCGCACGGTAGCTACCCGAGGGTCCGGTGGTGGCCAGGGCAGCGGGTACGGCGATCGCCAGGGTGAGTATCGGGACGAGGCCCACGATGCAGCGCTTGAGCTTGAGCATGGCTTTCCTTTGGTCGCGGATGACGTCTGCCCGGCATCGGTGAAGACGACGATGCCGGCATCATGCTTGCCCAGCGCACACCCTCGT
>PKYB01000030.1 GCA_003133565.1 Solirubrobacterales bacterium
TCTGGCGGATCCGCTCGCGCGTCACGTTGAACGCCTGGCCGACCTCTTCGAGGGTCCGCGGCCGTCCGCCTGTGAGGCCGAAGCGCATCTCGATGACCTCGCGCTCGCGTCGTGGCAGCACCGAGAGCGCGCGGCAGACGTTCTCGCTGCGGATGCTCCGGGCGGCGAGCTCGAAGGGCGACTCAGCCGACTGGTCCTCAACGAAATCGCCGAGCGCGGAGTCCTCCTCGTCGCCGAGTGGCTTCTCGAGCGAGACCGGTTGCTGAGCCAGGCGCAGAACCTCGCGCACGTCGCGCGCCGAGCAGTCGAGTTCTGCGGCGACCTCATCCATCGTTGGCTCGCGTCCGAGCTCCTGCACGAGCAGGCGCTCGACCTGAATCACCTTGTTGAGCTTTTCCACCATATGCACTGGCATGCGAATGGTGCGGCCCTTGTCGGCGATTGCGCGCGTCACCGACTGGCGGATCCACCACGTCGCGNNGGTCGAGAACTTGTAGCCGCGCCGGTGGTCGAACTTCTCGACGGCGCGGATCAAGCCGAGCGAGCCCTCCTGGATGAGGTCGAGAAACGAGAGGCCGCGCCCGAGGTAGCGCTTGGCGATCGAGACGACGAGGCGGAGGTTGGCTTCAACCATCTGCTGCTTGGCGACGCCGTCTCCGCGTTCGATCCGCTTCGCGAGCGCGACCTCCTCTTGACCGGAAAGCAGCGCGACGCGTCCGATCGCTCGAAGGTAGAGGCGCAGCGAGTCGAGGCTCGGTTCGACCGAGAGATCGAGCTCGACCTTCGGCTCCGGCACCTCAGCTTCGTCCGCGTCGAGCGCGGCCGGGCTCTCCAGTTCGCTGACGGCGCCACCGTCGGTCTCGAGCAGCTCGATTCCGTGTTCCTCGAGGTAGGCGTAGAACTCGCGTACCTGGGCTCTCGAGACATCGAGGTCGTCGAGCGCAGCGACAACGCTTGCCAGCGTGACGTAGCCACGCTCGTGGCCCTCGGCAATCAGCCCTGCCAGCTCCTCGGCGTTGACGATCCCCGGCTCGACCGGTACCGACGTGTCCTCGGTGGGCGACGCAACCGCAAGCAGAACCTGCATTTGGTCCCTCCTCTCCTAACGTCGCGGCCTCCTCAGTGACCCCGACGCGGGAGATTGATAGCACAGACGGGGCCAACGGAGTCGGCGGCGGTGCGGCCCTCGGTAGGCTGCATGGACCGCTAATGGCAAACCGCGCCACCACCACCCGCGTTCCCGATGTCCAGGCCCAGGCCCCGAGCGTCGCGATCGGTCTCTCACGCGTCGGCGTAACAGGTGTCGAAAAGGTCATCCGCATCCGTCACGCCGGGGTCGAGCAGCTGTTCTCCGCGCAAATCGAGTGCTTCGTCGACCTCGGACTCGACCAGAAGGGCGCCCACATGTCGCGCTTTGAGGAGGTCATCAACGAGGCGATCGGAGAGGTGATCCTCGGCGAGTCCGGCTTCCGCGCCGAGCTGCTCGCCGAGCACATCGCTGAGCTCGTGCGCTCGCGCCAGCATGCGTTGCGTGCCGAGGTGACGATCGCTGCGCGATACCCCGAGCACCGGCCGGCGCCTGTCTCGGGCATCAACACTCAGGAGATCTACACGCTGTTCGGCATCGCGGTCGCTTCCGCGCAGGGCACGCGCCGCGTTGTCGGCGTCGCCGCCCAGGGGATGACCGCGTGCCCCTGCGCACAGGAGCTCGTTGCGGCCGGCGCACGCGAGCGGCTCGACGAGGATGGCTTCAGCGAGGGCGAGATCGAGCGGATCCTCGAAGCTGTGCCGGTTGCGACGCACAACCAGCGCGGGCTCGGGACGTTGCACATCGGAGCGACCGAACGGGGGGCGCTCGAGATCGATGCGCTGACGCTGCTCACGATCGTCGAGAACGCGATGTCGTCGGAGATCTACGAGCTGATGAAGCGCGTCGACGAGGTGGCCGTCGTCGAGAAGGCGCACCGCCGACCACGCTTCGTTGAGGACTGTGTGCGAGAGATGATCCGGGGCGTCCTCGACGAGCTGTCAGACCTTCCTAATGACGCGTTCGTCTCGGCCCGCCAGGAAAACCTCGAGTCGATCCATCAGCACAACGTGCTGGCCGAGCGCCAGGGCACGCTCGGCGAGCTTCGTGGCGAGCTGAGAAGCGGTCAGCATTCGCTCGCGCACACCACGATGCGCCAGTGGCTCGACGCCTGAGGCGCGCGATCGACTCAGCCAGCACAAGTGCCCATACTCCGGCCGTGACCGGCCGCCTAACGCCTGGGCGGGCCCCGATATCGCTGATATCGTGATATCGTCGCCGCATGCCACGTGACGCTTTTCGTCCCGGCGAGGGCGATACCGCCGCACTCTTTGTGCGAATTCCCGTCGCCCAGGCCCGAGCGCTCGATCGCCTGGCATTCGAGTCGCGGCGGGCTAAGCAGGCCGTGGTGTCCGAGTTGCTGTCGCGCTATATCAGCGAGTCTCCGGCCGAGGAGCGGCGCCGCGTAACCATCGAGACGCAAGACGACGGCGGGCTGGTGGTTGGCCGCCACGCGTTCCGCGCTTTCGAGGCCGACGTGCTCACGCTCGACGAGGTCGCCGAGTTGCTGGCCGTCGAGCCGGCGCTGATTGAGCAACTAGCCGAGGATGGTGAGTTGCCAGGCAGGCGAATCGGCCAGGCGTGGCGCTTTGCGCGCAGCGCCGTCCTCGGCTGGCTCGCCGGCGCTTCAGCGAACGAGCCGGCGCCCAGCGACCGATAGGGTTCGTCGATGCCCCTGATCCCGACAGTGATCGAGCGCAGTGCTCGCGGCGAGCGCGAGTACGACATCTACTCGCGGCTGCTCAACGAGCGGATCATCTTTCTCGGCAGCCCGATCGATGATCAGGTTGCCAACGTGGTCGTGGCGCAGTTGCTGCATCTCGAGTCGGTCGATCCCGACAAGGACGTTTCGCTCTACATCAACTCGCCCGGCGGGTCGGTCTACTCGGGCCTCGCGATCTACGACACGATGAACTTCATCAAGCCCGACATAGCAACGATGTGCGTCGGTATCGCGATGTCCGCGGCATCGCTGCTGCTCAGTGGCGGGACCCACGGCAAACGCTCGGCGCTGCCCAACAGCCGGATCCTCATGCACCAGCCTTCCGCGGGCTTCGACGGTCAGGCGACCGACATCGAGATCCACGCCCGCGAGATCATTAACCTGCGCGCGCGGATCGACGAGATATATGCCAAACACACTGGCAAGGCGGTCGAGGAGGTCCACAAGGACATGGAGCGCGACCGCTTCTTCAAGGCTGACGAGGCTGCCGAGTACGGCCTGATCGATCGCGTACTGAGCCCCCACTGAGCGCACGCCCGCGCGCGCGCGTCGAGGAATCGCGCCGCCAAGCACGAAGCTGGCTAAGCGATGAGGCAACTCACCCGTCTTGAGCTGATCGCCCTCGTGGCTGTCTGCCTGGTGGCCGCGATCGCCGGCGTTGCCCACTACGCGGGCTGGTCGGCGGTTGGGACGTTCGCGATCGCCGCGATCGCGCTTGGGGGTCTGGCCTGGATTGTGTCGCTCGCCACCGAGCAGGTGGGCGAACACATCAGTCCGTCGGCGACTGGCCTGCTGCAGGCAAGCGTCGGCAACCTGCCAGAGCTCTTCGTTGTCATCTTCGCGCTGCGCGCGGGCGAGCAGGTGGTCGCCCAAAGCGCGATCGTCGGCTCGCTGTTTGCCAACTCGCTGCTTGTGCTCGGCTTCGTGCTCGTTGTCGGTGCGCACGTTGGCGAGGGACGCGTGATGCGTTTTCAGCCGAAGATCCCCAAAGACGCGGCAACTCTCCTGTTCGTCTGCGTGTTCATCATCGTCCTCGTCGGCCTGTCGCTGTCGGCCGGCGATCCGGCCAGCCATCACGTCCAAGCAATCTCAGCGATTGCCGCGCTGCTGCTGCTCAGCGTCTATCTCGCCTGGGTCGTGCCCGAAGTCCGCAACGCAGCTCGACCGGAGGCGCCGGCGCCGCGCATCGGGCTCGCGCTGGCACTGGCACTGCTCGTCCTCGGCGGTGTCGGCGCGGGCTTTGTCTCGGATTGGTTCATCGGCGCGCTCAAGCCGGCGATCGCACAACTGCACCTCTCGCAGGCGTTCACCGGTCTGGTTATCGTCGCGATCGCCGGCAATGCGGTGGAGCACCTCGTCGGCGTGCGGCTGGCGGCCAAGGGCAAGTCCGATCTTGCGGTCGCCGTCGTCGTCAGCTCGGTCGCGCAGATCGCGGCGTTCCTCTTCCCGCTGCTCGTACTCGTCTCGCTGACACTGAGCACGACGCTGACCTTCGCACTGCCGCCGCTCTACATCGGTGCGCTTGCCGTCAGCGCTGTAACAGTCTGGTTGATCACCGAGGACGGTGAAGGCCGCGCCTACGAGGGTTGGGCGCTCGTTGTTATCTATGCGATCCTGGCCGTCGTCACCCTGTATGAGTAGCGCGCGCTTGCACTTGTCTCATCGGCGGATTTACCTCCTGCTCGGCGGCGTGTTCGCGCTCGCCCTCGTCGCAGCGGTCACGGCGGCGGTGGCGCTTAGCGGCGGCGCGACCGGCGCGGCCCATGCTAGGGGTCGCCCCGCCCGGGGTACGACCTACGTGGCCGAGGCTCCGGACCCGCTCGCGGCCGACAGCTATCCCGAGCCGGCGGGCGCCCCGGCACACGCCAACGCGGCGGCGCCGCGCGCCGCGGCACGTGAGGCATTCATCAGCCCCGGTGCCCCGAGCAACCAGCAGGTGCTCGCCGAGCTGCGCGAGGAGCAACAGCTCGAGAAGTCCGAGGCCAAGTCAGATCCGGGCGCGAGCGTCAATCCGGTCAGCGGCAAGGCGACGCCGTCGCCCGGCCTACCGGTGCAGATCCAGGAAGTGATCGCCGGCGGCAACGCAATCACCGACTTCCCCTACGTCTACGGCGGCGGGCACCGCTCGTTCATCGACGACGCTTACGACTGCTCCGGTTCGGTCAGCTACGCACTCGCCGCCGGCGGACTGATCGACGCGCCGGAAACCTCCGGCCAGCTCAAAAGCTGGGGGGCGCCCGGACCGGGCCGCTACCTCACCGTGTTCGCCACGGTCGGACACACGTTCATGTGGGTTGACGGCCTATGGTTTGACACCGCCGGGCGCGCCGGTCCCTACAGCACACGCTGGCTGACCGCGCGGCCCTCACTTGTTGGTTACGTCGAGCGCCATTACCCCGGGCTCTGACGCGTCCCCGGCGTATGGGCTCTACGAGTCAAACGCCCTTCTAGCCGCGCAGCAGACCGCTGATGACCGCGCCGGCGACACCGCCACTGGCGGCCGCGGCCGCGGTGTTGCCGCCCCCGGCTTCGGACTCGAACGGCTCCGTGTAGAGCGTTTGGATCGCCACCTTGCCGGGTCCCGTGAAGCGGTTCCAGGTGAGCTTGTGGTCACCGGCGAACATGCCGCTCTTCAGTCCGATCGAGTGCGACTCAAGCGTCACGCTCGGATCCTTATAGAGCCAGCCGCCAGCCTCCACGTCGATTTCCTCGCCGCTGTCGAGCTCGAGCTCGAAGACGTTGCCCTGTCCGGAGACCCACACGACCGCGTCCGCATCCTTGGCATGGAACTTGTCGATGAAGATCCCCGAGCCACCAAGCAGCATGTTGCGCACGCCCTTGACGCGCTCAAAGCTGTACTCGATGTTGTCGGTCGCGGCGAGGAAGTGGTGCTCGCGGACGTTGACCTCCTGTCCCCTGGCAAGATGCAGCGGGATGCACTGACCGGGCCAGTCGCGCGAGAAGGCGATCCGTCCCGAGCCCGCGGTCCTGGTGATGAAGAAGTCGAGCCCGGCGATCTTGCGCTTGACGCCGCCCGGCAGCTTGCGCAGTTCGATGTTGACGCCGTGTTCCTTCCACAACAGCGTGTGGTGCTCAAACATCACGGCCTGACCTGAGACCTCGATTTGCAGCTCCGGCACGAGCGCGCCGCGCAGGTGGTAGGTAACTCCGGCGAAGGTCTCGTCGGAGATCTCGATCTTGATCGGCTCGGGTAGCTTCATCAGGGTTCCCCTCGGTGCTTGGCGTGTGGCCTGGACGCGGCGCACGATACTCCGAAGCGGCGCGCCCGAGCATGCATCGCGCGCCGAATTGAGCGAACCACTACACTCAAACTCCCTCGCGCCGTGGCGGGGTTTTTCCTTGCCCGGCGCCAGAAGATCATCCCGACCCTGGAAGACTCATGGCCCGCGGAGACGTGCGGATCGCTGTCACCCTCGCATGCGAGGATTGCAAGCGTCGCAACTATCAGACGAATAAGAGCAAGCGCAACAACCCCGATCGCATCACTCTGGCGAAGTACTGTCGCTGGTGTCGACGCCACACCAGCCATCGGGAGACGCGTTAGCTCCCGGTGCCGTGGCACGTGACCGCAAGCGCAACCGTAGTAGCGGCCGGCCGAGGCAGCCTGCCGACCGGACCCCGCCACAAGGCGGCGGCGGCTTTGCCCTGCCCGAAGAAGGCGATGGGTCCGAGGTCCCCGGGCTCGAAGCGCTTGAGGGAGACCCAGTGAGCGTAGCCGCGAGTGCTTTCGGTGAGGAGCCGACCAACCTCGGGCCCGGGGCGAGCCCGGCTGCGCGCGAACCCGGTAATCGGGTATTCGTCTTCCTGCGCGGCTGCTGGGCTGAGCTCCAGCGTGTGCAGTGGCCCGACCGGCGCCAGGTCGCGCAGGCCACCGGCGTCGTGCTCGGATTTGTCGTCATAGCGGGAGTCTTCCTCGGCGTCGCCGATGAGATCTCGCAGAAGATTGTCGACGCGATCCTTTAGCCATGTTCCGCTGGTACGTCGTCAACACCTACTCGGGGCACGAGAAAAAGGTCAAGCAGAACCTCGAGCATCGCATCGTCTCGCTGGGACAGCAGCGGGCCGTGCGCCAGGTGGTGGTGCCGACCGAGGCGGTGTCGGAAATGAAGGACAACCAGAAGATCACGGTCGACAAGCGCACGATGCCCGGTTACGTCCTGGTGAACATGGAGCTCAACGAGGACTCCTGGACGCTCGTCAAAGGCACGCCGGGTGTGACCGGCTTCGTCGGCGCGTCAAACGAGCCGGTCCCACTGACCCAAATGGAGGTCGACCGGATCCTCAAGAAGGAGGTCGCCGTGGCGACTGGCAGGCCGCGCGCGACGTTTGTGATCGGCGAGTCGGTGAAGGTCATCTCCGGCCCGCTCTCTGACTTCTCGGGCGAGATCTCCGAAATCAATGAGGATGCCGCGCGCCTCAAGGTCCTGGTATCAATCTTTGGCCGCGAGACTCCGGTCGAGGTTGCTTTCGACCAGGTCAAGAAGGTTTAGCAATGGCCAAGAAAGTCCTCACCACAATCAAGCTCCAAGCGCTCGGCGGCGCCGCCTCACCGGCGCCGCCGGTCGGCCCTGCGCTCGGTCAGCACGGGATCAACATCATGGAATTCTGCAAGGCGTTCAATGCCCAGACCCAGCAAGACGCCGGGACCGTGATTCCGGTGGTGATCACGGTCTATGAGGACCGCTCGTTTACCTTTGTTACAAAGACCCCGCCCGCGGCGGACCTGATTCGCAAAGCGATCGGTCTCGAGAAGGGCTCGAGCGAGCCTCATCGCATCAAGGCCGGGACGATCACCAAGGCCCAGCTGCGCGAGATCGCAAACCAGAAGCTCGAGGACCTCAATGCCAACGACCTCGATGCGGCGACGCAGATCATCGCTGGCACGGCGCGTTCGATGGGTGTGGAGGTGGTTGGCTGATGGCTCAACACAGCAAGCGCGTCATCGCGGCACGTTCCGAGATCGAACACGAGCGCGAGCACAGCCCGGTCGACGCGCTGGAGATCGTTAAGCGTCTGGCCCAGGCAAAGTTCGACGAGTCGATCGAGGTGCACATCCGCACCGGCCTCAACGTCCGCCACGCCGACGAACAACTCCGCGGGACGGTGGCGCTGCCGAACGGTCTCGGACGCGACGTCACGATCGCCGTCTTTGCTCAGGGCGATGCGGCGCGCGAGGCCGAGCAAGCTGGTGCCGACTTCGTCGGCGCAGAGGATCTGGCCAAGCGCGTCGAGGAAGGGTTTACGGACTTCGATGTTGCGATCGCCACCCCTGACTTGATGCCGCTCGTCGGCCGCCTCGGGCGCGTCCTCGGCCCGCAAGGGAAGATGCCCAACCCCAAGGTTGGGACGGTGACGACCGATGTGCGCAAGGCCGTCGAGGAGGCGAAGGCCGGGAAGGTCGAGTACCGCACCGACCGCACGGCGATCGTCCATCTCGTGATCGGCAAGCGCAGCTTTGAGACGCGTGCGTTACTCGAGAACTACGCCGCGGTGCTCGAGGAGATCATCCGCGCGAAGCCCTCAGTCGCTAAGGGTCGTTACCTGCGCTCGATCACGTTTGCCTCGACCCAGGGTCCCGGCGTCAAGGTCGATCCGAGCCGCACCCGTGACATCGTCGAGGAGGCGCAGGCAGCAGCCGCATAGCTCGCCCCAAGCGTCCAGGCCACCGTAGACCTCCGGCACGCTCCCTTTGGGAGCCTAAGACCGGGATAGGAGCCGTATGAACAAAGACCAGAAAGCTGCGGTGATCGACGAGATCGCCGCCAACATCAGCGACTCAGCGGCGATCTTTGCCGTCGACTACCGCGGCATCAGCGTTGAGCAGGCCCGCGAGCTGCGCGGCCGCCTGCGCGAGGCCGACGCGACGCTGCGCGTCGTCAAGAACTCGCTCGCCGAGCGCGCCGCCGACAAGGCGGGTGCCGAGCTGATCAAGACACTTCTTCAGGGCCCCACAGCGCTGACGTTCGTGCGTGGCGACGGTGCGGTTGCCGCGAAGTCGCTGGCCGACTTCGCACGCTCCACCCAGCTGCTCGCGTTCAAGGGCGGTGTGATGGACGGGGCTGCACTATCGGCTGCCGAGATGACCGCGATCGCTCGGCTTCCTACGCGCGATGCGCTCTATGGTCAGCTTGTCGGGCTCATCGCATCGCCGGTGGCTGGCCTTGCCCGGGCGCTGAACGCGCTCATCGGCGGTCTCGCGATCGGACTCGGTGGCGTACTCGAGCAGAAAGCAGCCTCGGCTGGGCCGAGCCCGGCCGAGCAGAGCGCGCCCGCGGAACCGGCGCCCGCTGAGGAGCGGGCCGAAGCACCGGCAGTTCCGGCCGAGGACCCCGAAACCGTCGGGCCGGCGGATGAAGGCAGTGAGGAGAGGCCGGCGGGCGAGGGCAGCGATGTGGGGCCTGTCGGCGAGGGTAGCGATGAAGGACCGGCGAGCGAAGGCAGTGAAGACGGTCCGGCGGGCCAAGCTATTGATGAGGAGTCGGCGCCTGAAGCGTCCGGCGACGACGACGAAAAGGAGAATGCGTAATGGCTACGAGTACAGCCGATTGGATTGAAGAGCTGAAGGGCATTTCGGTGCTCGAGCTGGCCGAGCGGATCAAGGCGCTCGAAGAGACGTTTGGCGTCTCGGCAACCGCCGTCGCGGCGGCCGCGCCGCAAGCCGGCGGTGCCGGCGCCGGCGAGGAGGAGGCCGAAGAGCAGACCGCGTTCACGGTGGGGCTGATTGCGGCCGGCGACAAGAAGATCCAGGTCATCAAGGTCGTCCGCGCGGCGACCGGGTTGGGCCTGAAGGAAGCCAAGGCGCTCGTGGACGAGGCACCGAAGCCCATCCGGGAAGGTATTGATCGCGAAGAGGCCGACAAGCTCAAGCAAGAGCTCGAAGAGGCCGGCGCGACCGTCGAGCTGACCTAACGAGGGTTCCGCTTAGCGGGGTGAGCGTCGCCCGTCGAGGCCTGGCGCTCGCCTCGCGATGGCTCCAGCTGCCCTGGTTTGGCGGTTGCAAGTCCTGCAAAACCGCGAAAACTTCGCTACAGTTGCCCGGCCGACCGATAGTCGTAGCCGTCCCACGCAGGTCCGCGCCGCGCCACATACGCGGCGTCGAGTGGAGCGGGGTCCGTGAGTGTCGGCAGCCTCCAAGGGGGCGCAGCTTCGCTGTGCTAGATTACTTGGTCTGCGCTTTCGCGCCCTCGTCCGTCTGTCTCTCGACCCCTCAGGAGTCGCATCTTGGCCTCTGCCTACGTCCCTCGGACGCGCCGTAGCTTCGCGCGTCTGAACAAGCCGCTCGACGTCCCCAACCTCATTGACATTCAGCGCCGCTCGTTCGAGTGGTTGACCGTGCCAGCAACCGGCGGTCTGCGCGAGACGATCGACGACATCTCGCCGATCGAGGACTACACAGGCAACCTTGCCGTGCAGTTCGGCGACTTCGTTTTCGACGAGCCCGTCGCATCGATCGAGGAGTGCCGCGAGAAGGACCTCACCTACGCCCGGCCGCTCACGGTAACCGTTGCGTTCATCAACCGTGAAACCGGTGAGATCCGCGAGCAGTCGGTGTTCATGGGCGACTTTCCCTGGATGACCGACCGCGGCACGTTCATCATCAACGGCACCGAACGCGTGGTCGTCACCCAGCTGGTGCGTTCACCCGGCGCCTACCTGATGGAGCCGAAGGACCGCGAGAAGCAGGTCTTCGTCGCCAACCTGATGCCGGCACGCGGCTCGTGGCTCGAGCTCGAGATCGACAAGAAGGGCAAGGTCTATGTACGCATCGACCGCAAGCGCAAGCTGCCGGTGACGGTGCTGCTGCGCGCGATGGGCTACGCGTCCGATGAGCAGATCCTCGCCCTGTTCGACAACTCGCACTACATTCGCAACACGATCGACTCGGACACTGAGCAGACGCGCTCGGAGGAAGGCGCGCTGGTTGAGCTGTTCAAGAAGCAGCGTCCCGGCGAGCCGCCGAGTGTCGAAAACGCGCGCGCGTTGCTGAACCAGCTGTTCTTCGACGCCAAGCGCTACGACCTGACACGCGTCGGTCGCTACAAGCTCAACTCGCGCCTCGGGCTCGACATCGACCTCGACGTGCGCACCCTCACCCACGACGACATCATCGCGCTCGTCAACGAGCTCGTCCTGCTCCCGCGCCGGCTCGGCATGCCCGAGAACCCGGAGGTCGAGATCAAGGACTACGCGGCCGAGGCCGCGAGCATGCCGCGCGAGGCGGTCGCCGAGCACCTCGACGAGTACGAGCACTTCGGCAACCG
>PKYB01000036.1 GCA_003133565.1 Solirubrobacterales bacterium
GCGTGGTCCTGGGTGGAGAAGATGTTGCAGGACGCCCAGCGCACCTGCGCGCCGAGGGCGGTGAGCGTCTCGATCAGCACCGCGGTCTGGATCGTCATGTGCAGCGAGCCGGTGATCCGCGCCCCGGCGAGCGGCTGGCGCTCGGCGTACTCGCGACGCGTCGCCATCAGCCCCGGCATCTCGTGCTCCGCCAGCTCGATCTCCTTGCGTCCGAAGGCAGCCAGGTTGAGGTCGGCTACCTTGAAATCCTGGTCGGTGAGCGTGCCGGTAGGTGTCATGCGATCTCCATGTGAGTGGTGTGCGAGGCGGCGATGAGCGCCTCGTGCTTGTCTTGCTCCCAGCGCAGCCAGTCGTCGGGGTCGACGTGTTCGGGCCGCTCGGGCTCGGCGTCAAACCAGGCATCGACCTCGGCCCGCAGCAGCGGCTCGCGGCGCAGCCGCAGGGCAAAGCCGAGCTCGGAGAGACCGAAGTTCAGCCGCGCGAGCAGCTCGCGCAGGGTGCGCAGCCGCTGCAGCTGCTCGGGTCCGTAGAGGCGGTAGCCGGACTCCGAACGCGAAAGCTCGAGCAGTCCTGCACGCTCGATGTAGCGCAGCATGCGCGGCGACCAGCCAGTCGTCTGTGCTGCTTCCTGGATCGTCAGCCCCTGCATCTGGCACAGACCTTACCAAAGAATTGTCAAGGTTTACCGTCGCCGAGGACCTCTGGGGATCCTCCGACGCGGGAGAGCTATCCCCACTACGGCTCGGGGGCGACGATCTCGATCCAGTCCAGTGAACGCCCGCACAGCTCGCTCGCCTGCGCCGGCTTGACCGCGAGCATGTGCGAGGACACGAGCGGCTGCAGTGCGATATCGGCGATCGAGGTGTAGTTCTCGTCATCGTCACCGCCGGGCCCGAGCGTCGGCTTGGGGTAGGTGAGTGAGATCGAATGCACACCGGCATCCAGGGTGAGCGCCACGCCGACCTCGTTCCAGCCGTCGCCGAACGGGTTGAGCTCGTCGGAGATCGCACCGATACGCCGCCCGTCGACCTTGACGATGAAGCCGCGGTCAAAGCTGCCGTCCAGCCACAGCTGGTAGCGATGCGGGCCGGTGGGGAGCTCGACGTGGGCGACAGCGGTACCGGGCGTCGTCGGGCTGAGCGCATCCTCGGACTGGCCGGTCGCAGCGTAGTCCTGGATCCAGCTTCCGGGCCAGCGCATGTCGGTCCCGCGCAGCACGATTGGATTGGCGCGTTCATAGGCCAGCAGGCTGCCGCCGTCATTCGCGGCCTGGCGGCCCAAGGCGAGCACCTCGGGACAAGACGGTACGGAGGCCGGCTGAATCGAGCAGAGCGGCGCGAACGCAGCGTTCTCCGCGGCGCCGCAATAGTCGAGCTTGTTCGAGTCACCCAGTGGGACGTGCTCGATCACCCGGTTGGTCGGGTGCGCCGGCTGCTGCCAGAGCTGGTAGTACCGCCTCGACCAGACGAGGTTGTAGATCGAGGGCGGTCGACTTTCGACCGGCGAGACGCGGATCACGAGCGAGCGGTAGGGAGCGAGCGTCGGCAGCGGGAACGAGTCGATGTCGGCCCACGCCGCCTTGGTCAGGATCGCGCCGCTCAACGTCGCGAGCAGCGGCGTGCGGTACTCCGCCGGCTCGACCGGAGCGCCCGCGCGCAGGAAATGGCGGTCGCCGTAGATCTCGTACTCGTTGAAGAACGTCGGGCCCTTGCCACCCAGCAGCTGGCCGATGTCGGCGAGCTCCTCGAGCCGTGCGCGCGGCGCGAGCGAGACGTTTCGGTACTGGAGGAAGTTCGACCACAGCACGCCGCCGGCGAGCGCACCGAGCACGGCGACGCCGGCGATAAGTGAGAGGACCCGCTCGTGGCTGAAGAGGAGCGCCCCGCCGACCAGCCCGGCGAGCAGGATCGCCGGCGAGGACATCGCGAGCGCCTTGCCGATCAGCCATGGCGTGCTGCCACCGATATAGAGCACCGTCGCGCCAATCAAGGCCACCGCGACGTAGAGCGCGAGCGCGATACGGCGCTGCCACAGCGTCCAGCCAACGCCGATCAGTCCGACGACAATCGCCAGCCAGATCAGCAGGTGCGTGCTGAGTGACGGCGGCGGCAGGGGATAGTCGCGGAAGTCCCCGACTGGCCAGATCCCGACGATCTGCAGCGCACGCAACGGCGCCACCAGGTTGCCGAGCTGAGTCGCCGTGTTGGCCGTGGCCGAGAAGGAGCCGGAGTCGACGCTCAGGTAGTGGCCGATCGTCAGCCACAGCGGCAGCGCCAACACCGCTATCGTCGCGAGGAGCAGCGCGAGTACCCGCAGAAGCCGCCCAACACCAAAACCTCTGATCGCCCGCAGCGTCAGGCCGACGTAGAGGGCGACGAACGCCGGCAGGGCGTAGATCGCCCCGCCCGGACCGAGCGTGATCATCAGCGCAGCAGCGGCGACGGCGAGCGGCAGCGTGCTTCGTGCGGTGGGCTTCTCGCGCTGGAGCAACTCGGCGGCGAGCGCGATGCCGAGCGCGAGCACGAACGCCGCCGTCAGCTCCTTGGTCCCGCCCCACGCCGCGTAGCCCCAGAGCAGCGCCGACTGGGCGGCGATGAAAGCGACGAAGGCACGCAGCCAGCGCCAGTGGATGAGCGATCCGAGCAGCGCGTAGAGGCAGAGCGATAGCGCTGCGGCACAGCAGGCCAGGTAGGGCTGGAAGATCCATGCGGCATCGATGCCGGTAACCCAGTGCCCGATGCCCGGGAGCATGAATGCGCCGGCCGGGTAGGAAGAGCCGTTCAGGTTTGTGTTGATGAGCAGCTGGAAGGTGGAGGGTGCGACGTCGGCAATTGAGCGGCCGTGGCTGAACAGCTGGTCGATCAGCGCGAGCCAGGTCGCGGTGTCGTCAAGGCGGACGTAGCCGAGGAACGTCGCCTGACCGCTGAGGATCACCGGTGCGCCGTAAATGAGCAGCACGCCGATTGCCACGAGCGCTGGCGCGGCGCCGAGCTTGGCGCGTCCCCAGACATAGCCGACGCCGGCGAGCGCGCCGATGGCCGCGACTGGCGCGGCGATCGGTGCGGTGGTCGAGAAGGCGGTCAGGATGGCCGCGACGACCAGCGCGGTTGCCAGGCCGAGCGGGATCGTCAGCGGCCCGAGCTCACGCTCACCGGCCAGCCAGCCGATCAGCGCACCCCACCCGAGGCCGATCGCCGCCAGAACCAGCGGGAAGAAAACCCACGAGGAGATCAGCGACATGCGTGTATCACGGCGTCGGCCTCATCGATCCTCGGGGCGGTGCTGGCCAGCAGCGCGCGCGATGCTAACAGGGGATGGTTCGGCCGAGCGCAGGAGCAGGCGGACGAGCCGCCAGTAGGCGGCTTGGGCGAGCGCCAGCGGCCGCGGCAGGCGCGCGAGGTTCGGGTTCTCGAGCGAGGCGCTTAGCGCTGCTGCGAAGGCGGCCGCGCTAACCGCTCGCCCGGCCTGGATCGAGCGGCGGCGGCGCAGCGTTTGCGGCAGCCCGCCGATCGTGGCGAACTGGGCGCGCAGCTTGACGGTCAGCCAGCCGTCGCGCGCGGCGATCGCGAGCAGGCCAAGCTCGCCGAGCAGAAGCGCCGGTGCGATCAGCGCCAGCAGAGCGGCGGGGTAGACGCCAAGAACGGTGCGCCAGCGGTTGCGCTCGAGCAGGAACCACTTGCGGGGGCCTTTCTCGAACTCGTAGTTGTGGGTGACGCGCGCGCGCGGCTCGACCCCGACCCCGTAGCCACTGAGTCTCAACCTCAACCCGAGGTCGAGGTCTTCACCATAGAGGAAGTATGAGTCTTCGAAACCGCCGAGCGCCAGCCACACCTCACGACGAATCACGCACGCCGCGCCAGATGCGAACGCGATCTCGTGCGGGGCGTCCGCGAGCTCGGACTCGGGCTGCTCACACTGTCCGGCCCAGCTCAGCCCCAGGTAGTGGGCCACCCCACCGGACGTGTTGATGCGGCCGTCCTCGAGCATCACCGCCGGCTGCCACGCTGCCCAGCCGGGTCGCTCGCCGGCGACCGCGCGCAGGCGTGCCAGCGAGCCGCGCTGCGGTCGGACATCGGGGTTCAAAAACAGCAGGAGCGGCGCGGCTGTTGCGTTGACGCCGACACGGCAGCCGGCCGCGAAGCCCACGTTCGCGCCCGTTTCGCGCAGCGCGATGCGCGGATCCAGCTCGCGCGCGAGCGTGACGGTGGCGTCGCTCGAGGCGTTGTCGACGATCACGACCTCGTCGTCGGGCTCGAGCTCGCCGAGCAGCGCCCCAGCCAGCCCAACGAGCTCGGCGGCGGCGTTGTGCGTGACGATGACGACCGCGAGCGCGTCGCTCAACGCTTGCCCGCCGCGCGCGTCCGCTGGGCCGCGGGCGAGGTCCGCACGTCGGACTCAGCCGAGACCTCCGTCAGTCGCTCGGTGCGTTCGTCGAGCAGAGCGAGCCGCTGCGCGAGTGTCTTGTTCTGCTCGGACAGACGCGAGATCACCAGCGAGAAGTGCAGCAGCAGCACGATGACGAAGACGAAGCCCGCGGCGAAGAGCGCGTTGGCCGGCGTGTAGATGCCGAGATCCCCGGCGAGGCTCGTCAGCAGCCCGCGCCAGATCGCAAGCACGACCAGCGCCACGGCGGCGAACAGCCACAGCAGCGCGTAGCGCTCCATCAGCGCACGTTGACGGACGAGCTCGAAGACCAGTGCGAAGACGATCACAGCGATCGCGATCACGGCGATCCGTTGCAGCGTCGCGGTCGTCGAGCTGGTCCGCACCAACAGCAGCATCGCGGTGGCGATGCTCACGATCGCACGCTCTCGGGGAGCGACCCGGGCTCTAGCACCGGTCCCGCGCGCAGCGCGCTCACCGTCACCGCCAGCAGCACCTTGACGAGGTAGTAGACGCTGACCGTCCCGGAGATCCGCGAGCGCCCACTCGTGCGCGGTCGCATCGCCACCGCGAGCTCGCGCGTATGCAGCGCGCAGCTGTGGGCCAGAACGATCGCCTCGACCTCGGGATAGTCGGTCGGATAGTTGCTTGCAAACAGCTCGATGCCGCGCCGATCGGTCATGCGAAAGCCCGATGTCGGGTCGGTGACTCGCTGGTGGGTCAGCAGCGAGACAATGCGGGCGAAGAGGACGATGCCGAGGCGGCGGGTGCGCGTCGAGCGGTGGCCCTCCGCCAAGCCGAGAAATCGCGAACCGGTGACGAGGTGAGTGTCTGGGTCGGCGCGGAGCGCCTCTAGCAGCCGCGGGATGTCGCGGGGGTCGTGCTGCCCGTCGCCGTCGACCTGTACCGCCACCTCGTAGCCGTGCTCGCGCGCGTAGATGTAGCCCGATTGGACTGCTGCCCCGATCCCGAGGTTGAACGGCAGCGCCACGACCCGCGCGCCGGCGGCGTGGGCGTGCGCGGCGGTGTCGTCCGTCGAGCCGTCGTCGATCACCAGCACGTCGAAATCCGGGGCCGCAGCGCGGATTTCAGCGATCGTCGCTGCGATAGCGCCGACCTCGTTGTACGCCGGGACAATGGCGAGGTATCGATTCATCGGAGCGTCGCGCGGCAGCGCCGCCCGCCGAACGTTACCGCTCGCGTCCGCGGGTACGCGCGAGTCGCCATTCAGCCTGGACCAGACGGCGTGCTTTGGTCACAAGAGCGGCGAGACGGCGCCGCCGAACGCGCGGGCGGTGAGCCGTCTGTACCGACGGAGCAGGCCGCTGCGCGGCGTGGACCGGGCTGGCCGCGAGGAGCGCCGGCGTGCGCCGAAACACGTAGACGCGCAGCGGCAGATCTTCGCCAAAACAGGCCGCAGCGAAAAGCGCTAGCCACTGCGCGCGATGCTCGGAGGTCGAGTAGAGCAGTCGTGCGCGCCAGCGCGGACGGCTGCCGAGCACCGCAAGCTGCGCGATCACCGGGTGCGGGCCGGGGAACTCGCCGGCGAGCGCCCACTCCGACGCCGGCTGCGGCACCGCCGGCGAGCTGAGCAGCACGACCCATTCGCCGGCGAGCGCGAACGCACTGTCGATGAGCGCTGCCGCGCCCTCGCGGGGCGCGAGGATTGCGATGGCGCGCGCCGCGGCCGGCGCGAGCTCCGAGGCATCGCCGGCCGCTATCTCTGGCGCCACAGCCGCGAGCGTCGCCTGCGGGGCGCGCAACTCGACGGTGTCGGCGTGGGCGATGCCGTAGCGCTCGAGCGCGGCGAGTACCGGTGCCGCGAGCGCAAGCTCGCGCAGGGTTGGCGGCGGTGCGCTTTCGCGCGACTCGGGGTAGTCGGGGTAGGTCGTCGCCCAGCCGCTTGCGGCCTGCTTGCGCGCGAGGTAGTCAGGGTGGCGCTGCGGGTCGGCGTCGCCGAGGTGCGTAGCGCTCACTTCTGTCGCGATGCCGACGCGGTAGCCGGAGCGGCGCAGCGCGTGGGCTGTGATGCCGTCGCTGACGTAGGGCACGCGGAGCGCGCTGCGTCGGATCAGGTTGAGCCAGACGCCGGTCGGTGTCTCGCGTAGCTCGCCCTCGATCAGCGGCGCGTTTTGCAGGCGCGCGTTGCGCGCGGCGCTAACGCTGTCGAGCGAAACGGCAAGCAGTGCGAAGTCGGGGTGGCGCTCGGCCAGAGCGACGAGCCGCTCGAGCCAGCAACCGGCGGCGGTCGGCGGAGCCACTACGAGGTCGGCGTCGGAGATGACGAAAAGCTCGCTGGCAGTCGCCTCGATGCCGCGCTGCAAGCCGGCGAGGTGCTCGTTGCGCTCATTCCACACGATCTGGTGAAAACGAGCGGCGTAATCACGCAACCACTGTCGCGTTTGTGGTCCCGAAGCATTGTCGACGACCGTCAGCCGATACGGCCAGCGCGTGTGCTCCTCGATGGCGTCAACCATCGCGGCGAGGTAGTCGAGCCGGTTGTAACTGAGCAGGATGATGTCGACCGGCTCGGCCACGCGATCACAGCCTAGCCGCGCGAGCCGGCGCCTAGGAGGTCGCGGCGCCCGCCGGACGCCGGAGCAGCGCGTAGCAGCAGTCGCCGCCGAGAAGCGCGTTGACCGCCGCCACGGGCGGGAAAGCCGTTGCGCCGAGCGCGTAAGCGAGCCATAGCTTCCAACCTGGGGTCCAGCGGCCCGCGATCACGTAGTGCAGGCTGTAGGCAACCGAGATGACGGTGGAGCTGGTTGCGATATCGAGCGCTTCGAGCTCGAGTGCGGTGGATGCGACCGCGAGCGCGCGCGGCGAGAAGTGCTGAAGGTGGCGTGGCAGGTCGAGATGAAACCAGCGGTTGGCGAACAGATGACGCTGCCAGCAGCTCCAGTTGGGCAACGTGACCGCGATCAGGCCGCCGGGAACGAGCAGCGCGCGTGCGCTCCGCAGCGCATCGAGCGGCTCGGGTATGTGCTCCAAGGAGTGCGAGAAGGTGATCAGCTCGAAGCGCTCCGCTGGCCAGGGCTGGTCGTCCAACGTCCCGAGGTGGACGCTCGCACCAGCTCGCGCGGCGGCTGCGACAGCCGACTCGGCAGGGTCGATGCCGAAGGTCTGCCAGCCGAGCGCCGCGTAGTGCGCCAGTAGCTCGCCCGAGCCGCAGCCGACGTCGAGCACGCGTCCGGGTTTGAGGCCTGGGCTTGCAAAGGGCTTGCGGGCGAACCGTCGCGCTGCGGCGCGGCGGCGGAAACGCCCGCGAGCACGCTCGAGCAGGCCGCTCGGCGCTGCGTCGGCGTGGTCGTAGAACCCCTCGCAGTAGGGCGCACCGTAGTAGCGCTCGAGCTCGCCGCCGCGGAGCTGTGGGTCGGTCACGCCGAAGCGGCACGAACGGCACTCGCGCACGGTGAACGGGCCGTCGCCGGTGATCAGCCGGTCAAAGGCGCGCACGCGTGTCGGCTGCAGTTCGCGCCCGCACAGCGGGCAAGCCTCGAAAGCGCCCCCCGCGGCCACTACTCGCGCTCGGCGAGCGCCTGCTTGATCTCGGTGAGGGCCGTTACCGGCGTGGGGTCGACGCCAGCCAGGATCGCGAGATAGAAGGACGTTAGATCGCCGAGCAGCACGAGCGAGCACACACGTTCGAGCGCGCTCTCTCCGCGCGTGTGGACGATGCTCGTGAAGCGCGCCACGGGAGCGATGATCGCTTGGGTCAGCTCGATGCGGGCGCGCAGGCGCGGGTGACTGTCGGAATCGTCGAGGAAGATCGCGCTGAACGGACCAAGCGAGGCCGCGCCGGCCCAGCCGGCAATCTCGTTGTGGTCGAGCTCGGGAATTTCACTCCAGTAGGCCGGCAGCTTCGCGTTTTCGTTGATCTGCGTCTTCCAGCGGTAGGCGATCTGCGCGGTCAAGCCGGCGCCGACGATCACCGGGATCGTCGAGCTCAGCTGATGGGCGAGTGACTTGGCGAGCGAGTCCTCGGCGCCATCGGGACCCCACTCCTCGGCCAAGGCCTGGAGATGGCCCGCTGCCACATCGATCTCTGCCGCGAGGTGTGGCGCCGCGCCGCACAGGGCGGCAACCTCCAGTGCGCTGACGAGCACATAGGCGAGCGCTGCGCGCGGCTGGAAGCCGGTCGGGAGCGGGATCACGCCAACGCCGTCCTCGCGCGCGAGCGCGGCGAGGCGCCCCCCGGCGGTGACGACGACCCGGTGTGCACCAAGTGCGCCGGCCGCGTCGTAGCAGGCGAGCGTCTCCTCGGTGTCGCCCGAGTAGCTGACGCAGAGTACCGTGGTGTCCGGCGTCGTCCACGGCGGGAGCCCGTAGCCGCGCGCGGCCAGTATTGGCCGCGAGGCTTGGTCGCCGAGCGCCGCGCGCGCGAGCGCGCCACCGATCGCCGACCCGCCCATGCCGGCAACGACGAGCCCGCCTGGGGTGTCGTGGGCTTCGAGGCGCGCAGACTCCACGCGCCAGAGTGCGTCACCCAGCTGCGCTGGCATTCCGAGGATGTCCTCGAGAAGATGCGCCTCGTCGAGCGCGCTGATGGCGTCGCGGTCGAGCGCTGCCATCAGAACTCGACCGCACGATCGCCGAGTACGACGCCCGGGGAAACCCGCGCGCCGCGCGTGATTACGTTGTGCTCGCCGATCACCGCATCTTCGCCGATCACGACACCGCCGCTGAGCTCGGTATGCGAACCGATCCGCGCCCGTTCGGCAACCACACAGTCGCGCAGCACGCACCGCGCACCGACCTCGGCCCCGTCGAGCACGATCGTGCGCTCAAGCTTGGCATCCGCGCCGATGCGCACACCACGCCCGAGCACGACCAGCCCGCCGACGGTCGCGCCCTCCCCCACCGAGCAGTCCGGTCCGATCAGCGCCGGCGGCACGACCCGGCCGGCGATCTGCGCCGAGTCCGCCACACTCAGATGACTGCTGTCGAGCCCCGCTGACAGCGACGTGGTGAGCTTGCCCTGAATGATGTCGAAGGACCCCTGCATGTAGCCCTGCGGGCTGCCAATGTCGAGCCAATAGCCCGAGGCCGCGTAGCCGTAGAGCCCGTTGCCAATCAGCGCCGGCCAGATCTCGCGCTCGATCGACACCGGGCGGCCCGAAGGGATCAGATCCAGCACGCTGCGTTCAAGCACGTAGGCGCCGGCACTGACCAACTCCTCGTTGGCCTCGGCGCCAGCCGGCTTCTCGAAGAACTCACGCACCGCGCCATCCTCGCCGAGTCGCGCCAGGCCGTAAGCGCTCGGATCTTCGACGCTGATCAAGGCGAGCGTTGCTGTCGCGCCGGTCCTCTCGTGCTGAGCGATCTGGCCGCCGAGATCCATGTCGGTGAGAACATCGCCGTTGCAGACGAGGAAGCGCTCATCGAGCAGACCCTCAGCGTGCTTGATCGCGCCCGCGGTGCCCAGCGGTTCCGGCTCATCGACGTAGCGGAGCCTGATGCCATGAGCCGTGCCGTCGCCGAGGACGGTGCGCACGCTTTCAGCGAGGAAGCCACACGAGAGGATCACGTCGTCGACGCCATGGAGCTCGAGCCACTCGAGCATGAAGGCGATGAACGGCCGATCGACGAGTGTGACGACAGGCTTGGGGATACGCGCGGTCAATGGCCGAAGTCGCGTGCCCGCCCCGCCGGCAAGGATCACCGCTTGCATGAGGACCCCAGGACCGCGGTCATCCGCGCCCGATCCCTTGGTAGGTGAGCCCAGCAGCGCGCACGACCTCGGGATCGAGGGCATTGCGACCGTCGATCACGAGCGTGCCATGCATCGCCTCGGCGACTGCCTGCCAGCTGAGGGAGAGGAATTCGGGCCATTCGGTGATGAGGACCACGGCATCGGCCTCGGTGACGACGTCGAGCGCTGAGGTCGCGTAGTCGAGCTCGGGCATGATCTTGCGTGCCTCGTCCGTGGCGACCGGGTCATACGCGCGCACGAGCGCGCCCTCAGCCTCCAGGCGGGCCGCCAGAACAAGCGATGAGGCGCCGCGCATGTCGTCGGTATTCGGCTTGAAGGCAAGGCCGAGCACGGCGATGCGTTTGCCGGCGAGTGCCCCGAGCTCGCGCTGGAGCTTGGCCACGACGCGGCGCTTCTGGAGCTCGTTGACCTCGATCACCGCGCCCAGCAGCTGGAAGTGATAGCCCGAGTTGGCGGCAAGCAGTTTCAGCGCGCTGACGTCCTTGGTGAAGCACGAGCCGCCGTAGCCAACTCCCGCCTGCAGAAACTTCGGGCCGATGCGCGCGTCGAGTCCGACACCCTCGGCGACGTCAAGCACGTTCGCGCCGGTTTCCTCGCAGACGTTCGCAATCTCGTTGATAAACGAGATCTTCGTCGCGAGGAAGGCGTTGGCGGCGAGCTTGATCATCTCGGCGCTGGCAACATCAGTGCGGAGCACGGGCGCCTCGAGTGGCTCATACAATGCGGCGACGGCATCCCCCGCCGGGTCGCCGTCGTCACCGATGACAACGCGGTCGGGCCGCATGAAGTCCTCGATCGCCGAGCCTTCCTTGAGGAACTCGGGGCAGGACACGTACGCCAGCGCGCCGTTTCCCTGCTCGGCAAGAACACGCTTGATCGAGCGACCCGTACCGCACGGCACCGTCGACTTCATCACGAGAACGTGATCTCCCGATCGGGGCATCGCGTCAACCACGTCGTGGACCGCTGAGAGGTCGGCATCGCCGGAGTAGGTCGGCGGCGTACCAACGGAGACGAACAGGAGCCGGCTGTGCGCAACGGCGTCATCGAGCGTCGTCGCGAAGTGAAGACGCTCGCCGTTGCTAGCGATCAGCTCAGCGAGGCCGGGTTCGTAGATAGGAACCTCGCCGCGCTGTAACTGCGCGATCTTCGCCTCGTCGACGTCGACACAGAACACCTCGCTGCCGAGCGCCGCGAAGCCAGCCGCCGTGACGAGCCCGACATATCCTGTGCCGATCACACCGATCGGTTCGCGCGATTGCGTCATGGGGCGCCCCAGGGTATCGGAGCGCCAGCAAGCGGCGTGCTCGGGGCCTCGCGTCCCGTCTAGGTGGTGCCGGTTGTACCGGTCGTGCCGGTTGTGCCGCTCGTGCCGCTCGTACCGCTGGTGCCGGTCGTGCCGCTCGTGCCGCTCGTGCCTGAAGGACCGGTCGATCCACCGGGGACGCCCGTCCCGTAGGTCACGACAAACCCCTTGCCGCCAACCGCCAACCCGCTGGGAGCAGCCGAAGAGACGTCGAGATTCTGGTTGAAGCGGAAGTGGCCGGTGCTCGACTGGAGCGTGATCGGCCCATAAATCCACGCCTTGTCATCGATCTTCCCCGTCGTCTTGCCGGCGGTCCCAACCGAGGATGCTGTCGCATCCGAGAAGCTCACGCTGCCGAAGTTCGTCAGCGGAAGCGGCGTGCAGTAGTTGTTCTGGTTGCAGTTCGACGGAGCCTCGGCGATCCACTCGGCGGAGCTCGTGTCCGGCTTGGGGGAGCTCATCTTCGTCGTCAGCGTGTAGTGCGTGGCGGCCGTCACGTCGCGCAACGAGAGCTTTACCTTCGTGCCGCTGACGCTCACGCTCGCCGATATGACATCGCCCGGCGAGACCGTGATCCTGGCGATTGTGTACGGCCCAGCGGGAACGAGTTCATACCAGGCGTAGTCGGATACCTGGCCGGAGCTGCTGCAGTCAGCTTCCGAGCCGATCTGCTCGAGCGCCTGGGAGCTGTCGCTATAGCCGCCGAGTCCAACCCAAAAGGCCGAGTACGTCGGGGAGCCCGGTGTGCAGACGGCGGTCGGCTGCACCCATGTTCCTGAGACAGCGGTGAAGCGCTTGGCGAGCCGGTGCGTGGAGGACCCTGTGGTCGCGAAGTAGCCGGCCCAGTTCGAGCTCACCTGACTTGATACTTCAGACGCCAACGCGGCACTCGCCCCGCCGCATGAGGCGATCGCGATCAGGGTCGCCAGGGCGATCCTTGCTCGGCGCGGTTGCAGTCGCGGACGTCGCATGGGCCTGCAAGGAATGTAACGAGCGCCATGAAGATGTTCTGTCGCCTGGCTAAGAATCACCTTTGCCCTGGACGGATGGTGGTAGGCCCGCCGGCCGTCCAGCGGGGGGCGCCTAGGTGCGCCTCGGCGAGGCACTACTTCTCGTCGAGGATGCTCAGAAAGGCCTCGACGCGACGTATTTCGCGGCGGGCGTATGCGGCCGATTCACTGTCGGCGTCGGCTGAAGCCGACACCCGTTCCGCCTCTTCGCGCAGTCGTTCGAGCTCGCTGCGATCGAGCTCGGAAGTGTCGATCAGCTCCTCGACCAGCAACAGAGCGTGATTGTCGACCACCTGCACGTAGCCCTCGCCCTGGGCGAAGCGCACGATCTCGTTCTCGGAGCGATAGAGGCGTAGCTCCGTCGGCTCGAGGCGCGCCAGCAGCGGTGCATGGTTGGCGAGGATGCCGATCAGCCCCAGGGTCGTGCGCGTGGAGACCATCTCCACCTCCTCGTTGAAAGCCTCCCCTTCGGGGGTGAGAACCTCAGCGATGAAACGCGCGTGCGCCATCAGTTGTCCTTGTGGGCTGCCTCGACGACCTGTTCGATCGTGCCCTTGAGGAAGAAAGCGCGTTCGGGTACATCGTCGTGCTTGCCGTCGATGAGCTCCGCGAAGCCGCGGATCGTGTCCGCGATCGGTACGTAGGCCCCCGGCGTGCCGGTGAACTGCTCGGCGACCGAGAACGGCTGGGAGAGAAAGCGCTCGACCTTGCGGGCTCGCTGCACGGTGACCTTGTCCTCGTCGGAGAGCTCGTCGATGCCAAGGATCGCGATGATGTCCTGGAGCTCGGTGTAGCGCTGCAGGATCTCCTTGACCCGGT
Source organism: Solirubrobacterales bacterium (assembly GCA_003133565.1). GTDB lineage: Bacteria > Actinomycetota > Thermoleophilia > Solirubrobacterales > Solirubrobacteraceae > Palsa-513. The sequence goes on from PKYB01000036.1 coordinate 13,232, forward strand.
TGGCGACGCGGAAATGCTCGTCGCCGACGATGTCCGGCTTGAGGATCGTGGAGGTCGAGTCGAGCGGGTCAACGGCCGGGTAGATGCCCTTCTCGGAGATCGCGCGGGAGAGCACGGTTGTCGCGTTGAGGTGAGCGAATACGGAGGCTGGCGCAGGGTCCGTCAGGTCGTCCGCAGGAACGTAGATCGCCTGGACCGACGTCACCGAGCCGGTTCGCGTCGAGGTTATGCGCTCCTGCAGCTGGCCCATCTCGGTCGCGAGCGTGGGCTGGTAGCCGACCTGTGAGGGCATCCGGCCGAGCAACGCCGAGACCTCTGAGCCGGCCTGGACGAAGCGGAAGATGTTGTCGATGAACAGCAGCACGTCCTGACCCTGGTCGCGGAAATACTCGGCCATCGTCAAGCCCGACAAGGCAACGCGCATGCGCGCCCCTGGTGGCTCGTTCATCTGTCCGAAGACGAGCATCGTCTTCTCGAGGACGCCCGACTCCTTCATCTCGAGCCACAGGTCGTTGCCCTCACGCGAGCGCTCGCCGACGCCGCAAAAGGCCGACAGACCGCCGTGCTCCTTGGCGAGGTTGTGGATCAGCTCCTGGATCAGGACCGTCTTGCCAACTCCGGCGCCGCCGAACAGGCCGACCTTGCCGCCCTTGGCGTAGGGCGCCAGCAAGTCGACCACCTTGATGCCGGTTTCGAACATCTCGGTAGTGGTGGTGAGCTCCTCGGCGCGCGGCGCGACCTGGTGGATCGCGCGACGCTCGATGTTCTTCGGCAGCGCCTTGCCGAGGTCGATCGGCTCGCCGAGCAGATTGAAGATCCGGCCCAATGTCGCCTCGCCGACCGGCACCGTGATCGGCGCCCCGGTGTCGATGACCTCGGCGCCGCGGGCAAGCCCGTCGGTGCTGTCCATCGCCACCGCGCGAATCCGGTTGTCACCGAGGTGCTGCTGGACCTCGCACACGAGCACATCGCTGACGCCCGCCGTGGCACCCTTGACCTCCTCGTCGCCGCTGGCACGAGCCACGGTGATGGCGTGATTGATTTCCGGCAGCCGCTCGTGGAAGACAGCTTCGATGACGACGCCCTGGATCTCCTCGATGCGGCCGACGTTTTGTTTCGTTTTGGCGGCGGAGGCTTGTTTCGTGCCAGCCGTGGACTTTTCTCTAGCGGTGGACGATTCCATCGATGCTCACTCCTTTGTTGCTGGCCTGTGCCCGGATTGCTGAGCCATCTGTTTAGACCAGCGACCCGGCGCCGGCGACGACTTCCAAAATTTCCTGGGTGATCTCGGCTTGACGCGCGCGGTTCATTTCGAGCGCGAGGTTCTCGATCAACTCACCGGCGTTCTCTGAGGCGTTTCGCATCGCCGTCATCCGAGCACCGTGCTCGGACGCGGTCGATTCGAGCAGCGCTCGGTAGACCGATATCTCGACGTAAGCTGGGAGCAAGACACGAAGGATCTTGTCGGGGTCCGGTTCGTACTCGGGGAACACCCGACGCCTGGGGGTATCACGTGCCGCCGCTCCGGACTCGCCGGACCCGTCGCCTTCATCTTCGGCACGGATCGTCGCCGCCGCGACGGGGAGCAGGGTCTCTCGCGTGACGCGCTGGGTGAGCGGCGAGACGTAGCCGTTGTAGATGATCTCGACTCGGTCAACGGCACCATCGAGGTAGGCCGTCACGAGATCGCTCGCGATCCGGCGTGCGTCGGCGTAAGCCGGGCGGTCGGTGAATCCGGTGTAAGCACCGGCCAGTTGCCTGCCGCGGAACGTCAGTGAGGACACGCCGCGACGGCCGGTGGCAAACCACACGGGGCTTTGCCTGTTCCCTTCGACCTCCGCGCCAAGCTGGACGCCGGCGCGGATGATCTGAGAGTTGAAAGCGCCGGCGAGCCCGCGATCGGCCGTCACCAGCAGGATGCCAACGCTTTCCTCGGGTTCCCGCACGGTGAGCAGCGGTACGCGAGCCGCGACCGCACCGGCATCCCGGGCTGCCTGGCGTGTCATCCGCCGGAGCGCGCTCGCGTAGGGACGTAGCGCGGTGACGCGCTGCTCGGCGCGGCGCAGACGTGCCGCCGAAACGGCCTCCATCGCGCGCGTGATCTTCTGAATGTTCTTGAAGCTCGCAATCCGGTTGCGAACCTCCCGCTGAGAGGCCATGGCGAAGCTAGGCGACGGCTACGCCGCCGCTCCCTCCGTGTCGGTCGCCTTGTCCGCGTCGGCGGCGCCATCTTCTTTGGCCGGCGCCTTGGGCTTGCCCGCTGCCTTGGGCTTGCCCTCCGACTTTGTCTTGGCCGCTGCCTTTGACTCGGCCACGCCATCGGCGGACTCCGCCACCCCATCCGCCTTGTCGCCATCGGCGTCGGCCTTGTCGCTTTCGGTGTTCGCGTCACGCTTTGAGTCCGCGGCGATCGGCGGCATCACGTCCTCGTCGAGGGGCTGCCCCTCCTCGTCGAGGTCATAGCCGAAGTCCTCGGCGAACGAGCTGACGGCTTGGCGCGCAGCCTCCTGGACCTCGTCGGACCAGTCCCTATCCGCAATCTTCGCGAGCAGGTCCTTGTGTCGCGCATGCGCGTGCTCGATGAGCTCGGCGAGGAACGCGGGAACGCGCTCGACCGTGATGCGGTCGAGGAAGCCGTTTGTTGCCGCGAACACCTGCAGGACCTGGTCTTCGACAGCGAGCGGCGCCCGCTCGCCCTGGTTCAGCGACACCACGAGGCGTTCGCCGCGGGCCAGCGTCCGCTGCGTGTCGGCGTCCAGGTCAGATCCAAACTGCGCGAAGGCCTCGAGATCGCGGTACTGCGAGAGCTCGAGCTTGAGGCGGCCGGCAACCTTCTTCATCGGGCCGATCTGCGCGTTACCTCCGACTCGCGACACGGAGATACCGACGTTGATTGCCGGGCGAACCCCGGAGTTGAAGAGCTTTGGCTCGAGGAAGATCTGACCATCGGTGATCGAGATGACGTTCGTCGGGATGTAGGCTGAGACATCCCCGGCCTGGGTCTCGATGATCGGAAGCGCCGTCATCGACCCGCCACCAAGCTCGTCGTTCAGCTTGACCGCGCGCTCGAGCAGCCGCGAGTGCAGGTAGAAGACATCACCCGGGTATGCCTCGCGGCCCGGCGGGCGGCGCAGCAGCAGCGACATCTGGCGGTAGGCGTAGGCGTGCTTGGTCAGGTCGTCGTAAACACACAGCGCGTGCCCGCCCTTGTAAATGAAGTACTCGGCCATCGCACAGCCCGCGTAGGGCGCCATGTACTGGATCGGGGCGGCTTCATCGGCAGCCGCGACGACGATGATCGTGTTCTCGAGTGCGCCTTGCTCGCGGAGCGTCTCGGCGAGCTGAACCACCGTGGACATGCGCTGTCCGATCGCGACATAGACCGAAACGACGCCGCTGTCGCGGTTGTTGATGATCGTGTCGAGCGCGATCGCCGTCTTGCCCGTTTGACGGTCCCCGATGATCAGCTCCCGCTGGCCACGGCCAATCGGGATCATCGAGTCGATCGCCTTGAGGCCGGTTTGCATTGGCTCGAGCACCGGCTGGCGCTGCACCACGCCGGGAGCCTTGAATTCGGCGGGCCGCGTCTCGGTCGTCGCGATATCGCCCTTGCCGTCGAGCGGACGTCCGAGCGGTGAGACGATGCGACCGAGCAGCGCTTCACCGACTGGTACCTCGAGCAGGCGACCGGTGCGCTTGACGGTGTCGCCCTCGACGATCTTCTCCCACTCGCCGAAGAGCACGGCGCCGACGTTGTCAGCCTCGAGGTTGAGGGCCAGGCCGACGACGTCGTGTGGCAGCTCGAGCATCTCCAGCGACATCGCGTTCTCGAGTCCGTGGATGCGCGAGATGCCGTCGGACAGCGACAAGACCGTTCCGACCTCGGTCAGCGTGGCGCTACCTACGTCGAGGCCTTCGATCCGTGCCTTGAGGATGCTGGTGATCTCGTCAGGATTGATCTGCATGTGCGATTGGCTCCTTGCGTCGCCGCTGCGCCACTAGCCGCGAGCGACTTCTTTACGTAGTTGTTCCAAGCGGTCACGGATCGATGCGTCGAGAATCGAGTTCCCGACTCGAAGCACGATGCCGCCGAGGATTTCCGGATCTACCTTGCTCGTCAGCTCGACGTGCTCACCGGTCTGCTCCTCGATGCGCCTGCCGATCTCCTCGACTGTCTGCTCCCCGAGCGCGACCGCGCTCGTGATCTCGACTGGGAGCACTCGGTTTTCATGATCGCACAGCACGTCAAAGCGCCGGCGGATCAGGTTCAGCGCGGGCATCCGATGCTTCTCGATCGCCAGCGCCAAGAAGTTCGAGAACAGAGGGTCGGCATCAGTCAGCGCGCGCTCGAGACCGGCCTTGATCTCATCGGTCGAGAAATATGGGGAAAGGAAGAAAACCTCGAGGTCGCGGTTCTCATCGAGCGCCTCGGTAAAGGCGGCGAGCTGTTCGCGCACGATGTCGAGCCGCCCCGCTTCTTGGGCCGCTTCGAACAGCGCGCGCGCGTAGACGTCTTCGATCTCTTGCATCGCCTGTCAGTTCTCCGAGCCTTCGAGCACCGTGAAGTCGAGATCGCCGAGAGCCTCCTCGACGAGCTTGCGCTGGTCGGTTGGGCTGAGCACCTTGCGTGTGACCTTCTCTGTCGCGAGGATCGTCAGCGTCGCAACCTCCTTGCGGATCTGCTCGAGCGCCCGCTGCGTCTCGGCTTCGATGTCGCGCTGGGTCTGCTCGAGCAGCTTCTCGCGGCGTTCGCGCGCCTCGACCAGCGTCTCGCGCTCGTGCTCCTTTCCGGCTTCGCGGGCGCGCGCGACGATCTGCTCGGCCTGGAGCCGCGCCTCCGCGAGCTGCTGGCGGTACTCGGAGAGGACCTCCTCGGCCTCGGCCCGCAACCGCTCCTGCGAGTCGATCGACTCCTCGATCGCCCTCTGGCGGCGGTCGAGCGCGTCACGGATCCTCGGGAAAGCCCACCGGTTCAGGATGAAGACCGAGATCCCGAAGACGAGCAATGTCCAGATCATCAGCCCGACGTTGGGTGAGATCAGGAAGGAACCGCTTGATGAGGCTAGGGGCGTCACAGCGGTCTAGGCGAGGACGTAGCCGATGAGCCCGCCCACCAGGCCGTAGAAGAACGTGGCTTCCGTCAGGGCGAAGCCGAGCCACTGCAGACCGGTCAGGTCAGCTTGCATCTCCGGCTGACGGGCGACCGATTCGTAGACCTTGCCGAAGAGCATGCCGATGCCGGCACCGGCTCCGGCAGCGCCGCCGCCGGCGCCGACGCCGATCGAGATCGCCTTGCCGGCGTCCTCGCCGACCGTCAGGTTCGACGCCGCCGTCGAGGCAGCCGCGAGGAGCGGGTGGACGATTGAGACGACAATTTGAGCTAACAAGTGGGACTCCTTATCGAGCTAGTGTTCGGACACCGCGCTGCCGAGGTAGATCGCGGCGAGTATGGCGAAGATGAAGGCTTGAAGACCAGCGATCAGCACCGCCTCAAAGAGATAGATGGCGATGCCGAACGGGAGCAGGAACCAGGCGAGGTACTTCACGCCTAGCAACACCGCGAGGCCACCGCTCATGAAACCGATCAGCATGTGTCCCGCGAGCAGGTTCGCCCAAAGGCGGATCGTGAGTGAGAGCAGTCGCAGGATGTTGGAAAGGATCTCGATCGGAAAGATCAGGACCAGCATCGCGCCGCCGACGCCGGCCGGGATCAGGCTCTTGACGTAGCCGAACGGCCCGTGGGCGCGCACGCCCTCAGCGTTGAAGGCGATGTACACGATCAGCGCGAGCACGAGCGGGAACGAGATGTTGGTCGTCGCCGCAAACAGCTGGAAGGTCGGGAGCGTCGCTCCGAAGAGGTGGACCTCCTCGAGTGGGTTCGTGTTCACCGGCAGCGGGATGTACCCGAGCAGGTTGGAGACGAGGAGGAAGAAGAACAGCGTCGCGACGAGCGGGAACCACTTGCGCGCCATGTCCTGGTCCATATTGTCGTTCGTGATCTGTTGTCGGCAGATGCCGTAGGCGACCTCGACTGCCGTTTGGACGCGGTTCGGGCGCATCTGCATGTGCCTCGCAACCCAGACCATCAGGCCGACCGTGATCACGCCGGCGGCCACGAGGTAGAGGACGCCCTTGTTGAAGTCGATCGGGCCGAACAGATGGGCCCAGTTGAGCAGTTGAAACTCGTCCTGCGGCAGGTAGCTGTTGTTCTTGATGCTGTGCACGCCGAACGCAAGCCCGAGCGCGATCGTGGGACCAAGCCAGATGATGAGGAACCCAACGATCGCCTTGCGCCGCGTGCTCCATCCCCGGATGCTCGTCATCGCGCCGGTTGTCCTTGCGGGCGGCCACTGCTGAGGCGGACCACGAACGCGACCGTGTAGGCGCAGAGGATGATCAGCCCCGCCGTGAGAGCGTCGGCGCGGCTACCGACGGCAATCGCGACGATGATCCCCCCGGCCAGCAGCCAGATCCGGCCAAAAGCTTCGAACAGGGTGTACCCGAGGCGCCTGACTGGCTTGCCGACCTTGGCAATCCAGCGCTTGTCGACCTCTTGGACAACGCGCTGCAAAAGCCACGTTCCGGCGCCAATCACGAAACCGAGGACCGGCGCGCCGAGCGGGATCGCGACGGCAGCGCCAATCGCCACGAGCACCACGTCGGCGTAGTGGACGAGGTTCATGGCCGGCTCAGACATCGCTGAAGCGCCTAATGACAACGCCCATCCCGATGAAAAAGCCGAGGCCAAAACCCGCCAGCATCAGGGGCACAAGAGCGCCGACGAGTGCTCCAATGCCGGCACCGATGCCCGCGCAGGCGAGGTTCACCGCCAGTGCGAGAGCCCCCGCGCCGGCCGCGTCCCTCCCAGATAGCGCTCGACGGGTGTGAGCCATGCCGTCGTTCCAGTCCGCTCAAACCCAGCACACGCTCGCTCGTCCGGCGCGAGTCCCGAAGCTCGCCGGACGCGCCGACAAAGCGGCGTCGGAGAACGTCTGACGATGGTCGTTTTCGTCTGCGGGGGTCTTTTGGGACATCCTGGGATGCGCACCCTACATTCAGTGACCCCCCGCAGCAGACGAGCCGCTGGGGCGCCGCGAGCACCGGGAGGCGGGTGCTGCAACGGCGCGATGAGTGTACACCTAAACCGACTTTGTAACAAGCTTGTGACATGTGTTCGGGAACCAGAATCCCCTCTACAGCTGGGGATCTGCTTGTGCGTGGGGCGCCTCGATTGACCGCCGCGCCGGCACCAGACCGGTCGCTCAGATGGCTAGCGTAGCCTCGAGGCCGCGGACGTCGAGCTCGTCGAGCACGCGTGGCAGCGCCGCGAGCGTGCGCCGCCATGATCCGCTCGCCGAGTAGTAATCGGCGTCGTGGAGCAGAAGCACCGAACCCTCCGCGACCTCGCCGCCCACGAGACGCTGAGCTATCGATTCGGCCGTGGCATCCGCCTCCCAGTCGCGACCCCAGTGCGTCCAGAGCAGCGGCCGCCAGCCGTTGTGCTTGGCGATCCGCAGCGCCGCGGCATTGAAGATGCCGTACGGCGGGCGGTAGACCTCGACCTGGCGACCTGTCGCATCCTCGATTCGTTCGCGAGCACGGGCGATGTCGTCGCCCACAGCGCGCGGTCCGAGACGCATCAGGTTGCGATGACGATCACAGTGCAGGCCGACGCCATGCCCAGCAGCGACAATCTCCGCTGCCAGCGCTGGGCTGCGAGCGACCTGCTCGCCGACAAGGAAGAACGTCGCCTTCACGCCACGGGCTGCGAGGAGCTCGAGCACCGCCGGCGTGCCCTCGGGGTGCGGACCGTCGTCGAAGGTAAGGGCATAGCCGTGCCCGTCAAGGGTCTCGTCGGAGATGCCGAAAAGTGGGCGCAGCGGCCGCAGTGCGGGCACCAGTGACGGGAGCGATGCGAGCCCCGGCAGCAGGTAGGCGCCGCTCGCCACCGAACAGGCCAGGGCGAACCGCCGCCCAACGCCGGGACTGCGATGATCGCCTTCGGTCATGATTTCGTTGCTTATTGGGATAGCGGCGGCAGCGGCTGCTTCAACGCTCTACAGCGTAGGGATCGGCGTCCAGGCGGTCGATGCCCGTCAGGCAGGCCACGAGCACGCGCTGCGGATATCACTGCTGCGACACCTGCTGACGCGCGCGCGTTGGCTCAGCGGCACGGCGATGACCGCGGCCGGTTGGCCACTGCAGATCGTCGCCTTGCTGTTCGCGCCGCTCGAGGTCGTCCAGCCAGCCCTGGCGATCGGCTTGCTTGTACTCCTGGCGATGGGTGAGCGGATGCTCGGCGAGCGTCCGGGGCGTCGCGAGCTGATCGCAGTGTTGTGGATCGTTGGCGGGGTCGCCGGGCTCGCCGCACTCGCTCCTCCGCGCACCACCCATCATGTCCATGGCATCGCGCTGGTGCTCACGCTAGGTCTGCTCGGCTTTGCAGCATTGCTCCCGTTCCTCGCGCAACTCCTGGGGCGTTCGATCCCTAATCTCACCATGGTCGGCGCCGGACTGGCCTTCGCATGGAGCGGACTGGTCACGAAGTTCGTCGCCGACGCCGCCTCAAACCAACACTGGATCGCCGCGGTCGTGTGGGCGGCTGCGGCGGCGTCAGCCTCGATCGTAGGCCTCACGGCCGAGATGAGCGCGCTACAAACCCGCGCGGCGATCCTCGTCGCGCCGGTGGTGTTCGTCGCGCAGACGTTCGTGCCGATCGCGCTAGCGCCGCTGGTCCTGCACGAGAGCTTCCTGCACACACCGCTCTCTGGAATCCCGCTGCTCGGCTGTCTCTGCGTCCTGCTAGCAGGGGCGACGATGATCGCGCGCTCGCCGGCGCTGCTCGCGATCAGCCGGCAGCGCGAAGCCGCTTAGCTGACCTGCGTGGGCAACGGCAGGCCGGAGAGACCCGCGGCACCGAGCGCTGAGGAAACGCGGCCGACCACGGCGGCGGCGCCACGTGACCCGCTGACCGTCACGACGACGACCTCGCCAGCGCGCAGCGGGCGCGCCAGAATCCCCTTCTTGGAATCGAGCTGAACCGAGCCACTGACTGCCACGGCGTGATCGACGTGGGCGAGCAGACGCTGTCCGAACGTCGCGTTGCCCGGCATGAAATAGAAGAACTTGCGATGCAGATGCAGGGCTCGCGCTTCACGGCGGAGCGCCGCCGGCGTGTGAATCCAGCCGAACCCCCGGGAAGGGTTGATCGCCGGAACGGTGTCGTCACCGAGACGACGCAGGGTGTTGAGCGTTCCGCGGCTCGGGACGACCGTGGCGGCAAACGAGGCGCGCACGCCAGCGCGCTTGAGGCGCTCCGCGACGGCGCCGACATCAGCCGCTGGGGTTCGCACGATCACAGCCACGGTGGGGAACCCGTGAGTGGCAACCGTGGCGACGGGACGTCCCACGAGGACGTTTGCAAACGCATCGATCACGTCGGTCGACATCAGAGCGCTGCCAATCCCGAGGGCCAGCAGGCCGGCGGTAGCCATCCGCGCAGCGCGCAGACGCCAAGGCGCGATCGGATTTACGCGCACAGGAGCGTGGAGGACGGCATGCGCGGCATCGCACTGTTCGCTGGCGAGATCTTCGGCCTTGCCGAGATCGCTGTGCCGGCTAGTTCGCTCGACGTGCTCCACGAGCTCCGCGGGCGAGCTGGCAAGCGCCAGGAGCTCGTACTCGGCCATGCGGCGCGTGTTGAGCTTTGCGTGGCCGACCGGAAGACCGTAGGAGACGACCGGACATCCGCGAGCCATCGCCTCGAGGCACGTCACGCCACCGGTCGAGTGCACCAGCACGTCCGCCGCTGCCAACAGATCCGACATCTGATCGGTGAAGCCGAGGACACGGACGCGCTCGCTGTCCGCGAATTGCTCGGCGAGTCGCCCGCGCACAAGCTCGTTGCGGCCGGCGATACAGATGATCGTCGCGTCGGGGATTTGCTCCAGCTGCTCGACGGCACCGGCAAGGTCGCCAACGCCCCAGCCGCCACCGGAAACGACTACGACGCGCCCGCTATCTGGCAGCCCGAGGGCGGCGCGCGCGGCACCCGCATCGCGCGGCTCGAGAAACTCGGCGGCGATCAGTGGCCGCACAACCTGCGCGCTGCCACGCCCGGCGATCCTCTCCACGTCGGACACAGACGCCTCGTACATCACCAGGTGCATGTCGATCCCGCGCTGTGCCCAGAAGAACAATCCGGTCATATCGGTGATCGTCGCGACGGCTGGGATGTCGAGCAGCCGGCGCCGGCGTAAGTAGCCCAAGACGACGGTGATCGCCGGGTAGGTCGAGACGACGACGTCAGGCGAGTGCTCAGCGATCGCCCGACGCAGCGAGCGCCCGCCAAGACGCGTCAGCATCAGCTTGGTCGCCCCTCGTACGGGCGGCAGGTGCTTGAGCGCCCAGTAGTAGAGCGAGTAGGAGTGCGGCGCGACTCGCAACTGGGTGCGGTAGCCATCCTCGACAACGGAACGCAGCAGCGGCCCCATCGCCGCAAGTCCGTCGATCAGCGTTACCTCGACGGCCTCGTCGCCGCATTCGAGCTGCTGACGCAGCGCGCGGGCAGCCGCCGCGTGTCCTTCGCCAACGTCCGCGGAGAGAATCAGAACGCGTCGTGGCCGGTCGGCGTTCGCGGTGGAACGGTCGTGTCGGTGGCTGTAGCGCAAGTTTGTCCGGGCGCGAGAGGTCACACCACACTCTACTGGCCTCACCACGAGACGTAAGAATTTCATATGAGCCGCTCTGGGCGCAAAAGTCGATATTCGTGCGGCCCTGGCGCCTCGAATGGCGGGCTGACACTCCGAGATGGGCCGTAGCGTGGATTATTCGGCTGTGGTTGTATCGACGTCTGGCTCCCAACCGCTGAGCACCGCGGCCTACCGCCTGCCGCTCCGGCGCGTGATCGCGCGTCCCGCCGAGCTTGGGACGGTGGCGCTGGCGGCGCTCGTTGGCTGTGCTTTCGTGCTGGCGGCGGGGGCCGCGTCGCGCCCCTCGGATTTCGTCCCGCTGAGCAACGAACACTTCCCGAGCTGGATGGCTGGACCGCTGCACGGGATCGGATTCGTGATGCCCGAAGGAGTGCTGACCGCGCTCGTGGTCGCGATCTGCCTCTGCTACGCAGTCATCCTGTGGTGCGCCGCGGCGCTCGGCAGTCGCCGCGTTTGGTGTGCGATCGTGCTTGGTCACCTCGCCGCGCTGCTGGCACCGCCATTGCTCTCCAGCGACGTGTTCGGCTACATCGCGTTTGCGCGACTCGGCGTGCTCCATGACCTCAGTCCCTACGTCTATGGCGCGAGCGCCGCGCCCCACGACGCGATCCTCCCCTACATCTTCTGGCGCAACGTCACCACGCCCTACGGGCCGCTGTTCACTCTGCTCACCTACGCGATCGTGCCACTCGGTATCGCCGGTGGCTTGTGGGCGCTGAAGCTGCTCGCGGCGCTCTTGAGCCTGGCTACGGTCGCTCTCGTGTGGCAGGTCGCAAAGCGACTCGGACGCTCGCCAACGCTCGCCGTCGCAATCTACGGCCTCAACCCGCTGGTGCTGGTGTTCGCAGTCGCCGGGGCGCAGAACGACACGCTGGTCGGCATGTTCGTAATCGCCGGGGTGCTGTGGCTGGTCACGAGCCGCGAGCGCGCCGGAGCTGTCGCGCTGGTGTTCGCCGCGGCGCTTAAGGCCTCCGCCGGTCTTGTGTTGCCGTTCGCGCTGATTGGAGCAGCGCGGCGGCGCCGCACGGCGGTGGCGATGCTCGCGGCGCTCGCAGTTGTAGCAATCGTCGCCGTTGCTGCGTTCGGCACCGACCTGCACGGCTTTTTGCATGCGCTGTTGGGCGAGCAGCGGGAGGTGTCGCCGCGCAGCCTGCCCTCCCGGGTCTCGCGACTACTTGGACTGGGCCGGCTAGCCGAGGTTGTCCGCGTTGCCTTCCTGACCCTCTTCGCGCTCGCGCTACTCGCCGGCCTCGGGCGCGCGTGGCGTGGATCGTGGTGGCTTGATTGCTACGCGTGGGTAACCCTTGCTCTGCTCGCCTGCACAGGCTGGCTGCTGCCGTGGTACGGGATCTGGGCCCTGTTGCCGGCCTCACTGAGCCAGAGCCGACGCTTACAGACGGTCACGCTGCTCGCCTGCGTCTACCTCTTGGCGATCAAGATCGCCTGAGCCGTTTGCGGCGCCCGTGCACCCGAGGCGCTCAACTCAGCCGGAGTCCTCTAACGCTCTGGCGCCCTCCCAGCGGCGGAAAGCGTGAGTAGCTACAAAGCCGCCGCTTCGGCCGCCTTCATCGCGTCATCGAGCGAGGTATGGGTGCTCTCCACGTGGCCTTCGCTCATCACGTGGTACCCGACGCGCGGATCGCCGACGCTTGGGGGCGTGGTCGTGATCGTTCGGACCACGATCCCATCCTCATCGACGAGTACGTGTACCCGAATATCCGGCTGCTGCCACGCCAACCTTCGCATTTCCTCGCCTCGTCTCGGAGAGCCTCAGCGCGAGTTCCAACCTCACGCGGTACTCCCCCGGACGACGATTGGCCCGTCGCAACGCAAACCTAACACAAGTCTAACCCAAACACACCCGGGCCCACGAGCGCCCTTCGCCCGTCGATTCGGTCTATGCGGCGGCTGACGGCGGCTGTGAAGCGCCGGTGGAGCTCACTCACTTATGGCAGGTTGCATTGTGGACATCCTCTATGAGCGTTGTTAGCTTCTTCGCGACTGCGCTGATCTCCTCAGTCAGCTTTGTGTTCTGCTGCAGCAGGTCGGTCTGGAACTGCGCCAGCTCGTCACGGTGGGCCGCTGCCGCAGCCTCGTTGGCGGCGTCGGTCCGCGTCTGCGCCTTCTGGGCGATGATCACAAGCGCGCCGGTGTAGAAGGCCACGCCAGAGAAGATCAGGTTCAGCAGGATCCACGGCTCGGGGTCGAACTGACCGCCCTTGCTGAGCGCCGTGAACGTGTGCTCGATGTAGGGGATCGCGCCATTTATTAGCACCCAACCGAGAATGATCAGAGAGCCGATGACAACAAACGCGACAGTGCCCATACCGCTCGCGACACCCTCGGCCACGCGCTCCATAAAGCTGCTGCCGCCAGCGTACGGCGACCTGTTACCGTCAGCATCCGGCTGGTAGTGCTTGTGGTGGCGCAACGGGTCGAGCTTCGTCAGCATTCCCGGCTTAGCGTCGGCTGCGGCCATGGGGCTCTCCTTTGCTGTCAGGTCGAGTGAGCTTGCAATAAACCAGGTGTGCCGTTTGGTCTGACTTAATTGGCGCCAGCCCACAGCCCGCAACCCCGGTATCAACAACCTACTCAGGAACTAGTTGAGCTAGCCAGACGAAACTCATAGCTTGCTCAGAGTCAGGTGGTGGGAAAGCAGGCCTCGACCGTGCGACTCGATGCCGCCTGTTGGGCCTTGTTGCGGGCCTCACTGAGCCAGAGCTGACGGATACACACGAGGACGCTGCTCGCCTGCGTCTACCGCATGGCGATCAAGATCGCCTGAGCCACTTGTGGCGCCGGACCGCCAGGACCACCCTCAAGCCTGCCGCGAAGCACCGGCGCGAGACCTCGCCGGGGATTGCGCGGCGCGAGCGGACGGTGCTGGCCCGCCCGTCGCACCCGCTGCAAGCGCCGCGGGCGGAGCCGTCCCGCTCGTCCCCGCACCACCACGGCCGCCGAACTTGACGATCTCGAGCACGTAGATCAGGTAGACGCTTGCGAGCGCGACAATAACCCCAAGCGCCAGCAGCACCAGCGTCCAACCGGTGTGCAACACCCGATGGTGGTTCACGTAGGTGGCGTAGGGGATGAAGCGCAGCGCCAGTGCGAGGCCGGCCAGCATCACCGTCCAGCCGTAGAGATAGATGACGCTGCGGCGCACGCTGAAACCGATCCGCGCCATTCGGTGGTGGAAATGCTCGGCGTCGGCGATGTAGACGGGACGCCGATACTTGAGCCGTTTGAGGACTACGAACGTGGTATCGAGGAAGGGCACCGCGAGGAGGATCAATGGCAGCGCGAACGCAATCGCCGATGTCGTCTTGAGGTCACCCTCGACGGCGATGCAACCCATCAGTAGACCGAGCAGGTTCGCCCCGCAATCGCCCATGAAGCTCGACGCGGGATGGAAGTTATGGACAAGGAAACCGAGTGAAGCGCCGGCCGTGAGCGCCGCGAGCACGCCGGCGGCATCCCTCCCGAGGTTGAAGGCAATGACAGCAAACGCGGCCGCGATGATCGCGCAGACACCTGCAGCGAGACCGTCGACACCATCAGAGAAGTTCACGACGTTCATCATCGCCACCAGTCCGATCACCGTCAGTGCAGGACCGGCGTGGGGAAAGTTCAGCACCCCGAACAGCGGGAGCGTGATGTGCCGGACGACGATCCCGTACTGCTCGGCCACCACAGCCGCTGCGATCTGACCGGCGAGCTTGGTGGCCGCGTGGAGCTCGAAGCGGTCATCAACGGCGCCGACAATTGTGATCAACGCCGCGGCGAGCAGAACGCCGTGCCAATGCACCGGCGCGGAACGGACGGTGGTGGTGGTGATCCGCGGAAGCCAGAGCAGGCCGCCGATGAGCACGGCCGCAAAGATCGCGAGGCCCCCGAGCAGTGGTGTGGGGCGCGTCGATAGACCCCGCTCAGTCGGCTCATCGACAGCACCGACGCGGATCGCCAGCCGCATCGTCAATGGGGTCAGTAGCGCAGCGATCACGGTCGCCGCGGCAAATGCGTACAGCGCATCTAGCTCGGAATGGTTCACGCGCTACACCAAAGCATCGCACGCACTCGTTGCTTTGTGGGGCTGGCGCTCCCCGCCGCTGCCCACGCGGGCACGGTCAGACCGCGGCGTGGGAAGCCAGCTCGGCGTAGAGCGGATAGCGCTCGACGATTGCGCCAACGCGCTCCAGTAGCTCGCCGTGCTGGCGCTCGAAGTCGGAGCTGAGTGCGACGCCGATGATCTCGCCAATCTCGCGAAAGTCCTCGACGCCTAGGCCGCGTGTGACCATGGCCGGTGAGCCGATCCGCAAGCCGGAGGTCACCCGTGGCGGCCGCGGGTCGAACGGGATCGCGTTGCGGTTGACCGTTATGTTGATCGAGGCAAGGCGGTCCTCCGCGTCCTGACCGCTCAGCTCGCTCTCGCGCAGGTCGGCCAGGACGAGGTGGACATCGGTGCCACCGGTCAGCACTTTGACGCCGTGTCCGACGAGCACCAAAGCCTCGGCGAGCGCCCGCGCCCCGGCGAGCGTACGGCGCTGGCGCTCGCGAAACGCCTCGCTCGCGGCGATCCGCATCGTCACGGCCTTGGCCGCGATGACGTGCTCGAGCGGGCCTCCTTGCTGGCCCGGGAACACTGCCGAGTCGATTTTCTTGGCCAGCTCGGCGCGGCAGAGGATCATGCCCGCGCGCGGGCCGCCGAGTGTCTTGTGGGTCGTCGTCGTGACGACATCGGCGCCGTGCGTGACCGGGCTCGGGTGCAGGCCCGCGGCCACAAGCCCAGCAAAGTGAGCCATGTCCACCATCAGATAGGCCCCGACCTCGTCGGCGATCTCGCGAAAGCGCGCGAAGTCGAGCACCCGCGGGTAGGCGGACCACCCGGCGATCACGAGCTTGGGACGGCGCTCGCGGGCGATCCGGGCAACCTCATCCATGTCGATCAGGCTGCTCTCGGGGTCGACGCCATATGGCGCGATGTCGTAGAGCTTCCCCGACACGTTGATCTTCATCCCGTGGGTCAGGTGGCCACCATGCGCGAGCGAAAGACCCATGATCGTGTCTCCCGGCGTGAGCAACGCGTGGTAGACCGCCGCGTTAGCCTGCGCGCCCGAGTGCGGCTGGACGTTTGCGTGCTCCGCGCCAAACAGCTCCTTCGCGCGATCGATCGCCAGCTGCTCGGAGATGTCGACGAACTCACAGCCGCCGTAGTAGCGAGCGCCGGGATAGCCCTCGGCGTACTTGTTCGTGAGGACGCTCCCCTGGCAGTCGAGCACCGCCTGCGGGACGAAATTCTCCGAGGCGATCAGCTCGATCGTGCGTTGCTGGCGATCTAGCTCGAGCGCGAGTACCTCGGCGATCTCCGGGTCGACCTCAGAGACGGGGCGGTTGAAGTAGTCGTGCGGAAGCTCGTCAGACACCGTTTGGCGAGCTTACCAGCGCCTCGGGATCGCATCGTCAAGCACCCGGGCAATGTCGGCGGCGCCGATCGCCCCCCGGCGCAGGATCCGCCATCCGCCACCATCCTCGAACTTGCTCAGATCGAGGACGGTCGAAGGGACTCCGGGCAGCTCGCCGCCATCGATCACGAGGTCGGCACGATCGCGGATCGTCGCTGCAACGTCCTCGAGGCGCCGCGCATCGCGACCGCCCGAGCGGTTCGCGCTCGACTGCAAAACCGGTATCTCAAGCGAGAGCCCGTTATCGATCACGCGCAGCCCGAGCAACTGCCCACCGGCGAGCGGGAAGCGCCGCCGCGGATTGGCCAGCAAAACCGTGACAGGCCCTGGCAACAGCGCGCTGATCGCCGCGCGCGTGCGCTCACCGGCCCCATCGAGCAGCGAAAGCGCCACGGCAAGCGAGAAGCAGAGCAGCGCGGCAGGCTTGTCGGCGGCGCGCCCCTTCAGTGCGTAGAGCTGCGCCACGGCCAGCGGATTCTCGGCGTCACAGCACACGCCATAGACCGTGTCGCTCGGGAACACGGCAACGCCGCCGCGCACGATGCACTCGCGCAGTGCCTCCGAGGACGCGGCGAGCGAACGCGCGGCGCTCATCGTCGGGCGAGCAGTACTCGCTCGATGCCGGCTAGGTCGCGACGGCGCTCGATCGTCCGAAAGCCGGCGTCGTCACAGAGCGCCGCGACAGCATCGGCCTGTCCGGCGCCGTGCTCGAGCGCGAGCGTCGAAACATTCGCGCGCGCCGCCTGATCGACCAGCCGGCTGATGACGCGCAGGCCATCGCTGCCGCCATCAAGCGCAATTGCAGGCTCGTGGCGGCTGACCTCGGGCTCGAGCGTAGACAGCACGGCGCTTGGAATGTAGGGCGGGTTGGCAATCACTGCATCGAAGCGCTCAGTCAAACCCTCGAGCAGGTCAGCGCGGCACCAGGCGACCGTGAGGCCCAGGCGAAGACCGTTGGCTCGCGCCACGGCAAGCGCCGACTCGCTGACGTCGCTCCCCGTCACCGCCAGATCGTCGCGCTCGTCTTTCAGCGCCAGCGCAACGGCACCGCTACCGGTGCAGCAGTCGAGCACGCTAAGCCCGCTTTCGAGCTCGGCTGCCACCTCCACGAGGAGCTCCGTCTCTGGTCGGGGAACCAGGACACGCGCGTCCACTGAGAGCACGATTCGTCGAAACGCGCGGGTGCCGAGTATGTAGGCGACCGGCTCCCGCTCGACCGAGCGCCGACGCACGTACGATTGAAATCTGCGTACCGCGCCTGCCTCGACCGCCAGTTGCGGATCGACGGTCAGCCGTTCGCGCGTTACTCCCAATGCGTCGGCCAGCAGCAGCTCGGCGTCGAGCCGTGCGCTCGGTGAGCCGCCCGCACCAATCGCGGTGATTGCGCCGTCGAGCGCGTCGCGCGCGCTCACCGCACTGCGCATTGTCATTCGCCGGTCTGTTCGAGGAGCGCTCGCTGCTTCTCGTCGGCCTGCAGCGCGGCGGTGAACGCTTCGAGCTCTCCGGCGAGTACCGCTTCGAGGTTGTGGACCTCAAGCTTCGCGCGATGATCGGTCACGCGGCCCGCGGGATAGTTGTAGGTGCGAATCTTCTCGGCGCGCCCGCCGCTACCAACCTGGGATCGGCGATCGGCGGCGACCGCAGCTTGCTGCTCGGCGAGCGCGCGCTCATAAAGTCGGGCGCGCAGCACGCGCAGCGCTTTCTCGCGGTTTTGCAGCTGCGACTTCTCATCCTGCATCGAGACGACGATGCCCGACGGCTGATGCGTGACGCGGACGGCGGAGTCGGTGGTGTTGACCGACTGCCCACCGGGTCCGCTGGAGCGATAGACATCGATCTGAAGGTCGTTCGCGTCGATTTGAATATCGACATCCTCGGCCTCGGGAAGCACGGCGACCGTCGCCGTGGAGGTGTGGATGCGCCCCTGAGCCTCGGTCTGCGGTACCCGCTGCACACGATGCGTGCCGCCTTCGAACTTGAATACCGAGTAGGCGCCGTCACCCTTGATCGCAAACGTGTACTTGCCGTCCCCCTCCTCGAGCGACTCGAGGACGAAGCCGAGACGCTCGGCGTAGCGCGAGAGCATGCGGTAGACGTCGCCGGCCCAAAGCCGTGCCTCCTCGCCCCCGGTACCGCCTTGGACCTCGACGATCACATGCTTGTCGTCGTTGGGGTCGCGCTGCACCATCGCGACCCGGATCTCTTCCTCGATCTGCTCGATTCGCTCGCGCGAGCTGGCGAGCAGATCGCGCAGCTCGCCATCGTCGGTCCCGTCGGCCAGGAGCTCCTCGGCACCCGCGGCGTCATCGCGCGCATGGCGCCACTCGGTGGCGAGCCTTGCCGCCGGCTCGAGTTGGCTGTAGGAGCGCCCAACCTCGGCGAACCGATTGCGATCCGCGAGCACCGTGGGGTCGGCCATCTGCGCTGAGAGCTCGGCGAAGCGGGCTTCGATCTGCTCGACGAGCTTCTCGATCACGCGACAACCTCGAGGCCGAGGAGGTCGCTCGCGGCGAGATTGTCCCCCTCCTCGACATCGAGCACCGCACGCAGCGCGGCGAGGGCGACGGCAAGCTGCGCCTGATCGGGCTCGCGCGTCGTCAATCGCTGCAGCGCAAGTCCAGGAGCGATCACAAGTGCCACCCAGCTCCGGTCGCGATAGCGCGCGGCAAGCCTGATGATCTCGTAGGAGATCCCCGCTATCACCGGTACGCCGAGGATCCGCGTCGCGATCAGCCAGTACCAAGCCGGAAGGCCGAGCGGCGCGAAGACAAAGATCGCCACGATCATCACGATCAGCAGAAAGCTCGTTCCGCAGCGCGGGTGCAAGCGCGAGAAACGAGCTGCCTCGCTCGGCTCGAGGGCCGCTCCGGCCTCATAGCAAGCGATCGCCTTGTGCTCGGCGCCGTGATACTCGAAGACGCGTCGTAGTTCGCGCAAGCGCGACAGCAAAACCAGATAGGCGAGGAAGATCGCCGTGCGTAGCAGACCCTCGACCAGCCAGAAGAGCGTCGCCGAGTGCAGCGGACCGCGGATCAGGCTGACGAGGCCAACTGGAAGCACGAAGAACAGCCCGATCGCGAACACGAGCGAGAAGACCACTGCGCCGCTCCAGGCGCCGCGGGGCAGCTCCTGCTCGCTCTCGCCGACCTGGACGTTGACCGACGCGTTCAGCGCGCGCAGGCCCATTGCGAGCGACTCGCCGAGCGCCACGACCCCACGCAACAGCGGTAGCCGCAGGACGCGATGACGGGCGAGCACAGATGCGAACGGCTCCGTTCGCACGACGATCTCACCAGTTGGCACCGCGCGTTTCGCGCTTTCGATCTGCTCGGCAGTCGGCGCGCGCATTGCCACCGACCAGGTCCGTACGCCGCGCATCATCACGCCCTCGAGGACCGCCTGACCGCCGATCGGGCGATCGGCCAGAGCGCCGGCGCGCACGCTTGAACGTGCGCGCGTGGCGCGCAACGAGGGCATGCAGCGGCCCTACTTGGTGGCGCGTCGCGCGCTGCGAGCGGCGCGACGCTGGAAGCGCTCGACACGGCCACCGGTGTCGATCAGCTTCTGGCGACCCGTATAGAACGGGTGGCAGTTCGAGCAGATCTCGACGTGCAGTTCCGGTTTGGTCGAGCGCGTGACGAACTCGTTGCCGCACGTGCAGCGAACGTGGGCGGTCACATACTCAGGATGGATCTCGGTCTTCATGGTCCATTCCATTGTAGCGGGCGCCCTTGCGCTGCCGGGCGGGCGGCGTTAGCCGCTCGCGCTGCAGGTGAGCGTCAGCTTGCGGTCCGGGTTAGTCGGCTCGAGGATCGATCCCGCGGGGTCGACCTGTGCCGTCAGCGTCGTGCCGGCGGTGCAACGAGGTCCGCTGAATTGGACGACCTGGCTCGCCGAGGGTGCGAGCGCGGTCACGGTCTGGTCAGCCAGGACGGCTTGTCCCACGCTGAGCGCGACGGCAAACGGCCCGGCGGCCGCCAAGCCGCCGTTATGCACGACGACGCCATAGAGCGTTGTGTCGCGCGTCGCGCCCGCGACGCGCGTGATCTTGAGGATCGAGAGGTCCGGCTCGAGCAGCGGGAGCACGCACGCCGGCGAGACGAGCACGTCGGTGCGGATCAGGCGGTGGCGGCGGTCCAGCCAGCGGTAATGCACGACCGCGCGAAACGCCGCTGGCGCAGGAAGATCGATCACGTTCTCGTTGGCGGTAAACACGGCGATCCCGCGGTTGGAGACCTGCCATACGCCAAACCCCGGAGCGTCTACCTCGACGTAGCGATGAGTCGTGGCGGTGCGCTCGAAGAGCCGGAAGTTGACCGACATCGTGCTCGTCCCGCTAACCGCCTGCATCTCGGCGCTGAAGCTCGCCGTGCGCTGGGCGATCGTCGCGCCGTTGGTGCATGCCGTGAGCGTCGCCGTCGGCGGCGGGACGTTGGACGCCGCGGAACTCGCCGCCGTGGCGGCTGACGAGGCGGTCGCCAGGACTGCGACCGCGGCGAACGCCGCAGGGAGCGCAAGGGTGGCTGCTATGACGCGTCGGATATTGCTCATACCCTTGTGTGAACACCGTGGCAGGCTCGATGTTGCGACGCGCAGATCCAAGCCGACTCAGGTCAACTGGTAGTGCGGCCCGTCGCCACCCTCGGGTGGGGTGAGTCGTCCGCCTTTTGCCGTGATGGCGCCGCACTGGACGCAGTTGGTGTAGTTGACGGTGACATCGACCGCGCCTTGGGCGGGAGCGCCGTCGGCAATCTCATAAACCGCCGCTGGGCACATCCAGCGCCAGGTCTCGGCCAGTTCGCGCGGCACGCGCCGCTGAATCCGGATGTGGTTGGGCGCATCATCGCGGGTGGCGTTGCCGGTGATGAATACCGATGAGAGCTTGTCGAAGATGTAGTTGCCGTCGGGTTTGGGATAGCGGCTCTTGCTGTTGCCGATGAACATCGGCTGGCTGTCGTCGGTATGCACGGACCAGCGCCCGCCGGGGAAGCGGCCTTTGGTCGCGATCATCAGCTGAACCAGCGGGCCGCCTTTGAGCAGCCCCTTTTGAAACGGCTGGCGGGTGTTGCGCTGCTTGTAGAGCTCCTGGCCGATGAACGACTCGTCGATCGCCTGCTCGTAGGAGGTGAAGTCGGAGTCGCCGCGACGAAGGCCGGCATAGATCGACTCGGCGGCGAGCATGCCGGACTTGATCGCGTAATGAACGCCCTTCAGTGAGGCGAGATTGACGAGGCCGCCGGCGTCGCCGACGAGCACGGCGCCCGGCATCGACAGCTTCGGTACAGCCCAGTAGCCACCGGCCGGAAGTGCCTTGGCCCCCCAGGCGACGCGTTCGCCGCCAGCGAGCACGTTTCGGAACAGCGGGTGGGTCTTGATCAGCTGGAGGAAGTCATGCGGGGAGCTGGTTGCGTCGGCATAGCCGAGATCGAGAATGAATCCGATCGAGACCAGATCCTCGCCCGTCCGCGTGTCCTTCATCGGGTAGATCCAGGAGCCGCCGATCTGGTGGTACTTGCTTGAGATCTTCAACGGCCAACCGGCCAGCGTGTGGATTACGCGATCGAGCGGCCTGGCGACCTTCCAGACCTCCTTGACGCCGAGCTCCCAGACCTGCGGCTCGCGGTCCGCCGCCAGGCCGAACTCACGGATCGCCGCGCCGGTGAGATGCCCCCAAGAACCATCGCCGAGCACAACGGCCTGGGCCTTGATGTCGTTGCCGGGCTCGAAGTTGTGCCGTGGCTCGCCGTCCTTGCCGCGGCCCTTCTCGCCCGAGCGCACACCCACGACTTTGCCCTCCTCGACGATCAGCTGCGTCGCGGCGGTCTCTGTCAGAACGTAGGCCCCGGCCGCCTCGGCCATGCGAGCCTGGTAGCGCGCGAGCGCCGCCACCGAGATGACCTCGTTGCCACGGTTGTGCTGCGGCGCAGGAACGGGGATCCGGACCTTTGTCCTGGCGTTCGGCAGGACGTAAACCGCTTCTTTGGTCACCTCGCCGAACGCGAAGCCGTCGTTGCGCCATTCCTCGCGGCTCGAGCCCGGGAATAGTTCCAGCAGAGGACCGGGGTTCATCACCGCTCCGGAGAGGGTGTGTCCGCCGCAAACCGTTGCTTTTTCGATGACGGCAACGGGAACCTCGCCGAGGCGCTCGCTCGTCTGCGGGTCATCGGCGAGCAGCTGCATCAGCCGGTTTGCGCAGGCCAGCCCGGCAGTACCGCCGCCAACGACCGCAACACCAACCTCGACCCGCTGACCGTCGCCGTCGAGCGTGCGTTTGATGAACTCCCGCTGCGTGTCGATCGGCGGCGGATAGGCCGCGGGAGCGCAGCCGGCGGCCGGCTTTGACACTCCTACTCGTCTTTCTTGGCGCTGATCGCCGCGGTCAGCCTGGGCAGGATCTTGTTGAGGTCGCCCACGATGCCAAGATCGCAGAACTCAAAGATCGGGGCGTTCGCGTCCTTGTTTATCGCGACGATGTTCTCCGAGCCCTGCATCCCGACCTTGTGTTGGATCGCGCCGGACACCCCGGCCGCGAGATAGAGCTTCGGCGAGACCGTCTTGCCCGTCTGACCGATCTGCCCGGCATACGGGTACCAGCCCGCGTCGACGACAGCGCGCGTCGCGGCGACCGCGCTGCCGGGACCAAACGCGCGGGCAAGTTGCTCGCAAAGCTCAAACCCTTCGGCGTTACCGAGCCCGCGTCCACCCGCGATCACGACATCAGCACCTTCGATGTCGACAGCCTCGCCGCGCTGCTCACCGCGGCGAATCATCCGTGCTCGCGTGGAAAACGGCGAGAACTCGACCTCCACGTCTTCCACCCTCGCGGTGCTCGAGCCGGCCGGGGTGACCTCAAACGCATTCAGGCGCGCGATCACGATGCCCACGTCACTGCGATAGCTGATCTCGGAGATCGCCGAATCGCCGAGGATCGGCCGCTCTGCGACCAGCTTGCCGCTGTCGGCGTGGACCGCTGTCACTTCCATCGCGACACCGGCGCCGAGCCGCGCCGCGAGGCCCGCGCCAATCTCAAACCCGAGTAGGCCACCGCCAAAGAGCGCATAGCCAAAGCCGCGGTCGCGGATCACCTGCGCCATCGCGTCAACCACTGGCTGTGCGAGTCCTTCAGGGCCCGCCACGCGGTAGACCGTCGTCGCGCCGTAGCGCCCGAGCTCCGCACACAACTCGGCTCTCGCGGAATCACCGACGACGATCGCGTGTGCCTCACCACCGACCGTCTTGG
Organism: Solirubrobacterales bacterium; assembly: GCA_003133565.1. Taxonomy (GTDB): domain Bacteria; phylum Actinomycetota; class Thermoleophilia; order Solirubrobacterales; family Solirubrobacteraceae; genus Palsa-513. Next base: position 36,643 of record PKYB01000036.1, read on the forward strand.
CGAGCTTCGCGGCTTCGCAGAGCGCACCGAGCGAGTTGTGGTTGAACGCATCTTCGTAGTGCAGGGCATAAACGAGGATGTCGGTCATCAGATGAGCTTCCGCTCGTCAAGCCAAGCCACGATCCGAGCAACCGTCGCATCAGTGTCCGCGTCCTCGATGATCTGGCCCGTCGCCTTGCGCGGCGGCTCTTTTGCCGCCAGCCAGTGGGCCGCTGAGTGCTCGCCGCCGACACGCGCCAAATCGATGCCAACATCGTCTGCGCCGAGGACGTCCAACGGCTTCTTCTTCGCGCCCATGATCGCCTTCAACGACGGATAGCGCGGCTCGTTGATCGCATCGCCAACAGCGATTACTGCCGGGCAGTCGACCTCCACCGTGTCGTAGCCGTACTCCGCTTGACGCTCACAGCGCAGCGTCGGCGCCTGCGCCGCGCAGGCGGGAGCCTCGACATCGAGCTTGATCACCTGCGTCAACGACGGCATCCGCAGGTGATCAGCGACAACGGCACCGACCGTGTAGCACTCGCCGTCGTCGGACTGCTGGCCGAGCAGCACGAGATCGGGCTGCTCGCGCTCGAGCGCTTTCGCGAGCGCATAGCCCGTCGCGGCGACATCAGAGCCAGCAAGCTGCGCGTCGCAGAGGTGAACCGAGCGATCCGCACCCAACGAAACAGCTTTGTGCAGTGCCCGCACCGCGCTCTCAGGCCCCATCGTCACAGCCACGATTTCCTCGACCGCCACCGCGCCGGCCTCTCTGATCAGCATCGCCGCCTCGATCGCGTGCGTGTCATAGGGGTTGAGAGTTCGCTCACCACTTCGATCCATCCGTCCGGTGGACGGGTCGATGCGCTTAGGAACTGCGGCGTCTGGCACCTCTTTGACCAGGACGCAGATCTTCATCGGGCGGCTCCTTGAGGGGACGGGCAGTGGGCGCGGCCGGCGGTCTGTCCAGCCACGTTGATCGCTGGGTGGACGCTACGAGCGAAGCTCACCGCGCAGCGGCGACGGCGCTACGAATAAATTCGACCGCCGCCTCGGTCGGTGCGCCCGGGGTGAACACCTCAGCGACGCCAAGGGCCTTCAGCTCCACTATGTCATCGGCGGGAATCGTGCCGCCTAGCGTGATGATCACGTCGTCGACGTCTTGCGCTCGTAGCAGCTCGATGATCCGCGGTACGAGCGTCATGTGGGCCCCCGAGAGGATCGACAGACCGACGGCGTCGGCGTCCTCCTGGATCACCGTCTCGACGATCTGCTCAGGCGTCTGGTGCAAGCCGGTGTAGATCACCTCCATGCCGGCGTCGCGCAGCGCCCGCGCGATGATCTTGGCACCACGGTCGTGGCCATCGAGACCGGGCTTGGCGACGACAACGCGGATCTTCTTGTCTGTGGGGTGCCGAGGCATGCGAGTGCGACCACCAATTCCCGTGGCGCGCTGCGGAGTCTATTTCGCTGCGGTCGACAGGCGATCAGCTCGAACGGGCCACGGTCCTCAGGGGCGCCCGCTGTATTCTCGCAAGCCGATGGAGATCCGTTCCTCGACCGACCCGCCCGCGAGCTCGCCAGCCGACACTATTGCTGTCGGCGTATTCGAGGGAGAGCAACTCGAACAAGCGGAACTGCAGGCGCTGGTCGATTCGGGCGAGGCCAAGCGGACACTCGGCGCGGTCGCCCTCACTCACCTCGACGGCCGGCGCTTTCTCATCGTCGGTCTTGGCTCGCGCGAGGACTTCGACGCCGAACGCGCGCGCACTGCGGCCGCCGGCGCAGCCAACCGGGCCGCAATGCTTGGCTCGACCGCACTCTGCTGGGCCGCGCCTGCGGGCTCGGATGACCACATCGTCGCCGCGCTCGTCGAGGGCACAGTGCTCGCCAGCTATCGCTTCGAGCGTTACAAAACGGGGCCCGAGGACGAGTCCGAAAGCGAGGCGAAGCTGGGGTCCCTGACCGTCAGCGCCGCCGAAGATTACGGCGCGGCCGTCAAGCGCGCGGCGGTCATCGCGGAGGCGGTCAACGCCGCACGGACGCTCCAGGACACGCCCGCCAACGACATGACACCGACCGATCTCGCCGCGCGTGCGCGAGAGATCGCAGCAGCGCACCCGGGCCTGGAGGTGAGTGTTGAAGGGCGTGAGCAGATCACCGCACGCGGGATGGGCGCATTCGCGGCCGTCGCGCAGGGGAGCGAAGAAGAGCCAGCGCTGATCACGCTCCACTACACCGGTCCGCAGGCAGCCGGGCCGGTACTCGGATTTGTCGGTAAAGCGGTCACGTTCGACAGCGGCGGCCTTTCGATCAAGCCGTCGGCCGGGATGGATGAGATGAAGTTTGATATGTCAGGCGGGGCCGCGGTGGTCGAGGCGGTGGGGGCAATCGCCGCTCTGCAGCTGCCGGTGAAGCTCGTCGCTGTCGTCGGGGCCACGGAGAACCTGTTGAGCGGCCGGGCGATGAAGCCGGGCGACATCGTGCGCGCGATGAGCGGCGTCACGGTCGAGATCAACAACACCGACGCTGAGGGTCGGCTCGTACTCGCCGACTGCCTCGCCCATGCGATCAACGAAGGCGCGGAGCGGCTGATCGACCTCGCCACGCTAACCGGCGCGATCGTCATCGCCCTCGGGTCGACCTACGCGGGCCTGATGAGCAACAACGACGAGTGGGCCGCCGAGGTCGAGACCGCGGCGGCGCGCACCGGTGAGCTGGTCTGGCGAATGCCCCTGCATGCCGAGTACAAAGACCTCGTCAAGGGCACCTACGCTGACATCACCAACGCGCCGGAGCGCGGCAAGGGCGGCGCGATCACCGCGGCCGAGTTTCTCGCGCGATTCGCCGGCAAGACGCCATGGGTGCACCTCGACATCGCTGGAACGGCTTGGAACCTCGGCCGCATTTACGCCGAGAAGGGCGGCTCCGGGTTCGGCGTGCGGTTGCTCGTGGAGCTGGCGAGCGCGCACAGCTGAAGCCCCAGAGCGCAGGCGATGGCGGCCGGCTACTCGGGCACTCCGCTCCAGCGCAAGCTCGGTGTCGAGGCGGGGACGCGCGTCGCCGTGCTCGGCGGCCCCGACGGCTTCGCCGAGCAACTCGAAGGCGCCCGCATCAGCTACAGACTCGGTGGCCGCTTCGCTCTGATCATCTTTTTCACGACCTCCCGCCGAGCGCTTGAGCGACGGCTGCCGACGCTGCTTGCTGCTCGTGAGGAGGGCGCGGGACTCTGGATCGCCTGGCCCAAACGCAGCTCAGCTGTGGCGAGCGACCTCGATGACGTAGTCGTGCGACACAACGTGCTCGCGACCGGGCTTGTCGACAACAAGGTCTGTGCGATCGATGAAACCTGGTCCGCGTTGCGCTTCGTCGCGCGGAGAGCCTCGTCCCCTCGGAACGAACGGCGCCGCGCGACTCGATCATGAAGCGAAGGTAGCCGCCTGAACGCCGGTTCTCGATGGTGACGAAGCCGCCTCAGTGCGGCAGCTGATGCTGGCGAGCGCGCTCGCGCGCCAGTTTGTGCTCGCGGCGCGCGTTCAAGTCCGCTTCGACCGCCTCCAGGTCCGGGGCGGGTCCGAGGATGCGCCACGCGTCGCGCACAAGCGGAAGCGAGGTCGCGATGATCACCCATATGGGCCAAAACTCGCCGCTCGCACCGATCGCCAGCCATACCGCGACCGATATCAGCCAAGCGCCGCTCGCGCCCCCGGCCTCCTGCATCAGCCGGCGGCGCAGGTGCGCCTTGCGCTCGGCGAGTGCCTGCGCCAGCACCGCGGGAGTCATCGGCAGATCAGCCTTGACAGCGTCGAGATCCGCCTGGGTGCTCGAGCTGTACGCCGCGCCGAGACGCTGCTCGAACTCCTCGGCGGTGAGCCGACCGGCGACCATGTGCTCGCGCAGCTCGCCGACCACACGCTCGCGGTCGGCGTCGGCAACACGCAACGTTGACGGGTCGCTCATCGGCAAAAGGTACTGCCGGGCCGAAATCACGCGCCACCGAGTGCCCTGCGCAGCGGCGAGCGCTCGGCAGTCGCGCGAGTAGCACCGCGCGAGGTCCGACGCCGCCCTTTGGGCAACCATGCCAGCCGTTGGCGCGCTCTACGATTCGATGACGATGCAGCCACCGCCAAGCGGCGAGCCCGCCACCTCGGCCTGGCCGCCACCCGTCGCTGCGCACCGCGAAGCCCGCTTCGATGCCCCTGGGGCGCCGCCGTACCCGCGCCACGGCAGCATCCTGACGCTGCTGAGGTTCATGGGCGCTCACGGGATGCTGAGCCCACGCTACGCGCGCATGCTGATCGCACTCGCTTGGCACAAGGCTCGCCTGGGCAAGCGTCTGGAGCTCGATGGAATCGCCTTCATCAGGCCTGGCGTGCGGCTCGAGGTTGGACCCGCGGCGCGCCTACGGCTCGGCCGCTGGTCCTGGCTTGGAGACGGCACGAAGGTGCGCGTCCACGAGGGCGAAGTCTCGATCGGCGCAAAGAGTGTGCTCGGTCAGGAGTGCACGATCTCCTGCTACCAGCGGATTTCGATCGGTCGCGAGTGCATGGTCGCCGACCGCAGCATGTTGATCGACTTCGACCACGTGATCGATGACGTCGAGCAGCCGATCCGCAAACAGGGGATCCGCAAGTGCGCGGTTGATATCGGGCACAACGTGTGGCTCGGTTATGGCGTCTGTGTGCTGCGCGGCGTGAGCGTGGGCGACAACTGCGTCATCGGAGCCTCCGCCGTGCTCACCGCGAACGCCCCGGCCAACGCCGTCCTCGCAGGCATTCCGGCACGCGTAATCCGGATGCGCGAGCCGCCGATCACGCTGCGCTTCGAGTGAGCCACTGCGGCTCAGACTCGGCCCGCGACGAGCTCGCGATAGAGCGCGGCCGTCCGCCCGGCAATGTCGTTCCAATCGAAGCCACGCACGTGCGAAGCGGCCTCGGCGACAAGGCGCCCGCGTAGCGCGTCATCGGTGAGTAAGCGCTCGACCATCTCAGCCAGCGAAACCGGGTCGCTGGCCGTGAAGCGCAGGCCCACCTCCTCGTGCGGGACGACCTCGCGCAGGCCGCCCGTGTCGGCGACGACGCAGGGACAGCCGGATGCCATCGCCTCGAGCGCGACGAGACCGAACGGCTCATAGATCGAAGGCACGACACAGAGGTCGGCCACGCGATACAGCGCGTGCAACACGTCGTCGCCGATCCAGCCTAGGAACCGCACGCGCTCGAGCAGTCCGAGATCCCGCGCCTGGGCTCGCAACGAGGCTTCGTGGGGGCCCGAGCCGGCGACTACAACGCGAAGATCGGGTAGCCGCTCTAACAGGCGCGGCAAAGCCGCGAGCGCGAGCTGGAAGCCTTTCTCGTAGACCAGACGCCCGACGAGCAGCAGCATCCGCTCGTTTGGTGCCGCGTAGCCGGCACGCAGAAGCTCGAGGTCCTCGACGTGTGCGAGGTCCTCTGAATCGATGCCGTTTGGGATCACCGAGATCGATCTCTCGTCGCGGTCAAACACGTCGATGAGGTGACCGAGCATGTAGTGCGAGCACGCGATGACGTGGTCGGCGCGACCGACGATCCAGCTCTCCACGGCGTGGATATGCGACTGCGGATGCTCGGCCACCCAGCCCTGGTGGCGCCCGTACTCGGTCGCGTGGATCGTCATCGCGAGCGGTGCCCGGAAGCGATCCGCTAGGTGCTCGCAGGCCACGGCGACGAGCCAGTCGTGGCCGTGCACAAGGTCGAAGCGGTAGTGGTCGCCGAGCTCAACGCCGGCAGCGAGTAGATCGGCGTTCATCCGCTCGACCCAAGTGACGAATGGCCCCAGCTCGTGCGGCCGCCGCGGCTGGCAGACACGGTGGACGATCACACCTTCGCGCTCTTGCTCTTCACCGGTGCTCCGCTCGTCGGCTCTGGTCAGCACGTGCAATTCGACGCCGCAACCCGGTAGCGCCTCCGAGAGCTTCTTGACGTGGCGGGCGAGCCCGCCCTCGATGAGCGGCGGGTACTCCCAGGAGAGCATCAGTACGCGAGTCATCGCTCGAGGCCCGGACCGAAGGCGGCAAACGGCGCCAGGCGATGTGGCGCCGGCGCTCCACCCCCTCCGTTGGCGAGCGCTGCCTCGAGCGCCTGGCGGTGCCCGTCTACGCGCTCAAGCGCGTAGACGCGGGCGATCCCGCGGCTCGCCATGAACGCCCAGTCACTCGCCTGCAGCGCGAACAGCTCGCGCACGGCGCGGACCGGCGCGCTTGCGCCGGCTGCCAGCACGCGCAGTTCCCCGCCGCGGGCGGCAGCGACGATCTCAGCCGTCGCCGGACAGTCCCAGGTCGAGAGATCGCGCGGCGTCCCCCAGGAGCCGACCGGGAGTAGGCCGTGGTCGATCAAACGGGGCGAGTGGCGTGCGAGCGCCGCGTCGAGCCTCGAGATGCGCAACCCCTGCGAGGTCGCCTGCTCGACGACGGCCCCGAGCCAATCCATCCCCTCATACCACCAGTGCCCGAAGAGCTCGGTGTCAAACGCGCAGACCAAGAGGCCGCCGGCCGCGACGCGAGCGCGGGCTCGGGCGACGAAATCCGTGGCGTCGCTGCGTGCGCGCGCGAGTGCCTTGGCGTGATCGTAGGGCCTGCCGTCGTTGGCCCAGGGATGGTTGCCGTGAGCGCTCAGACGATGGTAGTCGCGGTAGCTGCCGTGCGCCGGGTAGCCGCCGTCGCTCCAGACGAGCTCGACCGTCTGCCGATCGATTGGCACCAGCGTCGGCCCGATCGTCGAGCGCAGAGGCTCGAGCTGCCGGGCCGAACCAGGGCCGAAATGATCAGTGAGATCGACGCAGCAAGCACGGACGCCTGAGGCCCAGAGGACCGGTTCGAGCCACGGTGCGTAGGCGCATTCAGGCAGCCAGAAGCCGCCGCTCCAGCTACCGCAGCGGGCCCGATGCGAGTCTCGGCCGCTCGCCACCTGCAACCGTGCGCCGGCGTCGGTCGCGCAGAGCGGGAGCACGGCGTGCGTCGCCGCCGAAGTCCAGCTGGCATGCGCGGCAAGAGCGTCAAGCAGCTTGCCTTCTCGCTCGCAAAAGTGCCTTAGCGCACCCTCATAGTCCGCGGCCGCACGCAGCACCTCGCGTGCGAGCTCGTGCTCGCCGGCAGCCTCGAGCGCGGCAACGTCGCGACGATGCGTCTCCGTGCGCACGTCGCGCAGGAAGCCCTCGAAGCGCTCGCCGAGCTCGTCGAGAGCCAGCTGATCGGCGAGCACCGGGCTCAGTGAGAGCGTCAGCGGCGCGCCGGTGTCGAGCAGCGCCAGCAGGGGCAGGTACACGCAGGCGATCGCCTCCCACAACCACTCCTCACCGAATGGCCAGGTGCCGAAGCCGGCGACATAGGGCATGTGGGTGTGCAGCACGATCGCCAACTCGCCGGCCTGCTCGCGTGTGGCACTGTCGGCGTCCGGCGCTCGCGACCGTCGCGCCGTGCGCGGGACCGTGCTTCCACGCTCAAGCTCCGGGGAAGATGGGAGGCGGTCGCTCACTTACGCAGCACTGCCACGAAGTCGAGCGCGCGCTCGAGCGGGCCTCGTGCGATGCGGAAGTCCGACGTTGAGACCACGGGCACGAACCAGTTATAGAACGCCCGCGTCAGGCTCAGTCGTGGGTGCAGCGCATCCCATCCCAAGCGCAGTGCAAACGAGTGCAACGCGAGCTTGCGGGCGTGGTAGACGCCATAGAGCTCGACGCTCGCAAAGATCCCGCCGCAGAGCTCGGCGAATTCCTGGGCGCGGTACTCGCGCAGGTGCCACGGGTTGTCGGACTTGGCCGCTCCCGGCGCGGCAATGGTGAGCAGGTTCGGCGTCGAGACGAACACCACACCGCCGAGACCGACGAGCGTCGCAAACCGCGTGAGCACCTCCGCGGGATTGGCGAGATGCTCGATCGTCTGGGAAAGCACGATCACATCGACGGGTGCCGCGAAGGTCTCGATCGTGGCGCGTTCAAAGCGGAGGTTGGGCTGCCGGTAGCGCAGACGCGCGTGTTCGTAGGCCTCAGGGTTTGCTTCCACGCCGATTACGCTCGCCGCACGGCTGGCGAGGACGTCGGCGCCATAGCCTTCGCCACAAGCCATGTCGATTACGCGCAGGCCCGCAACACGCGAGCCAATCCACTCGTAGACGGCGAGGTGACGGCGGTACCAGTAATTCTCGGCTGGCACGTCCGGGAGCGTGCGCTCACCGGTCAGGGACAGCGGTGGAACACCAGGAGGTTGGTCGCGCTGGATCAGCAGCTCGCTGCTCACAAGATCGCCAAGGTTATGTTCCGCGCCTGCGGCCGTGGGGATTACAGTTTCCTGCCATGCCGGTGCTCTCGCCCGCCGAGATCCGCGACTTCAACATTCGCTACCACGACGCGGCAGCGGTGGACTACGACGCCAAGTGGAGCATCGACTTTGGCCCGCTCGCGCGCTCACAGACGCGCCGCAAGCTCGAAAAGGCGCTTGGCGGCCCGGCCCCGGCCTTCTCCCGAGCACTCGAGTTGGGGGCCGGCACCGGCTACTTCTCACTCAACCTGCTGGTTGGCGGTGTGATCGCCCGCGCCACAGCAACCGATATCTCGGTCGGCATGCTGGCGGCATTGAAAGCCAACGCCGAGCGCTTGGGCGTGGACGTCGAGACCGTGCGTAGCGACGCCGAGTCCCTCCCTTTCGCGGACGCCAGCTTTGACCTGGTCAGTGGTCACGCGGTACTTCACCACCTGCCCGATCCGGCCCGCGCGTTGCGCGAATGCTTTCGCGTACTGGCGCCGGGAGGAACGCTCGTGTTCGCCGGCGAACCGTCCGTGACCGGGGACCGGTTGGCCCGAGTGCCGAAGCGCGCAGGAGCTGCGCTCGCGCCGCTGTGGCGAGCCGCGATCGGCGCCGGCGCGGCGACCCCCACCGACCACGATCACAACGCCAGCGAGCTGGCGGATCGCCGGCTCGAAGCGCTCGTCGACATTCGCACTTTCAGCCCCAACGAGCTGACGAGGCTCGCGCGCGCGGCTGGCTTCACGAGCGTCGCGGTGCGCGGCGAGGAACTGCTTGCCAACTGGTTCGGCTGGACCAGCCGCGTACTCGAGTCGACGGCCGCGCCAGACGACATCCCCTGGCTTTGGCGTCGCTTCGCGTGCCGTGGCTATCTGGCGCTACAAGCAGTCGACCGGCGCTTGCTCGAGCCCCTGCTTCCGGCAGCCCTCTTCTACAACCTGATGCTCTGCGCCAAGCGGGGCGAGTACTGATGGCGGAAGCCGTCGAGCACGAGTTCCCTCTGTTCCCGCTGGCACTCGTGGCGCTGCCCAGCGAGCAGGTCCGCTTGCACATCTTTGAGCCGCGCTACCGGGTGATGATCAACGAATGTCTCGAACGCGAGCGCGAGTTCGGCATCGTCTGGCTAGCCGACGACGGGCTCAAGCCGGTCGGCTGCGCGTGCGAGATCGAACGCGTCCTCGAGCGACTCGAGGACGGCCGTTTGAACATCCTGGCGCGTGCGACGCGCCCGTTCCGCCTCATCGCACGCGAGGACTCGCTGGCCTACCCCGCCGGCACGATCGAGTTCGTCCAAGACGGTGCGGAGGCACCGGACGAGGACGCCTCAGCAGAGGCCCGAGGAAGCTACGCCGCGCTTGTCGAGGAGGCCACCGACGACGAGCCGGACGCCGACGCACTCTCGGCGATGTCGGCATACGAAATGGCTGCAACCGTCGAGTTCGGTCTGGAGGCCAAGCAGCGACTGCTCGAGTTGCGCTCCGAGAACGCGCGGCTCCGTCTGCTGACACGACTCCTGCGCGCGGCGCTGAAGCGACTCGAATACGTCGACCGGGCGCAGGCGCGAGCGCGCTCGAACGGCAAGGTTCGCTTCGGCTAGCTCGAGGTAGCGCGCGGACGCCGCGCTGGCGCAGGTCTATCGGCGCGGCGGGGCGAACTCTGGTGCTTCGATCTCGGCGATCGTGCGCGCGACGCGTGAGTGCGGCCGCTGGGGCGTCGTGCGCTGGATCAGCGGCTCGCCATCGGGCGCATCGAGCATCAGCGGACGTGGGTGAGCGCGCTCGCCGTAGCCAGTCGCCACCACCGTGACCCACACCTGGTCGGTCAGGGTCTCGTCGACCATCGCGCCGAAGATGATGTTGGCATCCGGATGGGCAGCTTCGCTGACGGCCTTTGCCGCCTCGTTGACCTCCCACAGCGAGAGGCTTTCTCCACCCGTGATCGACAAAAGGATCTGCCTCGCGCCGTCCATCGAGGTCTCCAGCAGTGGCGAGGAAACGGCAGCCATCGCCGCCTCGACCGCCCGACCCTCGCCATCCCCCATGCCGATGCCGAGCAGCGCGTTGCCGGCGTTGGACATCACCGTGCGCACGTCGGCGAAGTCGAGGTTGATCAAACCGGGCAGCGTGACAAGGTCCGAGACGCCCTGGACACCCTGGCGCAGGACATCGTCGGCGACAGCGAAGGCGTCGACCATCGAGGTCTTCTTGTCGAGCACCGCGAGCAGCCGGTTGTTGGGAACGACGATCAGCGTGTCGACCTGGTCAGCGAGATGCTCGATTCCGGATTCGGCCTGACTGGCGCGCCGCGTACCTTCGAAGCCGAACGGCTTGGTCACGATGCCGACCGTCAGTGCGCCGACCTCGCGAGCAATCTGGGCCACGATGGGTGCCGCGCCAGTGCCGGTGCCGCCACCGGCGCCGGCGGTGATGAAGATCATGTCGGAGCCCTTGAGCAGCGCCTTGATCGCGTCGTAGCTCTCGATCGCCGCCTCCCGCCCAACGCCGGCATTTGCACCAGAGCCCAGTCCGCGGGTCACCTGCGCCCCGATGTGGAGCGTGCTCTCGGCCGTTGACTGCTGCAGGGACTGCACGTCGGTGTTGATGGCGATGAACTCAACGCCCGCGACCTCGGCTTCGATCATCCGGTTCACCGCGTTCACGCCGGCGCCGCCGACGCCAACGACACGCAGCCTGGGGGCGCCGAGCTTGCGCTCGTCGCTAGCCGGAGCGTCAAGCTCATTCGCTGCAGCAGCCGCACGCCGCTTTCCGCGCTTTGGCGCCGAGGCACGGATCTCGAGCACGTGGTTCGGGATCTCGGAGTTGAAGGCCTCACGCAGCCGCTCCTGCGGCGTCGAGTGCGCTGCCGCGACGCTCGCGGGCGTACGCCGCGCCTGCGCCTTGGGCGCCTCCGGCTCAGGAGCCGGAGGCTCGGGGGGCGGGCTTACGAGCGCCGGCCCAAGACCGTCCTCCTCGGTCCTGCGGAAGAGTGCCGCGAGCGGACCTTCGCGCATGCTTGCACGCTTGTTAGGGCCGGCCATGGAGCACCTCTTTCGCCAGGTCTCGATAGGACTGGGCCGCCTTGCCGTCGGGGTCGTAGCGCAGGACCGACATTCCCTTGACCGGGGCTTCCGCGAAGCGCACGGTCTTGCGGATGCGCGACGCAAACACGCGGTCGCCAAAGTTCTCTTCGAGGATCTCGATCGCCTCCTTGGCGTGGATCGTGCGCGAATCGACCAGCGTCGGCAGGATCCCTTCGATCGCCACGCCAGGGTTGAGGTTCTCGCGGATCATCGTCAGCGTGTTCTGGAGCTGAATCAGCCCGCGCATCGAGAGGTACTCACATTGCACGGGGACGATCACCTTGTGCGCCGCGGTCAGCGCGTTGATCGTGAGCAGCCCCAAACTGGGCGGTGTGTCGATGCAGATAAAGTCGTAGTCGTCGGCGACCTGGCGCAGTGCTCGTTCGAGCGCGCGCTCGCGACCGATCATTGCCGACATCCCGATCTCGGCACCGGCAAGGTCGATCGAGGCGCAGGCGACATCGATCTCGCGCTTTTGAATTACCTCTCGGATTGAGACCTGGTGAACGAGCACGTCGTACATAGAGCGTTCCAGCGTGTCCGGATCGATTCCCTGGGACATCGTCAGATTGCCCTGCGGATCCATGTCTACGCAGAGCACGCGATGACCTTCCTCGGCGAACGCAGCAGCCAGGTTGAGCGTCGTCGTGGTCTTCGCCACGCCGCCCTTCTGGTTGGCGAACGCGATGATCTTCACCGGGCTCATGGAAGCCTGCAGTCGTGTTTGCACACCAGCACGCCGCGTTATTCGCACACGACCCGGGGATTCCTGCATCGATCTCGCAGCGCATAGCATCGGAGGCAATGGAAGACCGCACCACCGCGCCGCCCGCCCCCGGCACGACTCCGCGGGCAGGCCTAGCGCTCGAGCAACGCCTGGTCTTCGTGCTGGGTAAAGGCGGCGTCGGCAGGACGACAATGGCCGCCGCGCTCGGACTGCTTTATGCCCATCGCGGAGCCCGCACGGTCATCGCCGAGCTGAGCGGGCGCGGCGAGCTTCTGAGCGCCTTCGGGCGCCCGCCGACCGATCCCGCGTCGCCCGCACCGAACGACGAGATCGAGGTCATCGAGCGCCTATACGCGGTCCAGATCGAGCCCGACCGCGCGCTCGCTGAGTACCTCCACGAGCAGCTACCGTTGCGAGTGCTTGCCGATGTTTTCGGCGCGACGCGCACGCTCGGGTTCCTCGCCGCGGCGACCCCGGGGCTGGCCGAGCTGCTGAGTGCCGGCAAGATCTGGGAGCTCGCGCAGCCAGAGCGGATCATCCCCGGCGCGAGGCCTTATGAGCGGGTGATCGTCGATGCGCCGGCCAGCGGACACTCGATCGCGCTACTCGCCGCTCCGCAGGCGTTCGCCCGCACCGCGCGGACCGGCCCGATCGCCCGCCAGGCGGCGCGCATCAGCGAAGCACTGCTCGATCGGACACAGACCGCCCTGCTCGCCGTCGCGACACCCGAGGAGGCCGCGGTCAGCGAGCTACTCGAGCTGCAGGAAGCGCTGCGGCGTGAGCTCGGCCGCGAGCTCGACACAGTGCTCGTCAACGCGATGCCGCCAGCCCGGTTTGAGGACGGCGATGCGCGTGTCCTCGAGGACGCCCTGGCCGGAGGCGCAGCGCTGAGCGAGGACGTCCGTAGAGCGCTCGCCCGGGCAATTGCCGACGATCGCGAGCTGCGGGCCGCTCGCACCCAGGTCGAGCGCCTGGCAGGCGCCCTGCCGGGCACGCCGCTGATCGAACTCGCGCTCAGCCGCGGCGGCGAATTCGGCGCCGCGGAGCTGCAAACGCTCGCGCAAGGCCTTGGGGAGGCCCTGTGAAGTCCGCGGACAAAGCGACCGCAGGGGCGTTTCCGCCGGACGAGGTCGGGCTGCGCGACGTGCTCCGCGATCGGCGGATGTGCATCTGCGTCGGCACCGGTGGGGTGGGCAAGACCACGAGTGCGGCTGCGATCGCGATTGGCCTCGCCGCCGACGGCCGGCGCGTCGCCCTGGTCACGATTGATCCATCGCGACGCCTCGCCGGCGCGCTCGGCCTCAGCGAGCTCAGCAACGAGCCACAGCTGTTGAGCAGCGAGCACCTCGCGCCGGTCGGGATCGCGCTCCGCGGCGAGGTGTGGGCGATGGTGCTCGACCCCAAGCGAACCTTCGACGAGCTGATCACGCGCCTTGCTCCGGACGAGCGCGCCCGCGAGCGCGTGTTCGCGAACCACATCTACCGCGAGCTGTCGGGCGCTGTCGGCGGCTCGCACGAGTTCACCGCGATCGCGAAGCTCTACGAACTGGACCGCGATGGGGGCTATGACGCGATCGTGCTCGACACACCGCCAGCGCGTAACGCGCTCGAGTTTGTGCGCGCACCACAACGCCTGATGCAGTTCTTCGACGTCCCTGCCTTGCGGCTACTACTCGCGCCTGCCGGCTTTGGCGCGCGCGTCGCGAGCCACGCGGCCGCTCCCGCGCTCGCGCTCCTGCGACGCCTGGTCGGAGTCGACCTACTCACCGAGATCGCACTGTTCTTCGGCGCGGTCGGCGGGTCGATCAGCGGCTTCCGGGAACGGGCACGCGCCGTCGAGGCGCTGCTGCATGATCCCGCCACGGTCTGCGTGCTCGTCAGCTCGCCCCGCGGGGAGGCGGTCCGCGAGTCTCTCTCCTTCGCCCGAGCGCTGCGGGACGCCGACCTTCCACTGGGGGCGCTGATCGTCAACCGGGTCCACGAGGAGCCCGCGCGAGCAGCTGATCTTGATGCTGTGGAGGCCGCGCTCGTGCCCGCGCTCGGTGCTCGGCTGAGCCGCCAGGTCAGCGCGTCTCTAGCCGACTCCCAGCGGCGCGCTCAGCGCGACCAGATCGGTATCGGGCGCCTGCGTGCGGAGCTCGGCGATTTGCCACTGACCGTGGTCGCGCAGATCGACGGCCCGGTGGGTGACCTCGAGATGCTCGGCGCCGTCGCTCGGCGCCTGTTCGGCGAGCCAGTTCAGGCGCCCTGAGCGGTCCGCGTGCGCGACCGCGGACGGGAACGCGGACGTGGCGTCGGAGGCGGCGCGGCGACCTCGTTCTCGGTAGTTGGGGCATCGAACACGTTGTCTTCGGCCGGCGCGGGGGTTCGCCGCGACACCGACGCTGGCGGGTTCGGCGCCGGGTGCACGGGCGGGTGCGGCGTCGCAAACAGGTCTGCTGCAAACCCCGCCGACTCGGCGCGCCGGGTAACGCGGAACTCGAGTTGGTCCTCCGCACCCGCGTCAGCCTCGGGGGTGTAGATGAGGGCGTCCGCAAGCACGCTCAGATCGCCCCGCAAGTGGCCACAAATGACGTCGCGCAGGAGGGCGCGAAGACGGTCCTCGACCTCGGCGGCGAGCTTTCTGGCGTCACGCGGCGGTTCCTTGCCGGCGATCATTGTCTGCTCGAGCGCAATCGCTCGCGTGATGCGCGAGGCCATCTCGGGCCGCTCGCGGGCCTCGGCGCACAGTGCGGCGACCCTTCCGGCGAGCCGGCCGCTGCGCGCGCCTTCAGGCTCGAGCATCACGCGCAGCGCGAGCAGATGGTCGGTGAGGCCGGCGAGTTGGTTCTCCCGCTCGCAGCCCAGCTCGAAGCGGGCCAGGGCCCACGCCGCCTCGCCTTCGGTCGGTCGCCGCCGCGCGATCAGCGCGCAGAATTCGCGCAGCTCATCCTGCTGCTCGGGCATCAACGCGACCTTGCCGTCGATACGCCCACCGGGAGGCAGCGGCAGCGCACGCCACTCGGCGCCATCCGCGTGAATCCAGGCGAGCGGAGCGAGTGAGATGCCACCGGCATACAGGCGCATCGTGGTCTGCAGCTCACGCATCTGCGCAAGCCCCCGCTCGACGCCGTCAGAACCTTCTCCAGGGTCGATTGCGACTACGAGTGAGGGGCGGTCGTCGCGGAGCCAGTCGGGATCTGGCGGTACCTTCCCGAGCCGTTTCAGCGGTGCGAGCAGGATCCCTTCGCCGATCGCGATCTCCTTTGAGACGGTGCTCACGCCGCGCAGCAGGCCAAGCAGCGCGAGCTCGGTGCGCTGCTCGACGGCATTCTCGTGCAGCTCGCGGTAGGCCGGCTCGAAGCGCTCCGGCACCAGCTCGAAAGTCGTGTCACAGCCGTCGAAGACGCGCGCGATGAAGCAGCGCAGGGCGGCTTCGGCGGGCTCGCCCGTGCCGGTATCACCAGCCGCCTGCGGGTGCGCCTCGAGGTAGGTCTCGAGCCCCGGGACCTCGGCAAGCGCGGCGATCGCGCGCGCGGCGGTCGGGCGCGCCGACACCTCGGGCCACTGGCGACCGATGAACTCCGCGGTCAGCGGGCGGTAGCAGTAGAGCGCTGGGCGGTTGGAGCGTGCGCGCTCCTGGACCACCTCGAAGCCGACCTCATCGCCCCTGGCACTCGCCGCGGCGAGCGTCTGCGCCGCCTCGAGCGCGAAGGCGTGCAAAGCCGAATGCAGCTGACCGGAGCGCATTCGCAGCGATTCGCTGGCACTTGGCCAGCTCCTGCCTAGCGCAGCGGCCGTTGCACTCAGGCAGCGAGCGACTGGCGCGTCGCCGTCGGTGCCTGCGAGATCTCCTCGCACAGCCAGCGGCGGCCATAGTCGCGCATGCTGTCGATGATCGGCAGCAGGTCGTGGCCCTTACTCGTCAGTGAGTACTCCACGCGCGGAGGCACCTCGGGATAGGTGTGGCGTTCGACTATCCCGTCCTCCTCCAGCGCGCGCAGGCGCAGCGAGAGGGTGCGCGGGCTGATGCCGGCGAGCGAGCGCTCCAGTTCGCAGAACCTGCTGCGCCCTTCGGCGAGGTCGCGTACCAGCAAGAGCGTCCACTTGCCGCAGACGAGTTCGGCTGTGTGACAGACGGGGCAGGTGTCATCGAACGACATACCCCAAGACTTTACCAACTGAAGCACCCGCTTGCGCGGTTTTTGCGCGACTTTGCTCAGCTGACCAGCGACAGCGGCTTCGAAGCCTCACCGGTCAGTTGTGCTTCTGAGTTCTTTGGCCCTTGGGCTTCGAGCAGCAGCTTGAAGTCGTGCGGGCTCGTCGAGGCCAGGAGCGCGTCCTCGACCCTGACTCGTCCCGCCTGGACATGCTCGAAGAGGGCCTGGTCAAAGGTCTGCATGCCGTAATAGGCGCCTTCGGCGATGATCTCGCCAAGACCCACTTCGCTGTCGGCATCGCGGATCACCTCGTGGATCCGCCCGGTCATCATCATCACCTCGCACGCCGCGACGCGACCCCCAACCGCCGCCGGCACGAGCCGCTGGGAGATCACACCCTTCAGCGTGCCGGCGATCATCGAGCGCACCTGGGTGTGCTGGTGCGGCGGGAAGAAGTCGAGCATCCGGTTGATCGACTCGGGAGCGTCAACGGTGTGAACGGTCGAGAGCACGAGATGCCCGGTCTCGGCGGCCGAGATCGCGGTCTGGACGGTCTCCTCGTCGCGCATCTCGCCGATCAGGATGACGTCNNTGATCATCGAGCGGGCGTCGCTGTGGACGAACTCGATCGGATCCTCGATCGTCACGATGTGCGCGGCACGGGTCGTATTGATGTGGTCGATGATCGCTGCGAGCGTCGTCGATTTGCCTGATCCCGTCGTTCCGGTGACGAGGATGATCCCGCGCGCCTCGTCGGCGAGCTTGGAGACCGCGGGAGGAAGAGCGAGCTCCTGAATCGTGCGGATGCGGTAGGGAATCGCGCGCGCCACGAGCGACACGCGGCCACGTTGCCGAAAGGCGTTGATGCGAAAACGCGCCACGCCGGGAATCTCGTGGGAGATGTCGATGTCGTTGTCGGCCTCGAACTCCTCGAGGCGGCCGCTCTCCAGCAGCAGCTCCTTCAGCGCGCCCTCGGTGTCCGCTGACTCAAGCACGGGCCACTCATCTGCGGTGAGCGGTCCGAGCTCGCCGTCGATACGGGCGAGCGGAACCGACCCCACCTTGAGGTGGACATCGGAGCCGTCACACGCCACAAGCGCGCAGAGCACTTTCTCGATTTCGATCACGACTAGGAGTGGAATCGGCGTCTGACCGCCGATAGTTGAGGGTCAGCCAGGTCGTCGCAAGGCAATAGACGGTTCGCCGAGCCTGTCCAGAGGTGTCCAGCCGCAGCTCCCAGAGCGGCGTAGGCCCCGCGCGGGGCCTACGCGCTCGAGCCGTCTGCTCTAAGCGACGTCGCGGAGCTTCTGCGCTTCCGCGAGGTTCTGCAGCTTCTTCAGCGACTGATTCTCGATCTGGCGGATGCGCTCGCGCGTGACATTGAACGTCCGGCCGACCTCGTCGAGGGTGCGCGGATGCTCGCCGCCCAGCCCGTAGCGAAGCTCGAGCACCCTACGTTCACGGTAGGAGAGATTCTCGAGCGCCTCACGCAGCGCTTCCTTGGTGAGGATCTCAGCGGCGCGCTCGTAGGGAGACTCGGCACGCTCATCGGCGATGAACTGCCCGAACTCGGACTCCTCCTCGTCGCCGACCGGCTTCTCGAGCGAGATCGGNNGAGTCGACCTCCTCGGGATCGATCCCGGTGACCTCGGCGATCTCTTCCGGCGTCGGCTCACGACCAAGCTCGGTGACGAGCTTGCGCTCCGCCCGTCCGATCTTGTTGAGCTTCTCGACGACGTGCACGGGGATGCGGATCGTGCGCGCCTTGTCAGCGAGCGCGCGAGCGATCGCTTGACGGATCCACCACGTCGCGTA
>PKYB01000003.1 GCA_003133565.1 Solirubrobacterales bacterium
TGAGTCGGTAGCTGCGCCTACTCGCGTCTGAGCGAGAGTGCCAGGCCGGGAACAATGAAGGACGCGAGGAAGATCGGCAAAGGCCTCTTTCCGCCGCACCGGAAGGCAACGATGTCGCCCTCGGCGGCGTCGAAGGTCCTGGTTCCGCTGGAGTTTCGACCATCGCGGACTTGCAGGGTGTGACGTCCAGATTCGATTGGTATCTCGATCGTGTCGTTCAGCTCGACCGACCCGGCACGCGCGCCGTCGACCACGGCGTCGTACGCGCCACGACGGACCTCGACACCGATTGTCTTATGCGTCAGCTTCAGCGTTGCGGACATCGTTGATCTCCTTGTTCTGAAAGGGCGTTTCTCTGAGTGCTCGCCGACGGACACCCGTGCGTGTTCGCCGAACGCTTACTCAGACACTCAACCGTACGGGCATTGATCGCCCCGCGTCTGGGTGAGCGAGCCGACCGGTGAACGCGATCGGTTCTCCTGTGTCCTCTGTCGTAGACTGCCTCGGGCTCACTTCGCCAACGCTGCAGAAACCCATGAACAACGCTGATGCGAAAGGTATACGGGGGTGGTGGACGTCGCCGCCACGATCGGGCCTGCGACTCATCATCTCGCCACCCGAGTACCGCCACCTCCGAGCCTGGGGGCGCGTGCGCATTGCGAGCGCGATCGTCTTGACCGGGCTTGGCGTCGTGACGCTCTCCTTTGGCGGGAAAGACCGCAAGACCTACGGTTGGGCGACCTGGTTTCTGGGCGGAGCGGCGGCCAACGCGGCCTACGGCTCCTGGGAACTGAGCATCGCCCCGGAGACCGAACAGCTCTCCCCCACCAAGCCCTGAAGCTGGATCGCTCCTGCGGTGCGCTGCCTCCCCGAATGTGCCCCAACCGGCTGAGGCGAGAAGAGCCGCTGGCTTGATCGAGAAGCAACAGCCCGCCGAGGTTCCCGCATTGCCGCTTCTGCGGCCACCAGCCACGCCAGGCCCGAATACTGCCCCCGGCCGAAGCGGCTAGTCGTTGGTTCGAGCGGACAACCACATTCGCGATCCGGGACCACTTGACCGGACGATCGTGTCGCGAGCGTTTCCATGGCGCCGGGGACGTCAGCGCCACACCCCTGGCCGAAGCTCAGCGAAAGGCCGTGGCTTTGTGGGCCGCCCATCCGAGGCCGGCGCCGGGAGTGGCCGGCAAGGCCTGCAGGTCCGCAAGTCCGGCGCGGAGTTGGCTGGCAGTGACGCCGGGTAGCGCGGCGAGCGTTGGCAGCATGTTCTCCAACAGCGCTGCGGCATATGCGGTCTGGCGAGCGAGGTCGGCGCCCGAGTAGGAAAGATTGCGCGCGCCAGGATCGACCGACGCAAACTCGGCTTCGGCGAGCCAGCCGGCGAGGCGTGTGCCAGCGTCGCTTCGACCGGCTGAGTCGATACCCCGCGCCATGGCGGAGAACAGCATCTCCAGCGCGGCGGTCGTGGGAGACGCCCAGACAGTGTTGTAGTCAACCTCGATCGCCGTTAGCGCACCGCCTGGCGCGAGCACCCTCCGAGCTTCGCGCAACGCCGCTACAGGGTCGCCCACATGTTCGAGAAACCACATCATCCAGACGTGGTCGAAAGAGGCATCCGCGTAAGGAAGTTTAAGCGCGTCAGCTTGCCGAAGGTCAGCCTGCACGCCGAGGCCGGTGAGGTGCGCGCGAGCCGCAGCGATCTGGCGCTCCTCGATGTCGACGCCCGCGAAAGCGACACCGGGGAAGGTTTCACCAAGTACCCCGAGGACCGCGCCAACCCCACAGCCGACTTCCAAAAGACGTGTTCCGGGCGCCAGCGTTGTGCCCGCGAGGATCAGCTCCTCGCGCCAGTGTTCGGCTTGCGAGAGGAGCCGGGCTTGCTCCTCTGTCGCATAACCGTGCAGATAGGCGTCAGGCACTCCGACCGCCGCCGGGCAGAGTCAAAGTCAACACGCGTTCCGCGGACTCGCAATGCAGCACGCGTAAGACATTCACTCGCGAGAGGCTACGCAACGCCAACCACGAGCGGCCGGAGACGCCACCACTCTGCCTCGCCGCTCGCTCTAGGGGCTGTGGCGATGGAGTGTCGAGGCCGATAGATCCTTTCGCTTGCGGGGGGCGTATGACGCTGTCTGTGATCATTCCGAACCGTGAAGGTGGGCCTGCTGCATCCGGGCGAGATGGGGGCCGCTGTCGGTGCGGTGCTAGTCGAGCGCGGAGACGAGGTGCTCTGGAGGCCGGCGGGACGCAGTGCGGCGACCGCCCGACGTGCAGAGGAGGCTGGCCTACAGGCCACCGAGCACTTTGACGACGTGCAGGTGATCCTGTCCATCTGTCCCCCGCACGCAGCGTTGGACGTCGCGCGTACGCTAGCCGGTAGCCGCGCGCTCGTGATCGACGCAAACGCGGTCTCGCCGGCGACGGCACGTGCCATTGGAGCTGTCCTCGGGGACAACTGGGTGGATGGCGGCATCGTGGGTCCCCCGCCGCGCAGTTCCGGGACCACCCGGTTGTACCTGTCAGGTACAAACGCGGGAGCAGCAGCAGAGCTGTTCACAGGGACACCGATGGAAGCCATCGTGGTTAGCGGCTCGCCAGTGGCCGCCTCGGCATTGAAGATGGCTTACGCAGCGTGGACAAAGGGCACGGCGGCACTGCTTCTTGCCATCCGTGCGACGGCTAAGGCGAGCGGAATCGAGGAGGCGCTGCTCACCGAGTGGGCCCGTTCGCAGCCCGAGCTCGAGGTCCGCGCGCAAAACGCGGCAATCTCGGCTGCAACCAAGGGTTGGCGATGGGCCGGCGAGATGGACGAGATCGCTGCCACGTTTGCTGAGACCGGGCTACCAGTCGGCTTCCATGAGGCGGCGGCAGCCATCTTCCGTCGTTCGCCACAACTCGCCGAGCCATCGCTCGACGGCGTGATAGATGGGCTCCTCGCGCAGCAAGACGACGTGTAGGGACGACGCGACGAGCTGCAACCGGCCCGCGTCGATCGACCAGCGCGTCCATCACGCCGGAGTACCCAGCCTCGAAGGCGACCGCGGCGGCCTGCGCGCCAGGACCAGCCGGCGTAGAGAGGTAGGCCCTAACGGGCCGGAGTCCCTGACGCGGCGCCGACAACCCCTCAGCTATTCTGTGACTCCCGGGACCCGCCTGAATACCCGGGCTGCCGACGGCGTAGCGGAGGCAAGGGTTCCGATATCGCTTGTCCGGTCTCCTTCCTTACCCTTTGGCCGCGCTTCGCGAGCGACTGCGCTCAATCTCTCGCGCCGTGGACAGCACGCGCCAGCACGTGGATGACGGGACCGAGCTGCTGTCGCGCCAGATTCAGGCGCTCCAGCTGCAGCTGGAGCAGACGGCCAATGCGAGTCAGCTTGAGATGGCAAAGACGCGCGACATACTGCGCGCGATTTGCGATCGCGAGCCGTGGCAGCGCGAACGTCTGAGCGCGTTGCGCGCTGAGGAGCGCTACGCGGAGCCCTTCGTGGACAACGAACCGCTCGTGTCCGTGGTGATCCCGACATTTGACAACGAGCGGCTACTTCGCGAACGCGCGATTCCTTCCGTCCTCGCCCAGACCTATCAGCGTTTCGAGATTGTCGTGGTCGGCGACGACGCACCCGATGAGACCCGTGCGGCGGTCGAGAGCTTTGGTGACGCGCGTCTGCGCTATAGCAGCCTCCTCTACCGTGGCCCTTACCCGACCGACGCGCTATCGCGCTGGTACGTGGCCGGCGTCCCGCCGTACAACGAGGCGGTGCGTCTCGCACAGGGGCTCTGGATTGCCCCATTGGACGATGACGACGCTTTTCGCCCCGAGCACATCGAGCGTCTGCTCCGCTCGGCCCAAAGCGAGCGCCTGGAATTCGTCTACGGGACCATGGAGCGGCGTGACCCCGACGGCGCCACGTCGGTGCTCGGCCGGTTCCCTCCGGAGCATTCCCATTTTGGTCTCCAGTCAGCCCTCTACCACGCCGGCATTGCCGAGATATTTGAGCTCGAGCTCACCGACTGGCTCTTTGACCTCCCTTACGACTGGGGCCTTGCTCAGCGCATGCTCCGTAGCGGCGTGAGGATGAAGATGATCCCTGAGATCAACGTCGACTACTACCCCTCTAAGTTGTGGGGCCCACGTGACGGCAGTCCGCCGCTGTCCCCGCCAGAATGACAACCTGCGATCGCACTCGGGTTGCGGTGCAATATTCCGAGGGTCTCTGAATGACTGAGCTGCAAACACCGCCTGGTCCGCGGGATTTCGGGAGGACTGCTACGGCGCCGGCAGTCAGGCGCCCCGGTTGGCGCCTGGTCGATATACCAACGGCGGCAGACGGCCGCGGCATCCTCTCTTTCGCCGAGGGCAACTGTCAGGTGCCGTTCCCGATCGAGCGGGTCTACTGGATTTACGGCATGCCGAGCGATACGCATCGCGGGAGACACGCGCATCGCAGCGTTCGGGAGCTCGTCGTGGCAGCAGCGGGGGAATTCAATGTGCACTGCGACAACGGCACTGATCACGACACGAGCCATCTTGACAATCCGTCATGCGGCCTGTTGGTAGAACCGGGTGTTTGGAAGGAGCTCGACGCGTTCTCACCCGGTGCCGTGTGTCTCGTCCTTGCCTCTGGCGCCTACGAAGAGAACGAGTACGAACGCGACTACTCGAAGTTCATAGCAGCCGTACACGCCGCTCTCCCAGCGCTCGCGCGCCTTCCCTCCCGGGGCGCCGCTGCTTCGCCTTTCAGAGCTGCTTCATTCGTACAACGCCCGCCGGCTGCGGACTTACCCTAACCGGCGCCACGCAGATGAGCCCGCTGCGTGTTCCGTTTGCCGACCCCGGTCGCGCCGCGCAGGCTGAGATGGGCGAGATCCGGCTAGCGCTGGAGCGCGTCGTCGACCGCGGGTGGTTTGTGCTCGACGAAGAGGTCAGAGCGTTTGAGGCCGAATTCGCTGTCGCCTGCCACAGGCCCCATGTCGTCGCGGTCGCGACTGGCACTGACGCGATCGAGATCTCGCTGCGCGCCCTCGGTGTCGGTGCCGGCGATGAGGTTGTAACGCAAGCCAATACCTGCGTCCCCACGATTGCGGCGATCGCCCGCGCTGGCGCGATTCCCGTGCTCTGCGACGCGGACTCAACCGGGGCGATGAGTGCCGAGTCCGCAGCCGACGCGGTCTCAACGGCTACGCGGGCATTGCTGCCGGTGCATCTCTACGGACACTGCGCAGACATGCCGGCTCTGTGCGGGCTCGCGCGCGACCGACGTCTTCACGTGATCGAAGACTGCGCCCACGCGTTTGGCGCGACACTCCATGGGCGACCGGCAGGAAGCTTCGGAACGATCGCCGCGTTCAGCTTCTATCCGACGAAGCAACTCGCCGCACTTGGTGACGCGGGAGCGATAGCTACCGACGATGCGGCGCTCGCCGCGCGTGTCCGTGCCGTACGGGCATACGGCGAAACTGACCCCGGGGTCAACAGCAGAATGGATGAGCTTCAGGCGGCGTTCCTGCGCGGCCGGCTAACGCGAGTCGACGCGGACGCGCAACGTCGAGAGGCGCTCGCCGATCGCTACGACGAAGCTTTCAGCGATACGGCAGTCAGTCCGTTGCCCCGGCACCCGGGCCGCGGCCACGCTCTCCATCTCTACGTCATCGAGGTAGCGAGGCGCGATTCGTTTCGCCGCGCGCTCCACGACGCTGGCGTTGCGACCGGCGTCCACTATGCGCCAGCGCTCAACGCTGCGCCGGCTTGGCGTCAGGTTGTGAAGACGCCGGTGCCGCTGCCCATGGCCGAGCGGCTGGCAGGCCGCGTGGTAAGCCTCCCGCTGTTTTCGACGATGCGCGACGCGGAGCAGGCCGCGGTAGTAGCCGCCGTAGTGGGATCACAGCCACGACGTTCACACTCGCGCGGGGGATCGCCCTCGCGAACGTAAGTGGCGCTCGAGATGTGACCGCTAAATCCCCTCGAGTGGGTCAGAACTCGATGCGGGCGCTCGTCGTGACGGTTTGATCGTCGGGAAGCCTGAAGTACTCGGCCGGGTTGGCGGCGTTGCGGGACATCGTGACGAAGAGCCGTTTGCGCCAGCCGCTCATGCCTGGGGCGTCGGTGGGCACGATCGTGATCTGCGAGAGGAAGTAGGTGGCGCGGTCGACGTCGGGCATGCCTTCGATCAAGCGATGCTGGGCCGCGAGGCGCAACGCCGAAGGGACGTCGGGCTCGTCCAGGAAGCCGAATCGTATGGTGACGCCGGTGATTGAGTCGACGGGGAGGTCGAGCGGATCTCCGGTCGCTCCGCTGAACATGATTCTCGGCTCGACCCGTAGGCGTTCGGCGTCGGGGACGTGGGGTACCTGCTCGATCTGGACTGAGACAACGATGACCTTCGCCGGCAAAACGTGGTTGCGCTCGACGTTGGCGCGCAACGCCAACGGGGTGCTTCGTAGGTTCCGGTTGAGGAAGACGCCGACGCCGGGCACCTGCGAAACGGGGAAATCCTGCGTGTCGAGGTGCTCGATGAAATCGCGCAATGGTCCTTCCGCGCTGCTGCGGTTGGTCGTCACGATCTCGCGCCCCTTGTGCCAGGTCATCAGGAGGGTGAAGAAGGTGACGGCGATCGCCAGCGGCAACCAGCCACCGTGTACGACCTTGGTGAGATTGGCGGCAAAGAACGCGACCTCGACGCTGAGGAACACCGTGGCGCCGAGCGCGATCAGCCAGCGCGACTTGTGCCAGAGCAGCCGGGCGACCGCGAGGAAGAGGATCGTGTTGAGAATAAAGGTCCCGGTGACGGCGACTCCGTAGGCGGAGGCCAGGGCGGTCGCGGAACCGAATGCGATCACGATCGCGAGGACGGTCACGAACATGCTCGCGTTGACTGCCGGCACATAGATCTGCCCGAGCTCTCGATCTGAGGTGTGGCGGATTGTCAGGCGCGGCAAGAAGCCGAGCTGCACCGCTTGCTGCGTCACGCTGAACGCGCCGGAGATCACTGCCTGCGAGGCGATGACCGTTGCCACCGTGGCGAGGAGGACCGTCGGCAGCTGTGCCCAGCCGGGTAGCAACAGGAAGAACGGGTTCGCGATCGACTTGGGCGAGCGCAGGATCAGCGAGCCCTGTGCAAGGTAGTTGAGCGTCAACGCCGGAAAGACGATCAAAAACCACGCCCGGCGGATCGGGGCCCGGCCGAAGTGACCCATGTCCGCATAAAGTGCCTCCGCTCCGGTGACTGCGAGCACCACCGAGGCGAGCGCGATGAACGCGACGGCGCCGTGGTCGAGGAAGAACTGCGCCCCGTAGGTCGGTGAAAGAGCCCTTAGGGTTCCCGGGTGATGCGCGATCTCGACGATGCCGACGAGACCGAGCACGCCGAACCAGAGCACCATCACCGGCCCGAATAGATTGCCGACCACCTTGGTGCCGAAGCGCTGAATCGCGAAGAGCAGGGTGAGCACCACAACGCTGATCGGCAGGACCAGCGAGCTGAGGCTCGGGACCGCGACCTTTAGCCCCGCGACCGCTGAGAGCACCGAGATCGCCGGTGTGATCACGCCGTCGCCGTAGAACAGCGAGGCGCCCAAAACGCCGAGGCCGACCAGTCCGACCGTCACCGCGCTGCGCTTCAGTCGCGCGTTTTGCAGCAGGGCGGTGAGCGCCATGATCCCGCCCTCGCCTTCATTGTCCGCCCGCATGATGAAGCTCACGTACTTGACCGACACGATCATCGTGATCGACCAGAACACGAGCGAGATGACGCCGTACACCTCCGGCTGATTGACGTGCACCGCGTGGCCATCGGAGGTGAAGACCGCCTGCACCGCGTAGAGCGGGCTGGTCCCGATATCGCCGAAGACCACGCCGAGCGCGCCCAATGTAAGCGCCGCCATCCCCGTTCTGGCAGCGGCGCCAGGTTGATGGCTCGGCTCGGCCTCAATCCTTCCGGACGTCGATAGAGCCGGAGCGGGCACGAACGAGCATTATCCCCACAAGTTCCGGCGAACGCCCGCAACGGGCGCCGAGATCTCCGCGGGATCGCCCGCGCGCGCCCGCTAGGTCTGCGCCGTGTCGACTCGGCGATGTTCGAGCAGCCGCTCGGCCGCCCGTGCGACGTCGGGGCCTAGGAGGCGCTCGAGCAGGTGCAGGGCGAGGTCGATGCCGCTCGTGACGCCGCCGGAGGTGAGGATGTCGCCGTCGTCGATCCACCGCGCGTCGGGATGTACCTCGGCGCCCTCGCCGCGGAGGTCCTCGATCGCGGTGTGGTGGGTGACCGCGGGGCGGCCCGCGAGGATTCCGGCCCGCGAGAGCAGCATCGCGCCGGTGCACACGCTGGCGATGATGGCGCCCCGAGCGTGACGCTCGGCGATCGCGGCCGGGAGTGCGCCGCGGAGGTACTCGGCGTAAGCGCCGGTCTGCTCGTTGCGCGCCGCCCAGCCGCCGCCCGGCACGATCAGCAGCGCGGGGGTATGCGAGAGCGTGCCATGGGGGATCAGCGTCAGGCCGTGGCTGGCCGTGACCGCCTCTCGGGGCTCGAGCGTGACCAGCTTGGGCCCAAGCGGACTGAGCACCTCAAACGGGCCGATCGCGTCGAGCTCGTCAAAGCCCTCATAGAGGAGGATCTCCGTGTCCATGGCGCCCATCGTCCCACTGAAGGTCGGGGGTGTGTTGGCCGAGGGAACGCAGATCTACTTCAGCTAGGTGTCAGGCCACATCGCTGCTTGACACGTAGGGGTGCGCGAGTGCTACCAACTGCCGGCGACACAGCCGGAGATCGTCCCGGCGTAAGTCCCGCCGAGGCCCCTAGGCTCGTTGGCAGCGACGCTTGTTGATGTACCGCAGGTCCGCGTGACCACACCGAATGCGCTGCGCGAGATGGCATAGACATCGCCCGTGATAGCCGCCACCGTCACAATCACGTAGGTAGTGCTCGTCCCGGTCGCCGAGAAGAGGTAGGCGTTGTTGCCGACTGCGGCGGTCTGGATCGTCGGCTCGTAGCTGTTTATTAGCGTCGGGGTGAGCGCCGCGTAGCTTCCGCCGTAATCGGTGGCGATCGTCTCCGTGGTCGTCTCGGCGCTACGCGCGAGCTCCTTTGCCGAGGCGTCATAGGCCTTGGACCGCTGGTTGAGGAACGACGGAATAGCGATCGCGGCAAGAATGCCGATGATCAGAATCACGACCAACAACTCGAGCAGCGTGAAGCCGTCCTCTCCTCCGAGAGATCTGCGTGGCACGGTCACGACCGTCGTCCTCCGTCGTTGACAATGGAAGTGGACACCGTTCTGTGTGTCATCGGCATCGCGCGGAAGTCTCTATACGTTGGGCGCTGTATTTCGCTTCCGCGTTTAGCGAATCGAGGTAGTGAGATGGACACAGCGGACCGCGCGGCCGATGTCCAGCTGTCGGGTGCTTCGGGTGGGGCGTGGCTTGCGCCCGCGAGGCGCGTTGTGGGTGACCGCCGCGGCGCGCGAGGATTCCGGCCCGCGCGAGCAGCATCGCGCCGATGCAAACGTTGGCGACAATCGTCCTGCAAGCGCGGCGCTCAGCGGCGATCGCCGCGGACCATGCGCCGCGGACATCGAGTAGGACCTCAGTGTCGCGCTGCGCATGGTCCCGCTGGACCTCAGGGCGGGTCGGTCGGGGACTAACAGATCTACTCAGCAGCCTGCCAAGGTGTCTCGGCCTGACGCTTCGGTGCTTGCTTTATGCGCTGCCCGCTACCAGCTGCCGTTGACGCAGCCGCCAGTCGTACCCGTGTAGGCGGTGTTCGTCGTCACAGCTCCGGTCGTGTAGGGGAACCCGGTGGTGCTGGGCGGGGCACAGAAGCGGTAGATGTTGCCGCTTGCGGTCCGCTCGATCTCGAACTGGTCACCCGTGTTGTTCGCGGTCGCGACAACGTAATAGGTGTTCGCGCTCGAGCTGCCCGGCCCAGCGAGGCTGATGTAAGCGTTGCCGCCACCAGAAGTCGTCTGGATCGTGGACTCGTAGGAGTTCAGCTTAGTCTGGCTCAGCGACGCGTAGCTGTCGCCGTTGTCGGTCCCAATGGTTTCCGTGGTCGTCTCAGCGGTACGCGCCAGCTCCTTCGCTGACGCATCGTAAGCCTTGGTCTTTTGGTTGAGGAACGACGGAATAGCGATCGCGGCAAGAATGCCGATGATCAGAATCACGACCAGTAGTTCGATCAGCGTAAAGCCGTCCTCTCCCCCGAGAGATTTGCGTGGCACGGTCACAGCCTTCGTTCTCCTTCGTTGACAGCGGGAGTGGACAAGTTCTTTTGTCATCGGCATCGCGCCGGTGGCCCGTATACATTGAGCCCCCTATCTTCAGCGTGGGCAAGTAGAAATCAGGGGTAGCGACGTGGACGCAGCCGACCCCACGGCTTCTGCTCGGCAGGTGAGTTCAAACGGTGGCGCGCGGCCCGTGTCAACCGGACACAAACATCGGGCTTTCAACCCCGTAGCCGCTTACCGACGCCAATCGCTTTACTCGCGCGTCGTGGTCGTCAACGCGACCGTGCTGTTCGTGGCGACGGTGGTCCTTTTGGTCACGCCGGAAGACGTTCCATTCCCGCATACCGTGACTGACGCTGTCGTGATCCTGCTGGGTCTGGTCGTCGCGACCGGTGCAAACGCGCTGCTTCTTCGGCTCGCCTTCACGCCGCTCACGAGCTTGGCCACCACGATGCGCGAGATCGACTTGCTACGACCGCGCACGCGGCTGCAAGCAGCCGGCGGCGCAGAGGTCGAGCAGGTCATCTCGACCTTCAACGAGATGCTGGACCGGCTTGAGCTGGAAAGATTGGAAAGTAACCGGCGCACCCATCTTGCGCGTGAGGGTGAGCGGCAACGGATCGGACACGAGCTCCACGACGAGATTGGACAGCGTCTAACGGGCATCCTGCTCGAGCTTCAGCGAACGCGCGAGCACTGCTCGCCGGAGACGGCCGAGGAGCTTGCGCACGCCCAGGAACTGACCCGGGGGACCCTCGACGAAGTCGGGCGTATCGCCTGGACGATGCGCCCAGGAATGCTCGACGACCTCGGAATATCCAAAGCGCTCGAGGCGCTCGTCGAAGGCGTCGCCGACACCGCGCGCCCATCCGTTTCGCTGCGCATCGAGGACCCGCTGCCCGCGTGTTCACCGGATGTCGAGATCGTGCTCTATCGCGTAGCGCAAGAGGGATTGACCAATTCGCTGCGCCACGCCGAGTCCGCCAACATCTGGCTCGAGCTCGCGGCGCGGGGTGACGCGGGTGTGGTGCTCGAGATCGGCGATGACGGCCACGGCCTCGCTGCGGGAGCGGCGGAGGGACCAGGTCTTCGCGGAATGCGCGAGCGAGCGTTGGCAATCGGTGCAGATTTGAGCATCGAGTCGACGCCTGGCGTTGGTCTCTGGGTTCGACTCCTCGTGGCGGACCCGAGCGCGGGAGCCTGACATGCCGGTGCCATTTCCGATGCGGATACTGATCGCCGACGACCACGCTGTGGTCCGCAGCGGCCTACGGCACGTGCTCGAGCACGAGCCCGACCTGAAGATCGTCGCCGAGGTCGACAATGGCGCCGACGCCGTCGAGCGCTGCATGCAGGGCGATATCCATCTGGCCATCCTCGATATTGCGATGCCGCGACTCACAGGTCTGCAGGCTGCGCAAGAACTTTCGCGCCGCGCTCCGCACATACGCACCTTGATCCTTTCGATGCACGATCGCGGGCAGTACGTAGCCGAGGCGGTCGTGGCCGGAGCGTCCGGCTATGTTGCGAAGCGCGCGGCCGACAAGGACATCGTCGACGCCTGCCGGGCCGCGATCCGCGGTGAGCCCTTCGTCTACCCGTCGACGCTTTCTGAGCTGTCGGGCGAGATACTCGATCCGACGCGCAAGGCCGAAAGTTTGGAGCGGTCGCTCACCCCGCGCGAGACCGAAGTGGCAAAGCTCGTCGCCGAGGGTCATTCCTCGCAGGAGATCGCCGACACGCTCGTGGTGAGCATCAAGACTGTTGAAACCCACCGCGCCAACATCCACAGGAAGCTCAAGATCCGCGACCGCGTCGAGCTCACGCGCTACGCGATCCGCGAAGGACTCATCGAACCGTGACCGTGACCAAGCCCGAGGACGGCCGCGAGGAGGTCCACGCGGAGCGCTGGGGAAGCGTTAGAGCACGTTAAGGCAGCTAATGCATGCCTTTTGTCCGCAGAGGAGTACAGTTGGGCGCTGGAGGTGCTGAGTTTGTTTGCGGTCAGGGGTGGCCGATGATTGGCAAGGACTGCGATAGGCAGACGCGCCGCCCTCTCCGCGTTTCCATTCTTGACGGCGTCAACCTGACGCTCGTTCCATACCAGGCAAGGGGCTTTCCTGATGCGATCTGACGACGCCAAGACACACGTGCACGACATCGGAGCCAGGACGCCTCGCCGGGTCACGGCCCGCCTTCGACGGCGCTTGCTTGCAACCGGCGTTGCAGTGACGGCAGTCGCCGTTACCCTCCTCGCCTTCGGAAGCGCCGGTAGCTCGGCTGCTACCGCTCCGAGCATCTTCG
>PKYB01000047.1 GCA_003133565.1 Solirubrobacterales bacterium
GGGACCTCTTCCTTATCAGAGAAGCGCTCTAACCGACTGAGCTAATCGCCCGTTGCAGGGCGCGATTCTAGCGGGGGTCGGCAGCGTGCAGGCGCCGCGCGAGCTCGAGTGCCTCGTGCGGCGAGGAGAAAGTGAGCTCGGCGCGATAGGTACCACCGCGCGCGACGGCGACGTGCACGTCGGCACCAAGCGCGCTCGCCAGCGCATCTGCGATCACCGCGCACGCCTCGGCCTGGTCCGGGTGGGGTGCTGTCGTTCTCTCCTTCGCGCCCCCGGGCGCGCCGCCGCGCTGGTTGCTCTCACGGGCTTGTTGCTCGAGTGTTCTGACCGACCACTGCTCGCGGGCGGCGCGGCGGGCGAGTGTCCGCCGGGCATCGTGATCGTTTGCGAGCAGCAGTGCCCGGCCGTGGCCCTCGCTGAGGCCCCTTTGTTCGAGAAGCTCCAACGTTTCGTCGGGGAGATCCAGCAGGCGCAGGAGGTTTGACACGGCGACGCGGCTGCGGCCGATACGCAGGCCGACCTCCTCGCGCGAAAGCCCCAGCTCCTCAACGAGGGCTGCACAGGCGCGCGCTTCATCGACCGGGTTGAGGTCCTCGCGCGCCATGTTCTCGATTAGCGCGAGCTCCAGCGACGCGGCGTCATCGCGCGGCCGCACGAGCGCCGGAATCAGTTCGATGCCCGCGAGCTGGGCGGCTCGCCACCGCCGCTCGCCCGCGATCAGCTCGTATTTGCCGCCGGGCATCGGCCGCACCAAAATCGGCTGCAGCATGCCACGCGACTGCAGCGAGCCGGCCAGCGCGGCCAGCGTGTCGTCGTCGAAATGACGTCGTGGCTGGTGGGGGTTAGGCGCTATCAGCTCCACTGATAGCTGGCGCAGATCATCGCGGTCGCTGTGAGGTGTCGACGACACCGAAAGGATCGCCGAGAGGCCGCGCCCCATGCCGCGCTGGCGGCCGTCGGAGTCGGGCGAGGTGCCCGGCCAGCTAGCCATCGCCGGCAACCTCCCGCGCCAGCGCCACGTAGGCATCCGAGCCCGCGCAGAACGGGGCGTGGAGCGTCACCGGGACACCAAAGCTCGGCGCCTCGCTGAGGCGGATGTTGCGCGGTATCACCGTGTCAAAGACGAGTCCCGGGAAGTGCTCGCGGACGTCTCGTTCGACGTCCCGACCGAGGCGCGTGCGGTTGTCGTGCATCGTCAGAAGCAAGCCGCCGACGCTGAGGCGCGGGTTGAACTCGCGCTGGATAAGGCCGATCGTGTCCAGCACCTGCGCGAGCCCTTCGAGGGCGAAGTACTCGGTCTGCACCGGCACGATCACGCTGTCGGCGGCGACCAGCGCGTTTACCGTGAGCGGGCCGAGCGAGGGCGGGCAGTCGATCAGGACGAACGAAAACCGTTCGCGCAGTGGGGCAAGCGCGTCGTGCAGGCGGCGCTCGGATCCGGGCACTGTTGGCAGCTCGACGGATGCGCCCACCAAGCCGCTGCCCGCGGGCATCAACCACAGCCTGTCGACCGGGGTCTCGTGGATAGCCTGCTCAGCATCGCACGCGCCACAGAGGACGTCGTAGACGTTTGGCGACAGCGCGCGGGGCTGTCCGAGCCCGACCGTCGCATTGGCCTGCGGGTCGATGTCGACGATCAGTGCACGGTGCCCGGCCGCTGCCACCGCGGCCGCAAGGTTGACGGCTGTCGTCGTCTTGCCAACCCCACCCTTCTGATTCGCGATCGCGAACACGCCCACATCGGACAACTTAGCGGTCCGTGCTGCGCTGCCGCGACTCAGTGCCGCCGGCGCGCGCCGTGAGCGCGCGGCGACGCCGCGCCCAACCAGGCCTGGCTGTGGGCGCTCCGACCGCTCCAAAACCTCGGCGCTGCGGGCTCTTGGGCTCACGAGTGCTATCCGCGTGACCGCTTGCGCGCCACACCGGGCCGGCGAGGGAACCGGGCCGGGGTTTCCGCAACCTTTGCGTACATGACGAGGCGGCGATCCACGCTGCCAGCATAGGGTTCCGTTCGGACCGTACCGGCCGCCTCCAGGCCGGTTTCCGCGGCCGCCGCCGTGCCGGCGCGCAGCTCGGCCTCGCTCACGGCGCCTTTCCACGCCACCAGCGTTCCGCCGAGCACCAGCAACGGCGCGGCGTACTCACACAACAGCGCAAGGGGCCCGACAGCCCGCGCGGTCACGAGATCCTGGCCGACCAGCCCCTCATCCCAAGATTCCACGCGGGAGCGCACCACCGAAACATTCTCGGCCTGCACCACTACCCGGGCGCGCTCGAGGAACTCGCACTTGCGCCCGGCGCTTTCGACCAGCGTCACGCGCGCGACGGGCAGCGCGATCGCCAGTACAAGTCCCGGGAATCCCGCGCCCGAACCGACGTCGGCGATCGTGCGCGCGTCGCGCACCGCCGGCAGATCGACAGCGCTCAACGAGTCGGCGAGATGGACGTCCACCGCCCGCTCTGGCTCGCTGACCGCGGTCGGCGCGTGAGGGTCGCCGGCCAGGTGCTCGAGCAACGCCAGCAAGCGCGGGCCTGCGGCCGGCTGCAGTCCGTGGCGCTGCGCGAGCTGCTCGACGCGCTCGGCGACGCTCACGCGGCGCGGCGGATTCGCGCGATGTAGTCGGCGTAGCGCTCGCGCATCTCGGCTAGACGGCCTGTCGCATAGGCGTCCAGATCCGGCGTAATGCGCGACTCCAGGAGCGGCAGTACGTCCTCAACAAGCGCGACGCCGCGGGCCATCCACTGGTAGTAGCTGCGCCCGCCGTGCCCGTAAGGGCCGTAGAGCCGGCTGCGCGGAAAGCGCTCAATCAGCCAGCGAAAGAGGGCCTCGTGGCGTACATGCATTCGCAGCGTCACCTGGGGCTGCTTGCCATCACCGCCGAATGAGCCCTCGCCGATCAGTATCCCGGTGACTACTCCCTCTTCGAAAGGCGTCAGCGCGACCACGCCGGCGAGTGTCGCAGGTTTGGCGGATGTTGTTTCACCGCCGAGAAAAACGTGAAACGAGGCCGCCTCGCGCTCAGGCCCCGGCTGGCGTGACGATCAGGCGGCGGTTCGGTTCGTCTCCCTCACTGTACGTGCCAACATCGCCGCGATCGCGCAGGTACTCGTGAACAAAGCGCCGCTCGGTTGCCGGCATCGGCGACAGGGCGACCTCTCGTCGCTCGGCGACCGCGGTCAGCACTGCGCGGTCGGCCTCCCCGCGCAACTCCACTTCGCGCCGCTCGCGATAGCCCCCCGCGTCAACGACAACCCGGAGTCCCTCTCCGCCGCGCAGCACGATTCGCTGCGCGAGGTGCTGCACCGCGTCGATCACGGTGCCGCGCTCGCCGACCACGGACTCCACGTCGGCGCCGGTGATGGTGCCGCGCAGCACCCCGTCCAGCTCTTCAACCACGACCTCGGCGTCGAGTCCGAAGGCGTCGATAAGGGTCGCCAGCACCTCGCGCAGCGCCTCCTCCGGAGCCGGCCCTGTGTCGTCGATCGTCATCCGGCGATCCGCGCCTCGCTCACGAGCGTCAGCGCCGCCGGCCTGAGCGTTTCTTGCGCTTCCGTGGCGGTTGGCGCGGCGGCCCGCTGCGCGCCGCCGGACTCGTCCGCACGGCCGTTCGCACCACGCCCTCGGTGGCACGCCCGTTGGTACTCGCGCCGGCGGTCGCTACGGCCAGCGGCGGCGGCGTACCCGCGCGGCGGCGGATGAACCACTGCAGGGGGATCTGCGTCATGTTTGTCGTGATCCAGTAGAGCAGCAGCCCGGCGGCGAACTGGAGGATGAAGATCGTGAACACGAACGGCAATCCGAGCATCATCAGGCGCTGGTTACGGTCCATCGCCGCGGTCGAGAAGTACGACGTCACCACCATCGAACCGACGTAGAGCACCACCAGCACGCCGAGCACCCAGCCCTGCGCCTTCGCCGTGATGTCGGGAATGAACAAAAAGGCACCCGAGTGGGCCAACACCGAACTGCAGCCATGCTTGGCAGTCTGCGCCGATGTTATGTAGCCATGAGCCTTCAGTGCCGGTCCGCAGATCTTCTTCTTCAAGTCGGTTCGCAGCATGTAGATCAGCGACACGAACACCGGCAACTGGACCAGCATCGGCAAGCAGGAGGCGAGCGGATTGACGCCGTTCTCCTTGTAGTACTTCATCGTCTCCTCGCTGAGACGTTGCTTGTCGTCCTTGTACTTCGCCTGCAGCTTCTTGAGCTCCGGGGCGTGGATCTGCATCTTGGCCATGCCGCGGAATTGCTTGAGCGTGATCGGCAGCGTCACGACACGAATCACGATCGTCAGCCCGATGATCGCCCAGCCCCAACTGCCACCGACGACCGAGTGGATGTAGATCAGCACCTGCTCAAAGACCTTGATCAGCGGCCCAAAGGCGTCCTCAATGACGTTTGCCTGGATCATGGGAAGGTCTTCGTGCCCTCGGTGCTCGGGCGTGTGAGGTCGCGAAACAGATGTTGCGCCGCGACGGGGTCAAAGCCGCCGTCGCTCCACGGGTTGCAGCGCAGCAGCCGCCAGCCGGCGAGCACGAGCCCGCGGAGTATGCCGAACTCGCGGATTGCCTGCACCGCATAGCGCGAGCAGCTCGGCTCGTAACGGCAACGCGGGCCGAGAGCCGGCGAGATCACCCTTTGGTAGAGGATTAGGGGTGCCACTGCGATTTCGCGGCCGATGCGCTTCACGACGATGCGCCGCCTTCGTGGTGGGCTTTTGCAAGCAACTCCTCGAGCGCGCCGCCGATTCCCTCGAGGCCACGCGTCGTCGCGAGCTCCAACGCCGCGGCGCGAGCCACGAGGACGACGTCCTGGCCCGGCTGGATTGCCTGCCCCTGCGCCGTGCAGGCCTCCCGCAGCAGTCGTTTGACGTGGTTGCGCTCCACCGCGCCCCCAACCTTGCGCCCGACCGACAGGCCGACGCGCGACGGCCCGTCGCCCTGGCGTGGGAACGTGTACAGCACGAGGTAGCGGTTGGCCACCGAGCGACCCTGTCTGTACACGCGGTCGAACTCCGCGCTACGTGACAGTCGCCCCGTCGGACGCCGCGAGGCAGTGCCGTGCTGGCGCTCGGCCACTAGGTGGTGAGTCGCTTGCGGCCCTTGGCGCGGCGGCGCTTCAGCGTCAACTGTCCGGCGCGCGTGCGCATGCGGGCGCGGAACCCGTGCGTGCGGGCGCGCTTACGCTTCTTCGGCTGGTAGGTGCGCTTCATCGCCAGGCGCGCGGCGGTCAGATCTCGCCGCAGTCGGAGCCAGTATAGCGGGCCGACGGTCGCGCTCCCGCGCCTGCGACGCCACCCGTTTTTCCCGCCAAATGCGCTCTGCCAAGCAAGCGACGGCAGCACGCGTTGGTATATTCGCCCGCTCCGGGGATTAGCCGGATCCCCCATTAACTGTGATGAGCCGACCCATGACGGGAGGACGGCGCGCGTCGTGTCGGGCAACCTCGAGCAGACCTGGCAGGAAATTCAACTCGCACTCCGCGAGTCTGTTGGGGAGCGCGCTTACGGGCTTTGGCTTGCGCCCCTGCGCTGCGTTGGTCTCGAGGGCGACACGCTCGTTCTCGCCGGGCCACCAGAGGTCCTCGCCTGGGCCTCCGGCCGACTCGGTCCGGCATTGCACAGCGCCAGCGCCTCCGTCTTCGGCCGCGCGATCGCGGTGCGCGTCGCACCAGACGACGGCCCCGCCGCAGCCGCGCCTGCGCCACCGGCGGCCTTTCCCAAGGACACCGGCCCGAACCCCCGCTACACCTTTGAGCAGTTCGTAATCGGCACCTCCAACCGCCTAGCGCACGCCGCAGCGCTGTCGGTCGCCGAACTGCCGACACAGGCCTACAACCCACTGTTCATCTACGGCCCGCCCGGCCTTGGCAAGACACATCTTCTGCATTCCATCGGCAACTACATTCATGCGTTTGGCGGCGGTCTGACCGTGCGCTACGCCACCGCCGAGGACTTCACCAACGCCTTCCTCGCCGCACTCGCCGCACGAGACACCGGGCAGTTCAAGGCGCGCTTTCGCGGCGTCGACGTGCTGCTGATCGATGACGTGCAGTTTCTCGAGCGCAAGGCGCGGAGTGAAGAGGAGATGTTTCACACCTTCAACGCGCTGTACGAGGCCGGCAGCCAACTCGTGGTCACCTGTGACCGCCTACCCTCCGACCTCGCCGGCGTCGAGTACCGCCTACGGGAGCGCTTTGCCTCCGGCCTCGTCACCGACATCGAGCGTCCCGACAACGCAACGCGCGTTGCAATTCTGCGCAAACGAGCGCTCTACGACGGAATCGAGATCAGCGACGACGCCCTGGTTTTGCTTGCCGACAGCGTCACGACCAACGTGCGCGCGCTCGAAGGGGCCTTAACGCGCGTGGTTGCTTTCGGCTCGCTTCAGCGTCGCATACTCGACAGTTCACTCGTTGCCGAGGCGCTCGCACGCCAAGGCCTAACCATCGCCCTGACCGCACACATCACAATCGCCCAAGTACAGGCAGCGGCATGCGCCTATTTCAAGCTCAGTGAGAGCGAGCTCCTCTCACGTTCACGTCTCGAACCCATAGCCTGGGCGCGCCAGGCGGCGATGTATCTCTCACGCGAGTTGACAAGCCACTCACTTCCGCGCATCGGCCGCGAGTTTGGCGCCCGCGACCACACAACAGTTCTTCACGCCTGCCGCCGCGTCGTCGTCCAGATCGCCCGCAACCCGGCGGCCTTCGCCGACATCGAAGCGCTCACAACAATGCTTTCCTCCTCGGCCTGACCACAGGCCTACGCACAGTCCCTCCACACCGAGAGCGCAGCATCGTCCCCACGACATGGGAGCATGACGGCAATCCACACAAGCTCACACCCCCTACAGCTATGAGGATTCACAACCGTTGTTGATATGAAAGTCACTCTCTCCACCGCAGCTTTCCTTGGCGAGCTGCAAACAGCCTCACGTGTCGCCTCCTCGCGCAGCGCAGTCCAGGCGCTTTCTGGTGTCCAGCTGGAGGCGGGCGACGATGGTCTCGAGCTGCGCGCTACCGACATGGAGGTCGGCCTGCGGCTACAACTGGATGCAACAGTCTCTGTGCCAGGCTCCGTTGTTCTTCCTGCGCGCTTGCTGCTCGATGTGGTGCGCGCGCTCGCCGGCTCCGAGCTGACCCTGGAGCTGCGCGCCGAGCAGCACGATGTCGAGCTCGTCTGTGGAACCGCCGTTTTCCACCTGCGCACGCTTCGAGGCGAAGACTTTCCTCGTCTACCCGAGCCGCCTACCGCCGACATTGTCCAACTCGACGCCGCGGCCTTCATCGACACCGTCGCACGAGTCGCACGGTCGGCTTCGCGTGACGAGACGAGGCCAATACTCACCGGCATCCTCGTGTCGGCGTCAGCCTCTTCACTACGCATGGTCGCGACCGACTCCTACCGCCTCAGCGTGAAGACGACGACGCTTGAGACTGCGGTGACGGCGCCATTTGAGGCAAACGTGCCGGCGCGTGCGCTGCAGGAGCTGGCGCGCATCGCCCAGCAGGCCGGGGTCGAGCAGATCGGCGTGGCGCGGCTTGAGAACCAAATCGTCTTCAGCCTGGGTGACGCCACCAACGGTGCTGGCAGCGCGGTGCTGTCTTCGCGGTTGATCGACGGGCAATTCCCCAACTACCAGCAACTCCTCCCGGACAGCGCCGATCACGAGCTGCGCGTTGCACGCGAGGAGCTGACGGAGGTGGTCCGGCGCGTCAGCCTGCTGGCGCAGAAGAACGCGCCCCTGCGTCTCGGCTTCAACGACGGCGAGCTCCGCGTATCGGCGCAGACGCCGGACGTCGGCGAGGCGCACGAGACGCTGCCGATCCCGTTTGCGGGTGAGCCGTTTGAGATCGGCTTCAACCCGGAATTCTTCCGCGACGGACTCGAGAGTCTCGAGTCCTCAGAGGTGTTGATCAAGCTGACCAGTCCGCTGCGCCCGGGTCTGATCGAATCCGCTGACGGCAGTGGATTCGTCTATCTGGTCATGCCGATCCGCCTGGGCACGTGAACCGCTATGCAAGTCGAGCGTGTCCGTGTGCGCGACTTCCGCTGCTACGAGGATGCCGAGGTGACGCTGGGTGAAGGACTGACGCTGGTGCACGGCGCCAACGCCAGCGGCAAGACAAACCTGCTCGAGGCGCTCTATTTCGCCTGCACGGCGCGGTCGTTTCGAACCTCCAACGAGCGCGAGTTGGTGCGCTTTGGCGCCGCCGCGACGCGTGTCGTACTGGAAGGCTCTGACGAGGACGGCCAGCACGAGATCGCGATCGGCTTCTCGCCGGGAGAACCCAAGCGCATATCCCTCGACGGCGCCCCACTCGAGCGCCTCCTCGACGCCCCTCACCGGCCGCTCGTCAGCGTCTTTTCGCCGGACCGCCTCGAGCTCATCAAGGGCGCACCGCGGCTCCGCCGTGCCCACATTGACCAGCTCGTCGCCGCGTTATGGCCGGCTCGCGCGGCGACCAGGCGTAGCTACGGTGAAGCCCTCGCGCAGCGCAACGCCCTGTTGCAGCGCGTGCGCGCCGGACGAGCCGATGCCCAGTCGCTTCGGCCCTGGGACCTCGAGCTCGCCACACTCGGCCTCGACCTGGCCGCAAATCGCGAGCGCGCCACGGAGCGGATCGCCGAGCGCTTCGTGAGCCACGCGGAGGACCTTGGTCTGGATGGTGCGCTGACGCTGTCCTATCGCACGCGCTCGCAGGCGACGGACGCCGAGGGACTTGCCGCGGAGTTTGCCGCGGCGCTACCGAACGATCTTGCCCGTGGCTACAGCACGCACGGACCGCATCGCGACGATCTGATCGTGCGCCGCGACCGTCGCGACCTGCGGGCTTACGGTTCGCAGGGCGAACAGCGAGTCGCGCTGCTAGCGCTCCTGATCGCCGAGCGCGACGCGCTGGCCGCCGAGCGCGATCGTGTGCCGCTGATGTTGCTCGACGACGTGATGAGCGAACTCGATGTGGGGCACCGTGGCCGCCTCGCTGACGCGTTGGTCAAGCACGGCCAAACCGTGGTTACCACGAGCGAGCTCGAGCACGTCCCGGGCTGGGACGCCGACGACGTCGCGCGTGTTGCCGTCGAGCCGCTGGCACGCACGACAGGCGGAGCGCTCACCCGATGAACCGTCGCGCGCCGCGACCGCTGAGCTTGGCTTTGGCGACGCTCAGCGCGCGGCTCGAACCGGCGAGCAAACTGGCCGCGATCCAGGGTTGCTGGGAGACCGTTGTGGGTGAGGCGATCGCCCAGCGAGCACAGCCGGTCGCCGAGCGTTCGGGCGTACTTGAGATCGCGTGCGAGGACGCTGTCTGGGCGGCGGAGCTCGAGCTCATGGGACCGCAGCTCGTGGTCGCGCTCAACGATGCGGTTGGTGGCGTGGAGCTGCGTTCGGTCCGCGTGCGCGCCGACGCCGCGCGGGGTGCTCGCCGGAGCCCGGATTTTGGCTGATTTGCAGGCATTTTATGCCCTTTTGCGACCTCCGCCTGGGGGGTCTGTGTGCTATTATTCTGTCAACGACTCAAACCCGCCCCGGACCGGCGATGTTGGGCTTGCCACCGGGGCTTTGTCACGTCATTGGAGGACGTTTGGCTAGGACTACGAAGCGCACCGCCGCCGATTACGACGCCCAGGACATCACCGTCCTCGAGGGTCTGGAAGCGGTCCGTAAGCGCCCCGGGATGTACATCGGCTCAACCGGGGAACGTGGTTTGCACCACCTTGTGTATGAGGTTGTGGACAACTCGGTGGACGAGGCGCTCGCCGGCTTCTGTGATGCGGTCTCGGTCACGATCGGCGCCGACAACTCGGTCACCGTCGTTGACGACGGGCGCGGCATCCCGGTAGCGCTGATGGAGAAGGAGGGCCGCCCGGCGCTCGAGGTTGTGCTCACGACGCTCCACTCGGGTGGCAAGTTCGGTGACGGCGGCGGCTACAAGATCTCCGGTGGCCTGCATGGCGTCGGTGTGTCGGTAGTCAACGCGCTGTCTGAGCGTCTGCATGTCGAGGTTCGCCGCGACGGCCACGTCTGGACTCAGGACTACGTGCGTGGAGCGCCGCAGGGCGACATCGCCAAGGGCCGGGCGCTGGCGAAGGGCGAGCGCACCGGCCTGACCGTGACGTTCCTGCCCGACGCCGAGATCTTCGAGGCGGTCGACTTCAACGTCCGCACGCTCGAGGACCGCCTGCGCGAGACGGCGTTTCTCACGCGCGGCCTGCGCATCTCGCTGGTCGACGAGCGCGGCGCCGGCTCTCAGAAAGAGTTCTGCTACCAGGGTGGGATCGAGGACTTCGTCTCCTACCTCAACGAGAACAAGGAGCCGGTCGGCAAGAAGATCGTCTATTTCTCGGGCGAGAGCGACGAGGGCGCCGTCGAGGTCGCAATGCAGTGGAACTCCTCCTACCAGGAGTCGATCTTCTCCTTCGCCAACAACATCAACACGCACGAGGGCGGCAGCCACCTCTCCGGCTTTCGCTCAGCGCTGACGCGCACGATCAACAAGTACGCGCGCGACCACGCGATGCTCCGCGAGAAGGACGAGAACCTCACCGGCGAGGACGTCCGCGAAGGCCTGACCGCGGTGATCTCGGCCAAGCTCCGCGACCCCCAGTTCGAGGGCCAGACGAAGACCAAGCTCGGCAACCCGGGGATGGCTGGCTTTGTCGAGTCGATCGTTAACGCGGGACTGGCCGAGTTCCTCGAGGAGAACCCGGCCGAGGCGCGAGCCGTGATCAGCAAGTCCGTCCAGGCCGCGCGGGCGCGCGAGGCCGCTCGCAACGCCCGCGACCTGACGCGGCGCAAGTCGGCGCTCGAGAACTCCCATCTCCCCGGCAAGCTGGCCGACTGCTCGGTCAAGGACCCGTCGCTCGCCGAGCTCTTCGTCGTCGAGGGCGACTCCGCCGGCGGCTCGGCCAAGCAGGGCCGCGACCGCAATACGCAGGCGGTCCTGCCGCTGCGCGGCAAGATCCTCAACGTGGAGAAGAGCCGGATCGACAAGGTGCTCCAGAACACCGAGATCCAGGCCTTGATCACAGCGATCGGGACCGGCGTCCGCGACGAGTTCAACCTCGAGAACGCCCGCTACCACAAGGTCATCCTGATGTGCGACGCCGATGTCGACGGCGCACACATCCGCACGCTGATCCTCACGCTGCTCTTCCGCGAGATGCAGGAGCTGATCGAGGCCGGCTACGTGTACATCGCCAAGCCGCCGCTGTACAAGCTCAAGCAGGGCAAGCGAGAGCGCTACATCGAGAAGGAGATCGAACTCGAGGAGATCCTCGTCTACGACAAGCTCGAGCGCTTCGAGATCTTCGACCGCAACGGGCAGCAGTTGAAGCTCACCGAGGCGCGGTGGCTCAAGCTGGCGCGCCAGGCGCGCCAGTACGAGGGCCTGTCGGCATCGCTGCGGGCGGTGTACGGCTCCGACGTGATGCGCCTGCTCGCCGAGGCGGGAATCCTCGAGCATGGTGCCGAGAGCACTGACGACGTCGTCAAGCTGCTCGCGAAGACCAACGGCGCGAAGGCGAGCCACAAAGCCGAGGTCATCAAGACCGACGACGAGGATCTCGTCGTCCGGGTCACCGAGGAGACCAGCGGCTTCGTGCGCACGCACCACGTCCAGCGCGGGCTGTTCGAGTCCAAGGACTATCGCCAGCTCGCGACAGCCCATCGCGCACTCACCGAGTTTGCCGGCCAGCCGCCGTTCACGGTTCGTCTCGGCGAACGCACCGGCACCGCGCTGTCCTTCGATGAGCTGCGCGCCGAGGTCCTCGCGATCTCCCAAAAAGGCGAGAAGGTTCAACGCTTCAAGGGGCTCGGAGAGATGAACGCCGATCAGCTGGCCACCACGACGATGGACCCAGCGTCGCGCACCCTCGCACAGGTGAGCATCGAGGACGCCGTAGAGGCCGACCGCGTGTTCTCGATGCTGATGGGCGACCAGGTCGAGCCGCGGCGCGAGTTCATCGAAACCAACGCTCGGCTCGTCGCAAACCTCGACGTCTAGCTGGTGGGGTGATCGGAGATAGCGACTGAGATCCTGAACGGCGGCAACATCGAACCGCGCGCGATCGAGGACGAGATGCGCACGGCGTTCCTCGACTACGCGATGTCGGTGATCGTCTCGCGGGCGCTGCCCGATGCTCGCGA
Organism: Solirubrobacterales bacterium; assembly: GCA_003133565.1. Classification (GTDB taxonomy): domain Bacteria; phylum Actinomycetota; class Thermoleophilia; order Solirubrobacterales; family Solirubrobacteraceae; genus Palsa-513. The sequence goes on from PKYB01000047.1 coordinate 12,151, forward strand.
CGGGCTCAAACCAGTCCACCGCCGAGTGCTCTACGCGATGCGCGAGCTCGGCCTCACGCCGACGCGCGAGATGGCCAAATCGTCGCGGATCGTTGGCGACGTCATGGGGAAGTACCACCCGCACGGGGACTCGGCGATCTACGACACGCTCGTACGCCTAGCGCAGGACTTCTCGATGCGCTACCCGCTCGTCGACGGCCAGGGCAACTTCGGCTCCGTCGACGACGACCCCGCGGCCGCAATGCGCTACACCGAGGCAAAGCTGACCCGTCTGGCGATGGAGATGCTGCGCGATCTCGACATGGACACCGTCGACTTCGCGCCGAACTACGACGGCAACGAGCAGGAGCCGCTCGTACTGCCGTCGCGCTTTCCAAACCTGCTCGTCAACGGCTCCTCGGGGATCGCCGTGGGGATGGCGACAAACATCCCGCCGCACAACCTGCGCGAGGTGATCGACGCAACGATCGCCTATATCGAGCAGCCGTCGATCACGGTGGAGGAGCTGATGGCTCATCTTCGCGGGCCCGACTTCCCCACCGCCGGGATCATCCTCGGCCGCGCCGGCATCCGCGAGGCGTATGAGACCGGTCGCGGGCGGGTCCGTCTCCAGGCGCGCGCGCACACCGAGCCGCTGAGCCATGGCAAGGAGGCGATCGTCGTCACCGAGCTGCCCTACATGGTCAAGAAGGGTGGCGAGGGCGGCCTGATCCAAAAGATCGTCGCGCTGGTCAACGACAAGCGGGTCTCCGAGATCTCCGACATACGCGACGAATCCGACAAGCGCGGGATGCGGCTCGTGATCGAGCTCAAGCGCGACGTGATCCCAAAGGTCGTGCTGAACAAGCTTTACAAGCACACGCCGATGCAAACCACGTTCGGCGTCAACATGGTCGCCCTCGTCGATGGCGTCCCGCGCACGCTCTCCCTGCGCGACGCGATCCACCACTACGTCGAGCACCAGCGCGAGGTTGTCGTGCGCCGCGCCAAGCACGAGCTCAGCCAGCGCGAGGCGCGCGCACACATCCTCGAGGGCCTGTTGATCGCGCTCGAGAACCTCGACGCGGTCATCGATTTGATTCGTGCCGCGTCCGATCGGGAGGCAGCGCGCGAGCAGTTGATCGCGCGCTTCGATCTCAGCCTGGTTCAGGCGCAGGCGATTCTCGATCTGCGCCTCTCGCAGCTCACAGCTCTCGAATCCGGTCAGATCAAACAGGAGCATGCCGACACCGTCGAGCGGATCGCCGAGTTGCGCGCGATCCTCGGCGACGAGCTGCGCGTTCTCGCCTTGATCAAGGAGGAGCTCGGCGAGATCCGCGAGCAGTTCGGCGATGAGCGCCGCACCGAGATCTCCCACGCCGAAGGGGAGATCGATATCGAGGATTTGATCGCCGACCAGCAGATGGTGATCGCGATCACGCGCACGGGCTACATCAAGTCCCTGCCCCTCGTCACCTACCGCCAGCAACACCGCGGCGGCCGCGGCGTCACCGGCATGGACATGAAGGATGGCGACTTCATCGAGCACCTCTTCATCTGCTCGACTCACGACTACCTGCTGTTTTTCACCAACCGCGGCAAGGTCTACCGCTCCAAGGTCTACGACCTGCCGGAGGCCTCGCGGACGGCGAAGGGACGGGCGCTCGTCAACATCCTGCCGTTGCGCGAGGGCGAACGCGTGCAGTCGGTGCTCTCGACGCGCGACTACAGCGAGGGGCGCTACCTCGTCTTCGCCACTCAGGCCGGAATCGTCAAAAAGACCGAGTTCGCCGCCTACAACACGCCGATCAACGCCGATGGCATTATCGCGATCAAGATCCGCGAGGACGACGAGCTCGTCGCCGTGCGCCGCACCAGCGGCGAGGACGACATTCTGATCGTCTCGCGCTCGGGCAAGGCCGCGCGACTGCTCGAGTCCGCCGTGCGGGCGATGGGCCGCGACACCTCCGGCATGATCGGGATGAACGTCTCGCAGAAGGGCAATCGCGTGCTCGCGATGGACGTCGCCAGCGACGACCAGGAGCTGCTTGTCGTGACCGAGAACGGCTACGGCAAGCGCACCGCGCTCAGTGATTACCCGCGCAAGGGGCGCGGCACGATGGGCGTCAAGACGATCACCTTGACCGAAAACAAGGGCGCGCTCGCCGGAGCACTCGTCGTGCGCGAGCACGAGGAGCTCGTCTTCATCAGCGCCGGTGGCATGGTCCAGCGCACCAGCGTGCGCGGCATCAACCGCTACGGGCGCGCCTCGCAGGGCGTGCGCCTCATGAACCTCAAGGACGACGACACCGTCAGCGCCATCGCGCTGGTCGCTGAGACCGATGACGCCGACGTCGACGACGTGGCGAACGGGTCTACGGCTGGCGAGAACGGCGCCGGCGTAGCCCCGGTGGCGGATTTGCGGGCGCAGGAGTAGCGAGCGTCATCACCTTTCGCTACTCTGCTCGGACCAGAGAAAGGAGGTGGTCCTCAGTTGGTTAACAGTACTTGCGGGACTCTGGAGGTGGCCGGCCGCTAGGTCGGAGCAGTCGGCTGGACCCGCTTAGCGGAATCCAACCCGGACCACCGTCGGACAGGCCGCCGGATCTAGTCCCTCCGGAACACCTGGCTCCACGATGTCGCGGAGACGCGCGTAGCAGCCTGTACGACCAAGTCCACCGGGAGGGCGCCCCACGGGGCGCCCTCTGTGCTTAACGGCGCGCTATGCCGCCGCGGGCAGATAAGCGCGCCACGCGGGCGGGATCGTGGGCGCCGAGACGCGAATGAAAATCTCGGCACGGGGCTGACGAGGAGCCCGTACCGGGTGCATGCCGGACTGCACCGGCGTGCGGTCCGCCTTGCGGCGATTGCACGGCGCGCACGAAGCGACGATGTTCTCCCAGCTCGACAGGCCGCCCTTCGACCGCGGGATCACGTGGTCGACCGTCAGGTTCGCACGCACCCCGCAGTACTGGCACGTCCAGTCGTCGCGAGCGAACACGGCACGGCGCGTGATCTTGCGACGGTGTGCGTCGCGCGGGAGCCGGACGTAGTTCGTCAGACGAATCACAAAGGGGCGGGCCAACGCGATCCGCTCGGCGTGCAACGACCACTGCGCCTCCTCGAGGACCTCGGCTTTTGCCTTGAGCAAAAGGCCGATTGCGCGCCGCACCGTGCACACGTTGATCGGTTCGAACGTCGCGTTGAGCACGAGCACCCGGCCACTCTCCCGCCCGCGCCGCCGGTGCTCGTCGGGCGACGCGGACCTCGTCGGCGGGGTTGGCACCTTGGTCGGCATGCGCGTGGCCGCGAGTCTAGCGCTAGGGCACGCGGTAGGAACCAAGCAAACGAACCTCCTGACAGCGTCCACGGAGCGCCTCGATTGCGTCGGTGACCGGTTCCTGCGCGGTCCCGCCCGCAAGGTCGGCGAAGAACATGTAGTGGCCAAGGCCAATGCGGCGCGGGCGCGACTCGATCCGCGTCAGATTGACGTCGCGCGTCGAGAGCTCGCCGAGACAACTGACCAGCCACCCAGGGGCCTCGTCGCCTCCGCCCCAAAACACGATCGAGGTCTTGGCGTGTTCGCCATGCTCGACGAGCCCCCGCAGCTCCGCCGCGCGCTCGCTGCGCGCCAGCCAGACGAAGCGCGTCGCGTTGTCGGGAACGTCGTCGACATCCTCGTAAAGGACGACGGCACCGTAAAGCTCGGCCGCCAGTCGGTTTCCAAGCGCGGCCTGGGCGCTGCCGGGAGCACCGGCGACGGCTCGAACCGCCTCGGCAGTCGAGCTGGCGGCAACGATTCTCGCGCCCGGCAGCTGAGTGCGCAAAAACGTGGCGCACTGGGCGTTTGCCTGGGGGTGGGAGTAGACGGTCTCGATCTCGTCGAGCGCCAGTGAGTCGGCGACGATCAGGCAGTTGCGAATCGGCTGCACGGTCTCGCCGACGATCGTGACCGCGTCGGCGTCGCCGGCGAGCGTGTCGAGCGTCACGTCCACGGAGCCCTCGAGCGCGTTCTCGATCGGCACCAGCGCGAGGTCGACCTCGCCGTTGTGCACCGCCATCACCGTCCCGTACAGCGTCGCGAGCGCCACCGCCGTCGAATCGTCGGGTGGGGCGGCATCGAGCAGCGCCTGATGGCTGAAGGTGCCCTCCGGACCGAGGAAGCCAATTCGCATCGTCGGTGCCGCGGCGTTCAGGCGTCCTCGAGCAGGGCGAGGCGCAAAGCCTCTTCCTCCTCGGGGGATAGAGTCAACTCGCTCTTGCCATCACGGACCTGCTTGACGTAAAGACGCGCCTGGTCGCGGTGCGAGATCGAGGACAGCACCACCCCTGAGCGCGTGGCATCAAGCAGCACCAGCGACAGCGACTGGCGCCCGGACATCTCGTTGTAGGCGTCGTAATGGACGAGGCCGCGCCTGGCAATCGCCCCATCGAGGCGGGCATCGGCGCTTTGCAGGCGCACGTTCAACCCCTCGGCGACGTCGTCGAGATAGTCGCGCAGCGCCGTGACCTCCCGCTCGAGGCGGACGGCATAGGAAACGACGTCCGTGGCCCGTTGCTCGCCGAGCACCGCGCGCTGTGCCGCGCGCAAGCGGCGTAGCGTCACGGCAAGCGCACCGCACGCGATCAAGGCGATAACCGCCGCAACGGCGGCCCCGACCGCGACGTCGTTGCCGGCCGTGTTAAGCGCGAAGCCCACATCGTGAACCGTATCGACCGCTGACGCTAACCGGCGGCCGCACCGCTCGCGCTACGTCAGCTCGATGTAGTAAACGATCTTGTTGTTGGCGGTATCGGTCTCGCCTGGCACTGGCTCGACGTCGACGGTGAGCTTGAGCGGCACGTGCAGCGGCGGCGTTTGCGTAAAGACGAGGCTCTTCGTGTAGCTCTGGCCGGGTACCGTGTCGGGCTCAGTCGCCGTGGTCACTATCGGGCTGAAGGTCGCCGAGCTCAGCGTCAGCTTGGTTGTGACGTCGTAGGCCGTGTTGTCGCTGTCGTTATCGAAGTTGACGCTGAAGACCATGCCCTGCGAATAGGGCACCTGGTTGATCCCAGGGGTGACCAGCTGCTCCGAGCCGACGTTCACACCGGTCAGCGCGTCGCCGACCGTCCCGACCAGCGCCGGGCCACCAAGATTGGGTGGCGTGGCGCCGAGGATCTTGCCGGCGACGTAGCTCGTCAGCGTCCAGGACTCGCTCGGCAGAAACGTGCTCGATACGACATCCTGGCCGCTGACCGGAATGCCGTTGGTGCCGACCGATGCGACCTGGATGTGGTCGTTCTCGAGCGCCTCCTCGATCAACGGCTCGACGCGCACGGCGTAGATCACGTCAGAGGCGGCGAGCATTCTCATCGCACCGGCGATGTCCTCGATCGCCGTCGTCGCGCCGGTCGACCCGAACGCCGGCGTGATGTCGGCCTGAATCTGCTCCAGCGCTTCCAGGCGGAGGTCGACGACAAGCAGGAAGTTCTGCTGCGCCCCTGCCATCTGCGACGGCACGCTCCAGCCGGCCGCCTCCTGAGCCTCCTGCTTTGCTGTTACCGCGTCCTCGTTGAGCGAGGTCTGGAGCGTGACCAAAGATGTGCCGGTCACGCCGGCGGCGCCGTTGAGAGTGTTGAAGAACGGGGTCGAGACCTGGCTCTGCTGCTCCTCAACGAGCGTGGTCACCTGCGAGTTGTAGTTCTTCAGCGACTGCGTCTCCTGGCTTGCGATGAAGAGCTTTATCCCCAGCACGGCAAGGATTACGACGACAAGCGCGATGGCGATGGCGCCCGCTCGACGCGCGAAGAGAGTGCGCTCGTCCAGCGGCACGCGACGAGCGCCTGGGGCTCGACTCGCTGTGCGCCGGGGAGGCGGTGATTCGATTGCGCGGCGGGGTTCATCACCCTCTTCGAAGAACGACAAAACCGCTCCTTGCGGGGGATTTGGCACCGTCACTATTACTCACGGACGACTTGCCCGCGTTCCATGCAAGTTTCCGATCATCGCGCGTTGCTGGCAGGAAAGCTCCGGTTCACGACGAAGGCGCGCGGGTGAACACTGTCCCGCAACCCACTGTCCCGCGGGGTCCGCGCGTGGCGGCCCGCGATCACGACGGCGATCCTCACAGCGATCCGCATAGCGATCTCGTGCTCGGGCGCTTCCGGATGATCGAACCGCTCGGATCGGGCGGACACGGCACAGTATGGGTGGCGCGCGACGAGCGATTGCGCCGCAACGTCGCCCTCAAGCGGATCCCCCGCGAATTCGACGACGAGAACAAGGACCGCCGTAGGATCGCCCGCGAGGCGCTCGCGGCAGCTCGCCTGTCACACCCGGCGATCGTCGCTTTCTACGAAGCGCTCGCCGACGACCGCGCTTATTACCTCGTCACCGAGCTGGTGGCGGGCCCGTCGCTCGCCGAGCTCTACGCGCAAAAACGGCTGGGAGACCGGGAGCTGATCCGGATCGGCGTGGCGCTCGCCGACGCTCTCAGTCACGCCCACGCACGCGGCGTTGTGCATCGCGACGTCAAGCCCCAGAACGTGATTGTCGCGGCCGATTCGCCGGGCACGGGGGTGCCGGCAAAGCTCGCCGACTTCGGTATCGCCCACATCGCCGATGAGCAGCCGCTCACTCGTGCCGGCGATGTCATCGGCACGTTCGCCTATATGGCCCCAGAGCAGGCCGAGGGAAAAGCGGCGACGCCGGCGAGCGACCTCTACGCGCTCGCCCTCACGCTCTACGAAGGGTTTGGTGGGGAGAACCCGCTGCGCGGCGCCACGGCGGCCGTGACGGCCCGTCGGCTGGGGCTCGTTGTGCCCTCGCTTGCAAGCGTACGCGGCGATCTTCCGATCCGGCTATGCGCCGGAATCGATCGCGCGCTAAGCCCCGAGCCCGCCAAACGCGGCACCGTCGCCGACCTGCGCGACGCTCTGACGGCGACGCTCGCCGGCAAGCCGGCGAGCCGTGGCATCTTCGGTCTCACCCGACGCCACTCCGATGCCACCCCTGCCCGGCGTGGCGGCGAGCGCGACACGCCCGGCCCCGCCGCCCGCCGCCGTGCGGAGCATCACACCACTGGTACACCCACACCTTCGGCCAGCGAACGCCGCGCCACTGGCACCGTTGCGCCGCAGGCCCTTGGGCGCCGCGCGCCCAGCGGCCTCACCCCCCGCGCGGAGCGTCTTGTCGCCGCGATCGGCGCTGCGGTACTGACCGTGAGCGCTCTCGCCACGGTACTCGGCCCGCATTCGCGTGCAACCGATGTCTTCGTCAGCGCGGTCGCGCTCCTCGCCGTCGCGATCGCTCCGGGCGCCGGCTGGCTTCTGCTCGCCTTTGGCGCCGTCGTCTGGCTCGCGCTGAGTGGGCAGGCCGGGACCTCGGTGATTCTCTGCGTGGCCATCGCGCCCGTCCCGCTGCTGCTCGCGTCCGACCCGTGGTTGTGGTCCGTGCCGGCCCTCGCGCCGGTGCTCGGCGCGCTTGGCGTGGCAGCCGCCTTTCCCGGTATCGCCGCCCGTGCCGGAGGGATCTCGGCTTGGCGCCGCGCCGCGCTGGGAGCCGTCGGCTACTGGTGGGTCGCGCTAACGGAGGAGCTCGTGGGCAAGCGGTTTCTCCTCGGCGTGGCCCCCGGGTCCCAACCGCGCGCGAGCTGGCAGGGGTCGGTCCCCGGCGCCCTCTCACACGCGCTCGCTCCGCTTTGCTCGCCGGGCCGTCTAGCGCCCGCGTTGCTCTGGGCAGTGGCGGCACTCATCCTGCCGTGGGCGCTGCGCGAAACGTTGCTCGTGGCGCGCATCGTCGCCGCAATCACCTGGGCCGGCGGTCTGATCCTCGTGAGTGCCCTGCTGGCGCATCACCTGGGCGCGCCCGGGCCGCCGCTCCCGCTCGGCGCCGCGGCCCTCGCCTGCCTCGTCGCCCTGAGCTTTCGCCAGCGCCACATCCGCGTACCCGCGCGCGCGAGCGTCGCGTAGCATGGCGCTAGCCCCGGCGCCGTGTTCGGGCGCCGGTGCCGCGCAGCGATGAGCGTTCTACGCAACCTCGAAACCAGGATCGCCAGCCTCGTCGAAGGGGCGTTCGGCCGCGCCTTCCGCAGCGAGATCCGGCCCGTCGAGCTCGCTCGTCGACTCACGCGCGAGATGGACCGCCACCGCCAGAGCTCGCTTTCGAGCACCTACGTGCCCAACGAGTACATCGTCTGGCTCTCGCCGCAGGATCGCCGGCAGCTCGCGCCGATCGAGAACGCGCTGATAGAGGAGCTCGCCGCCTTCCTGCTCGAGCATGCGCGCGCCGAGCACCTCGCACTGCAATCCCAACCCCACATCGAGCTGCGCACCGATCGCGGCCTCACGCTCGGCGAATGCGGCATTGAGGCCAATCTCGTCCAGCACGAGCGCTCGCTCGCGCGCGCGACGAGCGCTCCGGAGCCGGTGCCGCGCCGCGGACCCCCAGCGAGGGGCTCGGGTTCAGGTCAAGCGTTTCTCGTCTACGGCGCCTCGCGCACGCCAATCGGTGTGCACGGTGCCGTGATCGGGCGCAGCCCGGACGCCGACGTCGTCCTCTCCTCAACCGACGTGTCGCGCCGCCACGCCGAGATCATCCCCGACCCCGGCGGCTGGCTGTTGGTCGATCTCGGATCGACCAACGGGGTGCGCCTGAATGCCCGTACGATGCTCGTTCCGACGCTGCTCACCGACGGCGACGTCATCGAGATCGGGTCCGCCGACCTGACCTTCGAGGTCCACTGAGGTGCGGCGACAACCACGCAAAAGCTGACCCGGAGGACGCAGGGTGTCGAATCTCCAGCCAGTATCGGTGGCTCTCAAGTTTGGCTTCCTTGCCGTGCTCTACCTGTTCGTCCTGTGGGTCGCACGGAGCGCGAGCCGTGACCTTCGCACGAGCCGAGTGCCCAACCTTGCAGACGCTGGCACCGGCATCTACTCCGCGTCGCAGGCGGGCGTCGGTGAGCGCGGCGAACCTCGACTGGTCGTCGAGCGAGCGCCCGGTCACGCTGCCGGAATGATCTACGACATTGGGACGGGAGCTGTGCTCGGTCGCGGCGACGCGGCCGAGATTCGCCTCAGCGACCCGTTTGCGTCCTCGCGACACGCGCGCGTCGTGCTCCAGGGCGGCCTCGTCGTCCTCGAGGACCTCGGCTCGACCAACGGCACCTATCTCAACGAAGAACTTCTACACGGGCTCGCGCCGCTGCACCACGGCGACCGGGTCCGCATCGGTGACAGCGAGTTCACCTACGAGGACGGCTGATGCTCCGCGTCGCCGAAAAGTTCTCCCATTCGGACACCGGCCGTCAGCGCCGGGCCAACGAGGACTCCTTCCTCGAGCGTGCGCCCCTGTTCGTGATTGCCGACGGGATGGGCGGGGCGCAGGCCGGCGAGGTGGCATCGCGGATTGCCGTCGAGCTCTTCGCGGCCAAGCTTTCGATCGACCCCGACCAGGACGCGGCGGCACGCCTCGCGGAGCGAGCCGAGCAAGCCAACGCCGAGATCTATGCTCGGGCCCAGGAGGACGCCAAGCACGCCGGCATGGGCACCACGCTCACCGCGGCCTACGTCGGGCCCTACGAGGTCTCGGTCGCGCACGTCGGCGATAGCCGCGCCTACCGCATCCATGACGGCAAGCTCGATCGGCTGACGCACGACCACTCGCTGGTCGCGGAGCTGATCCGCCAAGGACAGCTCACAGCGGAGGAGGCCGAAGAGCATCCCCAACGCTCGATCATCACGCGCGCCCTCGGGCCCGAGCCCGAGGTCGACGTCGACACGGTTACGCTCGACGGCGTCGACGGTGACATCTACCTGCTCTGTAGCGACGGGCTGACCTCGATGGTGCCCGAAGCGCGGCTGGCGGAGATCATTGGCGAGAACTCGACACTAGCCCGTGCCGGCCGTGCGCTCATCGCTGAGGCCAACGCGGCGGGCGGCCGCGACAACATCACCGTCATCTTGTTCCGCCTCGAGGAGGTGGCAGGGGGGCCACCGCGCCCAGCCAAATCCGCCGAGCCCGCCGAGCCCCTCAGCTCGCGGGCTGCTGCCGACGTCGAGGCGCCAACGAGGCCGGAGACTGCGCAGGTGCCGGCGCAGACCGTGCCCGACACGATGCCCGGTGCCGGGATCGCGCCCGAGACGCTTCGCGATGGCTACTACACCCGACCGCCGCGGACTCCGCGCAGCCGCCGCATCGCGCCGCGGATGCCGGTGGTCGGCTCGACCCGCGCCGGCAGGCCGCGCCGCCGCTACGCCCGCCGTCTGCGTGTTACCGCCGTGCTGCTGGGCGTCGTGGCAATCATCGCGACCGGCCTCGTTCTCGCCGCTCAGGCCGTGTACTTCGTCAGCACCGACAACACCGGACAGGTCACGATCTACAACGGATTTCCCTACACGCTCCCCGACGGCATCCACCTCTACACCGAGTATTTCGTCTCGGGAGTGACCGAGGCGGAGCTCAGCAGCTTCGAGCGCGGGCGCCTGTTCAACAACGAGCTGCGCTCGCAAGACGGCGCGACCAACCTCGTACGCCAGCTCGAGCTCGACGAGATCCAGGGCCAATGAACAAGCCGATCGGTCGTCTGTTCGCCCTTGTCGTCCTGATGTTCGCGCTGCTGATCGGATTCACGTCGCGCTGGACCGTGTTCGACGCCAAGGCACTGCAAAACAACGCACTAAACGCCCGCACGCTGCTCGAGACCCAGCACATCAAGCGCGGGTCGATCTACGCCGAGAACGGGAGCACGCTGCTCGCAGACTCGATCAGCCAACCGGGCGGCGCCTACACCCGCTTCTACCCGTTTGGCTCACTGTTTGCCGCATCGGTCGGTTTCGCCTTCCCCAACCAGGGCGATGCGGGCCTCGAGGCCTACCGCAACAGCGTGCTGACCGGGACGCCGCTCCAGCACGAGTCGGTGATCGACCAGCTCGAAGGCAAGCAGACCGCTGGCGACAGCGTCTACACGACGCTCGATGCAAACGCACAGCAGGTGGCGACCAGCGCGCTCGAGGCGACCCACCTGGATGGGGCGGTGGTTGCCATGGTGCCGAGCACCGGCGCGATCAGGGTCTTCGCCGAGAACCCGAGCTATGACCCCAACCTCATCCCCAGCGGCAGGGCCACGAGCGGCGGCAGCTCGGAGTTCGACCGCGTCAGCGAGTCGCGCTACTTTCCCGGATCGATCCAAAAGGTCGTCACCTCGATCGCCGCGATCGACAGCGGGAAGTTCACGCCGACCTCGATCATCAACGGCAACTCGCCCCAGACCTTCGAAGGCATCCCGCTCAACAACGACGCCAAGACGAGCTACGGGCAAATCACGCTCACCGACGCGCTGACCGACTCGGTCAACACGGCCTTTGCGAATGTTGCCCAGGACCTCGGTGGCGCGGTGCTCGCGAAGTACATGTATCGCCTGGGTTACTACCGCAAGCCGCCGATCGATCTGCCGCCCGACGAGCTGACGGCGAGCGGCGTACGGGCACAAAACGGCACCCTGATCCCGCCGACCGGCGCCGTCGACGTGCCGCTGATGGGGATCGGCGAAGGCCAGCTCTATGTCACTCCCTTGCAGATGCTGATGGTCGCCGCGGCGGTCGCAAACGGCGGCCGCCTGATGACGCCGCACCTCACGAACTACGTGACGAATGCCGATGGGGTGATCGTCCAGCAGGTCAAGCCGACGCTTTACAGCACCGTGATGAAGCCCTCGACGGCGACGCAGGTAGGCGCGATGATGGAGGACGTGGTCCAGGACGGAACCGCTGAGGCGGCGCTGCAGGGCTTCGACATCAAGGTCGCGGGCAAGACGGGCACCGCCCAGGACTGCGACACCTGCACCACGAGCCAGGTCTGGTTCATCGCCTACGCGCCTGCGACGGACCCGCAGATAGCGGTCGCCGTCACACTGGAGAAATCGCTCGGCTTCGGCGGCACGGTTGCAGCGCCGATCGCCAGGCAGGTCATCCAAGCTCTGCTCGGAAAGGGCACTTGATGTTCCAGATCAGCCCCGGCACGATCATCGACGAGCGCTACCGCGTCGTTTCGCGCGTCGGTTCGGGCGGCATGGCCGAGGTTTACTGCGCCGAGGATCTCCAGCTCGGCCGCCGCGTCGCCGTCAAGCTGCTACACGAGCGCTTCGCGCAGGACCCGGAGTTCGTCGAGCGCTTCCGCCGCGAGGCGTCGAGCGCCGCGTCGCTTTCCCACGCCAACATCGTCAGCGTCTACGACCGCGGCGAATGGGGCGGTACCTACTACATCGCGATGGAGCTGCTCGAGGGGCGCTCACTCGACACGATCGTGCGCGAAGAGGCGCCGCTGACGCCAGAGCGCGCGATCGAGCTGACCGAACAGGTGCTGCGCGCTGCGCGCTTCGCGCACCGTCACGGCGTGGTGCACCGCGACCTCAAGCCGCACAACGTGATCATCGACAGCGAGGGTCGCGTCAAGGTCACGGACTTCGGCATCGCCCGCGCCGGCGCATCGGAAATCACCCAAACCGGCTCCATCATGGGCACTGCGCGCTACCTCTCCCCCGAGCAGGCGCAGGGTGAGGCGGTCGGGCCACGCAGTGACCTCTACGCGATCGGCATCCTGCTCTACGAGCTGCTCACGGGCACCGTCCCCTTCGAGGGTGAATCTGTCGTGGCGATCGCGCTGCGCCATCTCTCTGAGCCGCCGCGGCCGCCGAGCTCGCTGGTCTCCTCGATCTCGCCGCAGCTGGACGCGATCGTCCTGCGTGCGCTCGCCAAGGATCCGGATCAACGCTTCGCCGACGCCGACGAGTTCCTCGACGCCCTCAACCGCGAGCGCGAGCGCCTGCGCGCCGAGGACGGCAGCCGGACCGCGTCGTTTGCGCCGGTAGTGCTGCCTGCGATCGGCGCCCCGGCGCCGCGCCCCGGTGCCCCGGGGACACAGATGCTGTTACCCGCAGCGGTCTCCTACGGCGAGCCGAGTCACTGGGATCCGAACGTCACGAGCGTGATCAGCGGCGGCCCACCGCCGTCGCGGCGCAGTAGTCCGATGTGGCCGTGGGCACTGTTCGGTGCGCTGCTGGCCGCCGCGGCGATCGTCGCGCTGCTCTACCTGCTGCTCGCGGCGCACAAGACCGTTCCGAGCGTCACCGGCGACAACGAGTACCAGGCGATAGCCCAGCTCGAGCACGACGGATTCCAGGTCCCGCCGGCCACTCTGCAGAGCTCGTCGATATACCCAAACGGCACCGTCATCGCACAGAACCCGGCCGCCGGCACGCAGATTGCAAAGGGCGACACCGTCGCCATCACGGTCTCCAGCGGGGCTGCCGCCAAGGCCGTCCCCGACGTCACGGGCGACCGGCTGGCGGACGCCGAGTACGCTCTCAGACACAAGGGCTTCCGCTACAGCACCTCCCAGCAACCGTCGACCAGCGTCAAGAGCGGCTACGTGATCTCGACCAACCCGGGCGTCGGCAGCGTCGCGGATTCGGGGAGCGTCGTCGCGCTGACCGTCTCCGGCGGCGCCCCCCGCGTCGCGCTCGTCGACGTCGTCGGTCTGCAATTCGACAATGCCCAGTCGGTGCTGCTCGCGGACGGCTTCCAGGTCAAAGAGGTCAAGGTCAGCTCGCAACTCCCGCCCGGACAGGTGATCTCCGAGAAGCCTGGCACAGCGAAGGCGCCGGAGGGCTCGATCGTGACCCTCACGGTGGCAAAGATCCCGACCACCGCGTCCGTGCCGGACCTCACCGGCGACACGCTGGCGGTCGCCACCGCCGACCTCCAGACCGCCGGTCTCACCGCGGCCTCGACGACCCAGCCGGTGACCGACCCCACCGAGAACGGCCTCGTGGTCTCGCAGTCGCCGGTTGCCGGCTCGGTTGTCAAGAAGGGCGCGACGGTCACCGTGACGATCGGTAGCTACACCGGCTCCACCGGCGCCAGCGGGCCGACCAGCGCGAGCGGCGCGAGCGGCACGACCTGATGCGCGTCGCCGTGTTGGGCGGGGGGCGCTCCGGCGAACACGACGTATCGCTCGCCTCGGCGGCGGCAGTCCGCGAAGGTCTCGCCGCCGCCGGTCATACCGCCCTCGACTTGACGGTCACGCGCGAGGGCCGCTGGATCCACGACGGCGTCGAGCTCGCGCTGACGCCGGCCGCCGGGCTGCTCGGCTGCGACGTAGCGTTTCCCGCGCTGCACGGACCCTATGGCGAGGACGGCGTCGTCCAAGGCGTCCTCGAGTGCCTCGACATCCCCTACGTCGGCTCCGGCGTCGCAAGCTCGGCGCTGTGCATCGACAAGGTCGCATCGAAGCAGGCGCTCGCGGCCGCCGGCATCCCGCAGGTCGCCTTTCGCGCGATCGAGCGCCACCAGCTGGCCGCCGACCACGACCGCCTGCTCGCAGACCTCGACTCGCTCGGCCGCCCTGTCTTCGTCAAGCCGGCACGGATGGGCTCATCGGTCGGCATCGCCAAGGTCCACGAGGACGGGCGCGAGCTCCTCGCCGCGATCGACGCCGCCTTCGCGCACGACGAGCGCGTGATCGTCGAAGCCATGTCCGCGGGGCTCGAGGTCGAGTGCTCGGTACTCGGCAACACCGACGCCCGCGCGTCGAGACCGGGCGAGATCGGCCTGCACTCGGAGTTCTACGACTACGCCGCCAAGTACGAGCCGGGCGGGATGGACCTCGTCATTCCGGCGCGGATTTCGCCGGCCGCGCTGAGCACGGTCCAGCGCCTGGCGATCGAGGTATTCGAGCTCTGCCGCTGCGCCGGCCTGGCCCGCGTCGACTTCTTCGTCGACGGCGAGCAGGTCCTCGTCAACGAGCTGAACACGATGCCCGGCTTTACCGCGACGAGCGTCTACGCGAAGCTCTGGCAGGCCGACGGACTGGCCTACCCAGAGCTTGTCGACGAGCTCTGCCGGCTGGCGCTGGAACGCTACGCCCGCAGCGCAGCCGAGGGTCGTTGAGCCCGCCCCCAACCTTCAGCCAACGGCCTGGGCGAGCGTAATCTGGCTGATCTCCGCGCTGACCAAAGCGCCGCCTGACGCCGGCGGCAGCCGCGTGATCCAGACGAGGTAGTCGCGGAAGCTCCGACGCGGATCGTTCAGCGCGATCGCCGTCAGCGCGCCAACGTCGCCTGCCTCGCCCAGTAGCTGCCAGCCGAGCCTGCCCAGCAGTTGTGGCGAGCCGGGGGCGTAGGCGGCGGGCGCCGTGGCGGCCCAGATCTGGACGCCCAAACCGGGCGTCGGCGTCCCGAGCAGGAGCTCGCTGGCAACCAGCGGCCGCTTCAGCGTGACGTAGATCCCGACGCCTGGCTGGCCGAGTCTTCCGCCGGCGTAGCGGTTGGTCGCCCAGAAAGTGCCCGGTTTGTCGTCGAGCACGAGCGCGGCCGCGCTCGCGTCCCGCCGGGCTCTACCGAAAGGGTTGTAGGCGGTTGCGCTGGCACCGCTTAGGCTGACGGGGACTTCGACGGCGCCGAGCGCAGCTCCCCCCGCACCGCCGCTGTGCACGCGGGCGAGGCTGAGGAGCGCGATCGCCGCCGCGATCAGCGCTGCCGCGGCGATCGACAGGGCGGTGGAGTGCGGGTGGCGCACGCGCAGCGGCACCTGGCTACGGGCCCCTGGCGGCAGCGTCCGCAGCACGGCGTTCGCGGCGCCGCTGGCGCTACCGCTGCGAGCGGTCTCGATCGCCAGCGCCTGCTCGAGATCGCCAATCAGCGCCTGCGCGTCCGGGTAGCGCCGCTCGAGCTGCTTGGCCGTCGCACGATCGAGCGTAGCGGCGAGCGCCGCCGAGACCCCGGGGCGCTCGCGCTGGACGTCGGGGATCTCCTCGCGCACGTGCATCGTGGCGACCGCGAGCCGGCTTGGCGCGCTGAACGGCACGCCGCCGGTGAGCGCTTCGTAGAGCACCACGCCGAGCGAGTAGAGGTCGGACTGCCCGGTCACCTCGTGGCCCAGCGCCTGCTCGGGGGAGACGTAGTCGGTTGTGCCAACGACGTGGCCGCCGAGCGTGAGCGCGTTCTCGCCGCCACTGCGGGCGATGCCGAAGTCGGTCAGCTTCGCGCCCCCGTCGGGGTCGATGAGGATGTTCTGGGACTTGACGTCGCGGTGCACGATGCCGCGCTCGTGTGCTGCGGCGAGCGCATGAGCGACCTCGATCGCGTACGCCAGCGCGTCGCCGATCGCGAGCCGCCCGCCGCGCTCGATCCGCTTCTTGAGCGTCTCGCCGCCGATGTACTCGAGCACGATGAAGGGTGAGCCCTGCTCCTCCCCGGTGTCGATCACGGTGACGATGTGGGGGTGTCCCAGCTTGGCGAGGGCGCGCGCTTCACGGCGAAAGCGCTCGAGTTTTTCGGGCTCGCCGGCCAGTGCCGGAGTGAGCACCTTGATCGCGACGCGCCGTTCGAGCTCGCTGTCAAACGCTTGCCAGACAGTGGAGCTTGCGCCCGCGCCGAGCTCGCGCTCGAGCTCGTAGCGCCCGCCGAGCGTTCTGCGGGCCGGAGCGTGCATCGCCCTATTGTGCGCCGATCGTCGAGCCGCGGCCAGCGGCCGGCGTGCTAGAGCGTGACGTCGGGGCCGGGCAGGGAGACGACGGCGGCGCGATCGGTGACACGTCCGATGACCCGCGTCCCGGCGTGGAATTCATCGAGCAGCTCACTCGCCGGGCCAGCCTGCCCTGCCGGAACCACCGCGACGAAGCCGATGCCCATATTGAACACCTGGTAGGCCTGTGCCGGCTCGATCGACCCCTGATCACAGACGTAGCGGCAAATCCCCGGAACCGCGAGCGGCGCATCGACCTCGAAGCCCACGCTCGCATTCAGTCGCCGCAGGTTCGTCAAGCCGTCGCCTGTGATGTGCGCGAGGCCGTGGACCGCGATATCGCTGGCAAGCAGCGCCATCACAGCCTGCACATAAATCGTCGTCGGCTCGAGCAGGGCGTCCGCAACGCTCCGCCCACCGAGCTCGGGCGGGCGCTCGTCGAGGCGCTCATACTGCCCGAGGATTCGGCGCGCGAGCGTGTAGCCATTGGAATGCAGCCCGCTCGACGGTAGTCCGATGAGCGCGTCGCCCGGCGCGCAGCGTTCGCCGGTGACGATCCGCTCGAGCGCCACCGTGCCGATGCCGGTGCCTGACAGCTCGAAGCCGTGGGGCGAGGGGTGACCGCGTATCAACTCGGGCAGGATCGCCAGCTCGCCGCCCGGGATTTCGACACCGGCGAGCTCGGCGCCGCGGCGCAGGCCGATCGCGATCTGCTCGAGCGCCTGCGGATCGGCGCGCTCGACGGCGAGGTAGTCGAGCATCGCGATCGGCTCGGCACCGACGCAGATGATGTCGTTTACGTTCATCGCGACGCAGTCGATGCCCACGCTGTCAAGGCGACCGGTCTGCTCGGCGAGGATCAGCTTCGAGCCGACACCGTCGGTCGAGAGCGCGATGCCGAGCCCCGGTGCAACCTCCAGCACGCTGGCGTAATGCCCGCTGGCGAGCACCGACCTCGACGCGCGCCCGAGCTCGATCCCGCGCAGGACGTCAACGAGCGCGCGCACACCGCGGTCGGCCTGCCCAGTGTCGACGCCGGCGGCGGCATAGGGGTCGGTCATCGGCGCGGATTCTGGCGCAGCCGCCGCAGCACTGTGGTCGCGAGAGCGCTGCGGTATGCGGCAGCCGGCAGCAGTGAGCGACCGCCCCGCTTGAGCGAGCCGGCGGCGACGGTCGACGCAAACGAGGCCACCGCGCCGGCCGCCAGCGCCGCCCATTCTGCGCGCTCGCCGCTCAGCGCCTCACGCCCTTTCAGCACGAGCGCGCCAATCGTGACCGGCAGCCCGACCTCAAACGCCAGCTGCTCGGCGTCGGCACTGGCGAAGCCGCGCGCCCGTGCCACGGCGCGCGCTGCACCGCTGCGCGAGACGCCGGGGAGCAGCGCGGCGGCCTGTCCCAAGCCGAGGGCGAGGCCGTCCAGCCACCCCGCGTCGAGCGCGTGGCGATCGCGCGCGCCAGCGAGCTCGGCGAGCGCCATCGCGGCGGACCCTCCGAGTAAGCCCCCGGCGATGCTTGCCGGCGTTCCGAGGTGGCGCTCGATCGGTCGTTGCAGCGCGAGGCCCGCGGCGGCCGCCGGCGCCGTGGCGAGCGCGAGCATGAGCGCGCGCCGCGCACCGAGTTCCGCGAGCGCCCGCGCGAGCTCGAAGCGCGCGACGAGCAGGAGTCCGGCCAGCGCCCCGGCATGCAGCGCGACCTCGAAGCGCTTGCGCGCGGCCGGGTCGAGCTTGTCGTAGTCGAGGTCGGCGACCCAGCCGAGCAGGGCCGTATGACCGGAGGAGGAGATCGGCAGCAGCTCCGTCGGTCCGTGCAGCAGGCCGAGTGCGACGGCATGGCGGAGCTGGAGGCCGAGCGCCGGCTGGGCGGTCGCAGCGGGCACGGGGTCTAGGTGGCCTCCCCGGCCCGCGTGCCCCGGCGACGGGCGCGTACCGCCAGCAGGTAGGCGATCACGGCGACGATCACCACCAGCGCTGCGATGTCGACGTAGTGGAGCTGGCCGACGACCGAGTGGTAGTGAGAGCCGAGCGCGTGTCCGGCGATCCCCCATGCGGCGATCCACGGCAGGCTGCCGGCGAAGGTGAGCGCGAGGAACTTCGGGTAGCGCATCCGCGCCGCGCCCGCCGGGAAGGAGGTGTAGGCGCGGACCAGCGGCAGCAGCCGCGAGATCACGATCGCCGCCGCGCCACGCCGCTCGAACCACTGCTCCGCGCGTTCCAGGCGCTCCGGCGTGATGTGGATCTTCGACCCGTGACGCTTGACGAGCTCCAGCCGGCCGGCGTAGCCGATCGCGTAGGCGATGCTCGCCCCGACGAGGTCGCCGAGGACGCCGACGACGATGATCGTGACGAGGGTGAAGTGGCCGCGGTAGACATCGAAGCCGGCGAACAGCATCACGACCTCGGAGGAGATCGGGATCCCGGCCGAGCCCGCGACCAGAAGCACGAAGACCCCGGGCAGCCCAAGGTCGGTGATGATGTGCGTCACCAGCTTCACGAGCTCGTTGGTGACGGAGGCCAACTCGTACACGGGCGGCGAAGGGTAGCGTTGCGCGAGGCGATGCGAGTCTGGGTCGATCTCACCAACAGTCCCCATCCGCTCGTGATGCGGCCCATCGTCGAGCGGATACGGCGCGGCGGGGACGATGTGACCGTCACCGCCCGCGATTTCGCGCAGACCGTCGAGCTCTGCGAAAGGCTCGGTTTGGACGCTACCGTGATCGGCCACCATCGCGGCGGGCGGCGCCTCGATAAGGCCCGGGGGCTCGCCGCGCGCTCCGCCGCGCTCGCGCGCTGGGCGCGGTCCCGGCGTTTCGACCTCGCCCTCGGACACGGCTCCAACGACGTGTCGGTCGCCGCCGCGCTGCTGCGCATTCCCTCGGCGACGATGTTCGATTACGAGTGGGCAACCGCCCAGCACAACGTCAACTGCCGCCTCGCGCGTGCGGTCGTGGTGCCCGAGGCGATTCCGCCCGAGCGCCTGCGCCGCTACGGCGCCGCCGCCAAGCTGCGGCGCTACCCGGGACTCAAGGAGGAGTACTACCTCGCCGACTTCGAGCCGCACGAGGAGGTGCTCGACGAGCTGGGCCTCGACGCGGCGGAGCCGATCGTGGTCCTGCGCACCCCACCCGACGTTTCGCTCTACCACCGCTTTGCCAACGATCTCTTCGGCAGAGTGCTCGAGCGCCTGCGGGGGACCCAGACGGTGGTGCTGCCGCGGATCGCCTCCCAGCGCGCGGAGCTGGCGCAGGCTGGCGATTTCATCGTCCCCGAGCACGCGATCGACGCGCAGTCGCTGATCGCCCTCGCCGATCTCGTTATCAGCGCCGGCGGCACGATGAACCGCGAGGCGGTCGCGCTCGGCACGCCCGTCTGGACCACGTTCGAGGGTCGCCTCGGTGGTGTCGACGAGCAGCTGATCGCCGAGGGCCGGATGCGCAAGCTGGAATCAGCCGAGCAGATCGAACTGGGCAAGCGTCGCACCCCTTCGGCCGCCCGGATTCGCCGTGATCCGCAGCTGCTGGCCGACCTCTTGCTGAGCGCGACTTCACCGCGCAAGGAGTGAAGGCGAGCTCCTCGGTCGTCACGCCCCTCTACAATCGCGTGGATGCGCCGACGGCTTCGTTCGGCGACCTTCCCGCTCCACCGCCACTCGCTTTGGCAGCTCGCGGTCGATGCCGGTCTGGTCGCGCTCGCGTACTACCTCGCGTTCGTGCTGCGTCTCAACTCGCTGAGCGGCTTCCACAACGGCAAGTACGGCGTGCTCTTCAACCGTACCCTGCCGTGGGTCGTGATTGGCACGGCCGTGCTGCTCACGCTCGGCCGCGTCTATCAGCGGCGCTGGCGCTACGCGACGCAGCGCGACATCGAGAACCTGCTGCAGGTCCTGGTCGTCGACACGATCGTGCTGGTGGCCGCCATCGCGCTGTTCCGCCCCTACGGCGGCCTCAAGCTTCCCGATGGCACGATCGCGCTCTACTTCCTGCTCTCGCTGCTCTTTCTCGGCAGCGTGCGCCTGGGGGCGCGCAGCCTTCACGATCGCCGGCTGCGGGGGTTTCGTTCACGCAAGGGCGCGCGTGATGTCCTGATCGTCGGCGCCGGCGACGGCGGGCGCCTGGTGCTGCGCGAGCTGCTGCGCAACGCCGAGCTGGGGCTCAACCCGGTGGGCTTCGTCGACGACGATCCGCTCAAGCGACGGCTGCGCCTCGATGGCGTCCGCGTCCGTGGCACCACGCGTGACCTGCCGCGGATCCTCGACGACGCCGAGCCCGACGAGGTGATCATCGCGATCCCGTCGGCCCCCGGCGAGGTGCGGATGCGCGTCGTGCGGACCTGCCGGGAGCGGGGCATCCCCGTCCGCACGCTACCGACGGTGTTCGAGCTACTGCGCGGCTCGGTCAACCTCACCCAGCAGGTGCGCGATGTGCGCGTCGAGGATGTCCTCGGTCGTGAGCCGGTGCACATGGAGCTCGAGCGCGTCGGCGCCTATCTGCGGGGTGCGGTCGTGCTCGTGACCGGGGCCGGCGGGTCGATCGGCTCCGAGCTCTGTCGCCAAATCTCGCGCGTGCAGCCACGCCGGATCGTCCTCGTCGACCACGCCGAGGACAACGTCTTCGCGATCCAGCGCGAACTGCTCGAAGACCGCCACGTCCAACATGACGTCGTCGCCGCCGTGCTCGCCGACTGTAAGGAGGAGGAGCGGATGCGCGAGGTCTTCGGCGAGCACCGGCCGAAGTTCGTCTTCCACGCCGCGGCGTACAAGCACGTCGCGCTGATGGAGCAGAACCCGGTTGAGGCGATCCGCAACAACTCGATCGGTACCCGCGTCGTGGCAAGCGTGGCGGGGGATCTCGGGGTCGAGGTGTTCGTGCTCATCTCGACCGACAAGGCGGTATCGCCGGCGACCGTGATGGGCGCCTCGAAGGCGCTGGCCGAATGCGCGGTCGAGGCGGCGCAGCGGCGCTACCCAAAGACGCGTTTCATGGCCGTGCGCTTTGGCAACGTGCTCGGCTCGTCGGGCAGCGTTGTGCCGATCTTCCGCCGCCAGATCGCCGCCGGTGGCCCGGTGACCGTCACCGACGAGCGGATGACGCGCTTCTTCATGACGATCCCCGAGGCCGTGCAACTCGTGATCCGCTCGGGCTCGCTGGGCGAAGGTGGCGAGGTGTTCGTGCTCGACATGGGCGAGCCGGTCTCGATCATGGCCCTCGCACGCCAGATGATCGAGCTGTCGGGCCTCGAGCCCGAGCGCGACATCGCGATCGATCTGATCGGCGCGCGACCGGGGGAGAAGCTCCACGAAGACCTCTTCAACCCGTTCGAGCGCCCGCAGTTGACCAAGGCCGAAAAGATCTGGATCGCCCAGCGCGACCCGCTCGAATCGGAGCGCGTCGAGGCGATGTTTGACGAGATCTCGCTGCTGGTGCTGGAGAGCGACGCTGCCGGCCTCGCGGAGAAGGTCGCGCAGCTGACGGCGATCCGCGCGCAGCCGACGGCTTTCGAGTCGTAGACTGGCGGCGCCCATGGTCGATCCTCTCGCGCTCTCCCTCAGCGGCGGCATCCAGAAAATCGGCTCCTACGCAGGCCTCGTCGCCTTTATCGCGCTCGCCCTGCTTTCGCTGCTCTACTTCGCGCAGGCGCGAGAGCTCAAGCGGCTGAGCCAGTGGGCGGCGCGCCAGCCCGACCCAGCACGCCAGCCGGCGCCGGCGCCGGTACCTGCTCCAGCGAACGCTCGCCCAGCCACAGCGCCGGCGGGTTCGCCGTCGCTCGGGGCGCCACCGGCGGCCGTCATGGCGCCCCGCCCGACCGGCGCCGCTGTTCTTGCTACGAACGTTCCCGGCGTGCGGCGCGTACCGACGCCGGTGCCCGGCGCAAGTGCCGGCGCGGTGATCGGGCCGACGACCCCGGCGGGCGTGCGCGCCCAGGCGGCCGAGGCCGCGTCGAGCGAAACAGCAGGGACGAGCACTGTGACGGGCGAGGAAAGCGTGGTCTCGCCGCCGGCGAGCGCCGATCAGAGCAAGACGCCGGAGGGGGGCGCGACCAAGGTCCAGGCGCCGGCAGCCGCGCCGCCTGGTGCCGCGCCCGCGCCGACGACGGCCGGCGAGAAGCCCGTGGCGCCCGCGACGGTCGGCGGGGCCACCCAGCCGCCGAGCGGCGAGGACTCGGGGGTGGCCGGCGCGACCCCGGCGGCAGCAAGCGAGGATCCGGCGCCGACCGGCGCGACCCCGGCGGCTGGCGGCGATGACCCGCCGGCGGATCCGAAGCCGCGCGCCGCGGCGGTTCCGCTGATCGCAACGCCCGTGCCCGAGCGCGTTGCCCACACCGGGATCGTCGAGGATGTTGCGGCGATCGCGACCACGGGAGAGCCCGCCGCGCCAGCCGCAGTGCCGGCGCCCGGCCCGGCCGCCGGAAAGGCGCCCGCGCCGATGCTCCCGCCGGCGCCGCACAAGGACTCGCCGGTGATCGGCGCTCCGCCGCGCGCCGAGCATGAGGGCGCGCTCGCGGCCTCGTACGAGCGCCTGCGCCGACTCGGCGCTCACGGTCACCTGCCGACCGCGCAGGCCGGCAGGCGCCGGTTGATCGCGCTGATCGCCGTGGGGGTCATCGCGATCGTCGTCGTGGCCGTCGTCGTGCTGCCCGGCGGCGGCTCGAGCCCTCACCCTGCGGTCGCCGTCGGCGGGCAAGCCGTGATCGGCGCCACCGCGCCCACCACGCTCGCCGTGGCGGTGCTGAACGGCACGGATGTCGGCGGGCTGGCCTCGAAGGTTTCGAAGCAGCTCACCGACGACGGCTTCACTGCCGGGACGATCGCAAACGCTCCGAATCAGACGACGGCGACGACGACGGTTGGCTACACGCGGGGCCATCAGGCGGAGGCGATCAAGGTCGCTCGCGCGCTGGACCTCGGCGAATCCAGCGCGGTGCCGGTGAGCACGGCGAATGAGGCCGCCGCCCGCGCCGGGGGCCGCGCGAAGCAAATCGTCGTCACGCTCGGTGCCAACTACACGCAGTGACGCCGCCGGCCCGCCGGCCGCGGCGCCACTCGCTCCGATCGTCTTCGTCCTGCTCTTGCTCGCCAGCGTGGCGGCGCTGCTCGTCGCGCAAAAGCTGAAGCACGACCCGCCACTGATCAACGCCAACGCGATCTGGATGCCCAACTCGGGGGCCTTCGATCCGCAGCGGACGCCGGCGACCTTCAGCTTCCAGACCTCCTACAACGACCGGGTCACGGTGTCGATCGTCTCCACGCACTCGGCCAGGACGGTCGCCGTGCTCGCGCGCAACTACATGGTTCACGGCTACCGCCGTACCAAGAAGTTCAGCTGGAACGGGCGCACCGCCGCCGGCACCCTGGCGGCCGCCGGAGCCTACGTCGTGGCGGTGCATTTCGAGCGGCTGCAGCGAACGCCGACGATCCCCGAGGTCCGATTCGACCTGCGCTACGCGACGTGATGGGCCTGCACGCGGCGCTCGCAGCCACGACGCTGACCCACGCCATCGAGAGGGGGGGCGTGATCGTCCTCGCGCTGGCGGTCGCGGCGATCCTCTCGCTTCCCGAGCCCATCGGCCGCCGCCTGCGGCCGGCGCTGATCGTCGCGACGCTCCTCCTCGCGCCCGTCCTGCTCGCCGTCGCGCTCTGGCACAACAGCAAGCTGGCGCCGCTTCATCACCACGCGCTCCGCGGCGTCGCCGCGGTCGTTGGCGCACTCGTCATCGTCGCCGCGCTCGGCCTCCTCCTCGAGCGCCGGCCGGCCCTGCTCCCGCTCCTCGCCATAGCCGCGCTGCCGTTCCGAATCCCGCTCGGCAGCGTCTCCGACGGCCTCCTAGTCCCGCTCTACGCCGTGATTGGAGCCGGCTGCCTGCGTCACATCGCCCACCGCCCAGGTCGGCGCGGAGACCAATCCGGCGGGCCGGCGAAGCCGGGACCCGGATTGGTTGAGCACCTTTTGAGCGCCTACCTGCTGCTCTACGCGATCCAGGCGAGCTACTCGACCGACCTGACCAAGGCCGTCGAGCAGCTCGGCTTCTTCTACGTGCCGTTCGCGCTGCTCTTCTATCTGTTGCGCGGCGTGCGCTGGGACCGGGCGCTGCTCGAGCGCTGCCTCTGGCTCGTCAGCGCGCTCGCGCTCCTCTTCGCGCTCGTCGGCTTCGTCGAGCTCGCGCGCGGCGGCCTGCTGTTCAACCGCAGCCTCGACGCGGACGCCTACTTCGTGCGCATCAACTCGCTCTTCTATGACCCGAACATCTACGGCCGCTTCCTCGCGCTGGCGATGATCGTGCTCACCGTCGCGCTGCTCTTCACGCGCCGGCGACGGTCGGCGCTGCTCGCCGCCGGGGCGCTGGTGGTGATGTGGGCCGGGCTGGCGCTGAGCCTCTCGCAGTCGAGCGTCGTCGCTCTGCTCGCGGGACTCGCGGTCGCGGCGATCGGCGTCTGGGGGCGGCGGGCGGCCGCTGTCGTCGCCGTGCTCGCCGTTCTTGGCGCCGCCGGCGCGCTCGCGGTCGCGCTCCACAGCAACAACTCGGCAAACGACCTCACGAGCGGGCGCTCGTCGCTCGTGCGCGGAGGCGTCGATCTCTTCGAAGACCGCCCGCTGGCGGGCTACGGCTCGGGCTCCTTCGCGACCGAGTACCTGGCGCACGTCCCGCGCCACCAGAACGGCTTCGAGCGGCGCTGGCGGTTGCCGGTCGAGCTGCCGGCGACGACCGACTCGCACACGACCGCGATCACGATCGCCGCCGAGCAGGGCCTCGTCGGACTCGCGCTCTACGCGGCGCTGCTGATCGCCTGCTTTGCCCGGCTCTTTGGCGGCGGGATCTTCGCGCCGCTCCGAAGGCCCGAAGGGGTGGCGCGGCTGGCGGTCGCCGCCGCGTTCACCGGCCTCGTCGTGCACACGCTCTTCTATGCCGACTTCCTCGAGGATCCGACCGCGTGGGTGCTGCTGGCGGTCGGCATCGCGCTCTCGCCGCGAAGAGCGACGCCAAGCCCCACACAGACCGCCCCAACCTAAGAACGTGCTCGCCTACCTCAAGCGTCTGCTGACCGCGGGCGCCGCCTACCAGGCCGGCGACATCCTCGCCAAGGGTGCCGCGCTCTTCACGCTGCCGCTCTACACGCGCTACGTCTCGACGGTCCAGTACGGCCGCGCGGAGGCGCTGCTGACGGCGGTGATCCTGCTCTCGATCGTGCTCCGGCTCGGCGTCGGCGAGGCCTTCATCCGCTTCTACTACGACGACGCCGACACGCAACGGCGCGACCGCATCGCCGCTGGTGCGGTGGGCCTCGTGTTCCTCACGACGACGCTCACCGCGGCCCTCGGCGCCGTTTTCGCACGGCCGCTCTCCGAGCTCCTGCTCGGCTATCACTCGGCGGCGCTGCTCGACATTGCGATGCTCGGGATCTGGGCCTTCACGAACCTCGAGATCGCCTACGCGCTGCTGCGCGCCGACGAGCGCAAGGGAACCTACATGCGCGCGGCGCTCGCCGACGTGTCGATCACGATCCCGCTGATGGTCTACCTCGTCGTCGTCCGCCACGACGAGGCTCGCGGCCTGCTCGCAGGCAACTACATCGCTTCGACGTTCGTCCTGCTCGGGCTGTGGTGGAACGAGCGCGCGCGCCTGCTCGCGGGGTTTCGCCGCGCGCCCGGCGCACCGCCGATCGCGCTCCGGCGGATGCTCGACTTCGGCCTGCCGACCGTTCCCGCCGACGCCAGCGTCTACGCGCTGCAGGTCGCCGACCGCTGGTATCTGCTGCGCGACTACTCGGTCGGGGCGGCGGGCCTCTACGCCGTGGCGGCAAAGCTCGCGACGGTCGTCTTCGTCGCCGTGCGCGGCTTCCAGTACGCCTGGCCGCCGCTCGCCTACTCGGTCGAGGACGACGACGTCGCGGCGCGCCTCTACTCGATCGTCACGACCTACTACGTGCTCGGGACCGGTGTCGTCGTCGCCGGCGTCGCGCTCTTTGCCCGCTGGGGCTGCCGCCTGCTCGGACACAGCTACTACGACTCCTATCGCGCGATCCCCTGGCTCGCTCTGGGTTGGTCGCTCTACGGCCTCTATCTGATCTTCATCGTGATCTCCGGCCGCGCGCGGCGGACGCGGCGCAACCTCCCCGCCGCGCTCGCCGGCCTCGTCGTCAACGTGATCAGCCTGCTCGTGCTCGTGCCGGCGCTCGGGATCGCCGGCGCCGGGATCGCGCTGGTCCTCTCCTACGCTGCGATGATCGTCGTCATCTACCTGCTCACGCGGCGGCTGTTCAGCGTCGGTTTTGAGTGGGGGCGGCTTGCACGCCTCGTAACCGTGTTCTTCACGGCGTCGGTGGGGGGTGAGCTGCTGGCACCGACGCACGGCCTCGTCGGCTTTCTCGCGCGCGGCGTCGCGTGGTGTCTGATCTTCCCGGCGCTCTGGCTCGCCGGCTTCTTCAACGCGGCCGAGCGCGCGCGGGCCAGCGCGCTGCTGGCGAGCGTGATGACGCGCTGGCGGGGGTGAGGGCGGGGCGCGCTCAGAGCCCCCGCGTGATGGTGTCGAGCAGGTGTTCTAGGGCGGCGTCCCGCTCGGGCTGGGGCAGCTCGCGCAGCGGTCCGTCGATCAGCAGCATCGCGAGCCCGTGGACCGCCGACCAGGCGGTGAACTCGGCGCCCGGGCGCCGCTTGGGCGGCAGGCCGCCGGCCTTTACGACCGCGTCGAGCTGGGCGCCGAGCAGTTCCAGGGGTCCGAGCCCGCTTTCGCCGAGACCCTCATCGCCGGCGAGGTAGTGCAGCTCCGCTGGCACGGCGAAGGCGGTGCGAAACCAGCCGGGCTCGGTCAGCGCGAACTCGACGTAGGCCGTCCCGGTCGCGCGCAGGCGCCGGCGTGCGCCTTTGAGGCCGTCGTCGCTCGCCGGCGCGGCCTGCGCGATCCGTTTCTCCATCAGCCGTGCGAGCGCGCTCATGCAACGGCCGCAGACGGCGGCGAGCAGGCTGTCGCGGTCGGCGAAGTGCCGGTAGGCGGCGTTGTGGGAGACGCCGGCACGGCGCGAGGCCTCGCGCAGCACGACGGCGTCCGGGCCGCCCTCGCGCGCCAGCTCGACGCCCGCGTCGATCAGCGCCACGCGGAGGTTGCCGTGGTGGTAGGAACCTGGTTGGGAAGTGGTGGTCACAGACATATGTTGACAGCGGCCACATGATCTGGCAAGCTGCACATGTTGTTGCTGTCAACTTCACGCATTGGAGCTCGCGCCATGGCACCAAAGACCTCGCACCGCGGCCTGATCCTAGCCGCCGTCTGCCTCGCCACGTTCGCAATCAACCTCGACACGACGATCGTCAACGTCGCCCTCCCGTCGCTCGTGCGCCAGCTCGGAGCCGGCACCAGCCAGTTGCAGTGGATTGTCGACGGCTACAACCTGGCGTTCGCGGCGCTCGTCCTTTCCGCCGGCAACCTCGGCGACCGTTACGGACGGCGGCCCGCGCTGCTCGTCGGGCTGCTCGGGTTCGCCGCTGCGAGCGGCGCTGCCGCGCTCTGCTCGAGCGCCGGCGAGCTGATCGCCGCGCGCTTCGTCATGGGCACCTTCGCCGCACTGATCTTTCCGACGACGCTGGCGGTCATCAGCAACACCTTTCCCGACCGCCGCGATCGCGCCAAGGCGATCGGCGCGTGGGGCGCGGTCGCGGGCCTCGGCGTCGCGGTCGGTCCGGTCAGCGGTGGGCTGCTGCTCAGCGGCTTTGCCTGGCCCAGCGTGTTCCTCGCCCTGGTGCCCGTCAGCCTGATCGCCGCTGTGACCGTGTTCCTTGTCGTCCCCGAATCGCGCGGCCCGCGTACCGGCCCGCTCGACCGCGCCGGTCTCCTCACGGCGACGGTCACGATCGGCACGCTCGTCTACACGCTCATCGAAGCGCCCACTCGGGGCTGGGGTTCGCCCGTGAGCCTGCTCGGGTTTGCGACGGCGCTCGTGGCCGGGATCGTCTTCGTGGCGATCGAACGACGGGTGCAAACGCCGATGCTCGACGTCTCGCTGTTTGGCGAGCGCGCGTTCAGCGCCGCCAGCGGCTCGGTCACCGTGGCGTTCTTCGCACTGTTCGGCTTCATCTTCCTGATCACGCAGTACTTCCAGTTCATCCGCGGCTACGGGCCACTGTCGACCGGCGTGCGCATCCTGCCCGTCGCGATCAGCATCGCGATCGCCTCAGTGCTCGGCGCCAACCTCGCGGCGCGCCTGGGGACGCGGGTGATCGTGAGCTTCGGGCTGTTCCTCTTCGGCGGCGCATTCCTCTGGATCTCGCGCTCACCGGAGAACATCCCTTACGGCGTGATCGTGGCGCAGATGGTGGCGATGGGCACCGGCCTCGGGCTCACCTCGACCCCCGCGACGGAGTCGATCCTGAGCGTCCTGGCGCCGGCAAAGGCCGGCGTCGGCTCCGCCGTCAACGACGCGACGCGCGAGGCCGGCGGGACCCTCGGCGTCGCGATCGTCGGCAGCGTCTATGCCTCGCTCTACACGGCAAGCCTCGCCCATAGCGCGCTCGCGCACCTCTCCGCGGGCGCGCTCGCAACCGCCGAGCGCTCGGTGGGCGCCGGCCTCGCCGTCGCCGCACACTCGCCCGCCGTCCTGCGCGTTCCGATCGCAGACGCCGTCCGCAGGGCCTTCATGAGCGGCCTGCATACCGGCTCGCTGGTCGCCGCGGGAGTCTGCTTCGTCGGCGCGCTGGGAGCGCTCGCGCTGCCGGGACGCGCGCCCAAGCGCGCCCCTGAGGTCCTGCTCGCGCCCAACGGTGCGGCCTGAGTCGCGGGGCGGGGTGGCCCCGGCCGGCAGCACTCGAGCTGCTAGGCCGCTGCTCCGACCATCGCGACGTCGGCCATCGTCGTGCCGCGGCGGCCCTCCGCTTCGAGCAGCAGCTTGAAGTCGTGCGGGCTGGTCGCGGCGCGCATCGCGTCCTCGACGGTGACGCGGCCGGCCTCGACGTGGCCGTAGAGCGCTTGGTCGAAGGTCTGCATGCCGTCGTATGAGCCTTCGGAGATCACCGTGGTCAGGTCGATATTGGAGTCATCGCTGCGAATCTTGTCGTGCACGCGGCCGGTCATGCGCAGGATCTCGCAGACCGCGACGCGGCCGCCGTCGGAGGCCGGCACGAGGCGCTGGGAAATCACGCCGCGCAGCGTGCTCGCGAGCATCGCGCGCACCTGCTGGTGGTGGTTGGGGGGGAAGAACTCGAGCATCCGGTTGATCGACTCCGCCGCGTCGAGCGTGTGGACGGTGGAGAGCACGAGATGTCCGGTCTCGGCGGCCGAGAGCGCGGTCGTGACGGTTTCCTCGTCGCGCATCTCGCCGATCAGGATCACGTCGGGGTCCTGGCGCAGCACGTGACGCAGCGCCTCCTTGAAGCCGAGCGTGTCGACGCCGATCTCGCGCTGGCCGATGATCGAGCGCTTGTCAAAATGGACGAACTCAATCGGGTCCTCGATCGTCACGATGCTCGCGGCGCGGGTGACGTTGATGTGGTCGATCATCGCCGCCAGCGTCGTCGACTTCCCCGACCCGGTTGTGCCGGTGACGAGGATGATGCCGCGCTGGTCCTCCGCCATCTGCGCCACGACCGGTGGTAGTGCCAGATCTTCGATCGTGCGAATCCGATGCGGAATGGCGCGGGCTACGAGCGAGAGGCCGCCGCGCTGGTGTCGCGCGTTGAGGCGAAAGCGCGCGACGTCGGGGATCTCGCGCGAGAGGTCGATCTCGTGGCGCTCCTCGAACTCGGCTAGCCGCGGCCCGCCGCTGAGCAGCTGGCGCACGCACTCTTCGAGCTCGCCGGGCTCGATCACGGGCCATTCGCCGGAACCCAACGGCCTGAGCTCGCCGTTGATGCGGGCCATCGGAACCGAACCTCCCTTGAGATGCAGGTCGGAGCCGTCGGCTGCCACGAGTGCGCGCAATACTTGATCGAGGTCGACCACCTCCCTCTCATCGGTCGCCAAGGGCAAATACTCAATAGTTAGCGCCGCGCGACGGACGCTTTGACTAGACGGCCGCGCCCGATCTGCGCAGACGGCGCGGTCAGGACGACCTGCGCGCCGCTGCGTTGCGCTCCGCCGCGGCCTCGCGGAGACCTTCGCCGCGGGCCGGCCGGAGCGCCGCCGCGGCGTCGGCGCGGTAGCGCCGCCAGTCGTGCCCGGGGGGCACGAGCGCCGCGAGCATGCGAACGAAGTAGCTCCAGCCAACCAGCCAGCGGACGAGCGCCGCGGCGAGCGGACCGTGGTGCTTTCGCATGTAGCGGTCGCGGCCGCGTGCGAGCTCGACGATCCGCCGCGCCGGTAGGGCGTCGGTCACGAGCTGCTCGTGGTGGATCGCGACCGCCGCGGGGACGTAGAGCGTGTGCCAGCCGGCGTCCGCCAGACGCTTTTGAAAGTCGACCTCGTCGGAGTAGACGAAGAACTCGCCGTCCATCCAGCCGACCGCCGCCGCCGCCTCGCGGCGCACCAGAAGCGCCGCCGACTGGCCCCAGTCGACGCGACGAACGTTCTCCCCCCGGCTCTGCACCACCAGCAGGCGGTGGAGGAAAAGCGCCTGGGCCAAAGCGCTGCCGAGCGACGGGAAGCGCCACGCCGACGGTTGCGAAACCCCGTCTGGCCGGCGCAGCACCCCCACCGCGCAGCTCGCCCGCCGGTCCGCCTCGAGCGCGGCGTAAAGGGCCGCGCTGGCCCCCGCCAGAAGCTCGGAATCCTCATTTGCCAACAGGCAGTAGCGACCCTGCGAGCGCTCCATCAGCTCACTGTCGTTCAGGGCCTTGCCGCGCCGCTCCGCCAAAGCGATCAGCTGCAGGTCGGCGTCGAGCGCCCGCACCGCCTCCGCCGACCCGTCGTCCGAGGCGTTGTCCAGTACGAGCAACTCCGTCTCGAAGCCGAGCCGGGCCCGTTCGGCCTGGACGGCGGCAATGCTCCGCAGGAGCATTTCTCGCCCGTCCGTGTTGACGACGCAGAAGGAGATCTCGATGCCCACACGCGTATTGTCGGGCCTGTGAAGGTTCACGTCGTCGACCCGCCGGCCTACACGCCGCCGTATGACCACGCGCTCTGCGCCGCGCTCGCCGCCGAAGGGCTCGACGTCGAGCTCTACACCAGCGCGTTCCCCTACGCCGAGCTGCCGCCGCCCGACGGGTACCGGCGTCGCGAGTTCTTCTACCGCCACGCTCGCGGGGCCGCCGGTTCGCCGGCCCAGCGCGCGACCCGCCTCGCCGAGCACGTCCCCGACATGCTCCGCTACCGCGCCGCCGCCTGCGCCGCCGACGTCGTGCACGTCCAGTGGCTCGCGCTCGGAGCGCTCGACGGCGTGCTCCTGCCGCGCCGGCGCCCGCTCGTGCTGACGGCGCACGAGATCCTGCCGCGGGACGCGCCGCGCCTGCGCCGCGAAGCCCAGCGCCGGCTCTATGCGAGCTTCGACGCGGTGATTGCACACTCGCAGGCGAGCCGCGCCCGGCTGATCTCCGAGCTCGCGCTCGATCCGGCGCGCGTCCACGCGATCCCCCATGGCGCCTTCGCCCACCTCGCCGCGAGCGCACCGGCGCCGCTGCCCACCGAGCTCGGAACGCCGAACGGCCCCGTCGTTCTCTACTTCGGCTTGATCCGTCCCTACAAGGGCCTCGAGGTGCTGCTCGACGCCTGGCGGGGGGGATTTGACGACGCCGAGCTCTGGATCGTCGGACGGCCGCGCTTTGACGTCACGGCGCTGCGCGGGGCCGCCGGCCCCGGCGTGCGCTGGGTTCCGCGCTTCGTCGGCGACGGCGAGCTCGCAGCGTGCTTTCGCCGCGCCGACCTCGTCGTCCTGCCCTACCGCGAGGTCGAGCAGTCCGGCGTGCTGGCGACCGCGCTGGCGTTCGGCTCGGCGCTGATCCTCAGCGACATCGGTGGCTTTCGCGAAGTGGGCGCCGCGGGCGCCGCGGCGCTCGTGCCGCCTGGCGACCCCGCGGCGCTCCGCGCGGCGCTCCGCGAACTGCTCGACGACCCCGCAGCGCGCCGGCGTCTATCGGCCGCCGCGAGCACCCTCGCCGCCGGCGCCGCCTCGTGGCCGCAGGTCGCCGCGCAGACCAGGGCGCTCTATCAGACGCTCGTTGGCTGACCCGCGCGTCAGCTGACCTGGGCGATCAGGGCCTGGAGCTGGGCGAGCGTGGGCACGGCGGAGAGCGTCCCGCTCTTGTCGTATTCGACGGTGCCCTTGGGACCCTTCACGAAGATCGTCGGTGTCCCCTCGACGCCCAGCTGGTTTCCGGCATTGCCGTCGGCGGTGACGTCCTGGGCCAGCGCGGGGTCGGTCAGGCCCTGCTGCCACTGGGCGAAGTTGAGGCCCGGGACCTGCTTTGCGATGTCGGAAAGGTAGCTCGACGAGACATAGGTCACGAGCTCTTCGTCCCTGCCATGGATCGATACCGGCTGCTCGTTGTAGGTTAGCAGGACGTAGTCCCACTCGAGGTGCTGGAGGCCCGCCGCGCGCGCGGCAACCTGGGTGGCGGTGTACTCGCTGGCGTTTGCGGTGCCGCTCGCGGTCTCGAACCCCCGATAGACGAGCTTCACCTTGCCGGTCGCGACGTCGGCGGTGATCAGCTGCGGCTCGGAGGTCAGCGCGAAGTAGTCGCAGGTGGAGCAGACGAGGTCGCCGAACTCGGTGATCGTCACCGGCGCATCCGGGTTGCCGAGCACGTTGCCGGTCTGGGGAATCCCCTTGAGCGCGCTCTCCATCGCCTGCTGCGCCTCGGCGTGCGTCTTGAAGTGGAAGGTCGCTCCGCTCAGCCCGTTGGAGCTAATGCCCGCCCCGGCTTTCGAGCTCGCGATGATGAACACCGCCGCCACGACGATGACCCCGGCGAGCACGCCACCGAGCACCCAGACGCGCACGCGCTTTCGCTGCGACGCCTGCAGCTGGGCGTGCAACTGCTCGCGCTGCCGGCGTGCAGCTTCCTTTTGCTCCTTGCGGCTGGCCACCGCTCCGCAGTCTAGCGACGCAGCTTTGGCGTAGATAAGCCTGCAATTCCGGCACCGCCGGGCGCGCGTGCGGGAGAATCGCGGGGTGAGCGTCGTGGCAGCGATCTTCTGGGCCAGCGTAGCCCTGCTCGTCTACACCCAGTTCGGCTACCCGCTCGTCCTAATGGTGCTCGCACGCCTCGCCCCGGCGCGCGCGACCCCGGCGCATGGTCGTGAAGAGCCAACGGTGGCGCTGATAGTGGCCGCCCATAACGAAGCAGCGGTGATCGGCGCGAAGGTCGCGAACGCGCTCGCGCTGAGCTGGCCGCGCGAGCGCCTCGAGGTGGTCGTCTGCTGCGACGGCTGCACCGACGCCACCGCGCAGCTCGCGCGCGAGGCCGGCGCCGACCAGGTGCTCGAGCTCGAGCGCTGCGGCAAGATCCCGGCGCTCGATGCGGGTGTCGCCGCCTCGCACGGCGCGCTGCTCGTCTTCTCCGACGCCAACGCGAGCCTCGAGCCCGACGCGTTGCACGAGCTTGCGGGCGCGTTCGACGACCCCGCCGTCGGCTACGCCTGCGGCCAGGTCCGCTTCGTCCAGGGCGGGCAGGGGTCCGGCGCCGACAACCAGGAAGGGCTCTACTGGCGCTACGAGATGGCGGTGCGCTCGCTCGAGTCGCGGGTCTGGTCGGTGACCGCCGGCAACGGCGCGATCCAGGCGACGCGCCGCGCCTCCTACATCGTCATCGACCCGCGGATGGACCACGACATCTACCTGCCGTTCGCGCTGGTCAAGCGCGGTTGGCGCGCGGTCTATGTGCCGAGCGCGCGCGCGGTCGAGAAGATGGTGCCCTCGATCGGTGGCGAGTTCGCGCGCAAGCGCCGCTTCATGAGCCACGTCTGGACGACCGTGCTGCGCGGCGGCATGCTCTCGCCGCGCGGCTACGGCCTGCGCTACAGCCTGATGATCCTCAGCCACCGCGCGCTCCGCTACAGCGCGACGGCGCTGCACGTGGTGGCGCTCGTCACCAACGCGCTGCTGCTCGGACACGGATGGGTTTATGGCGTCTGTTTTGGGGCGCAGCTTGTTCTTCTCGGCGCAGCCGCCCTGGCTGGCGTGGTGCGCCGCCGCCCGCTGCTCGTGGCGCGCTACTACGTGGCGATGAACGTGGCCAGCACGCTCGGCCTCTGGGACTACCTGCGCCGCGGCACGCCACTCGGCTGGGAGGCCCCGGAGGGCACGCGATGATCCGACGTGGCGTCGATGTCGTCATTGCGGCGAGCGCGCTCGTCGCGGCCTCGCCGCTGCTCGCGGTGGCGGCGATCGCGATCGTGCTCTCCTCGCGCGGGCCGGTGATCTACCGCCAACGGCGCGTCGGCCTGGACGGCGCCGAGTTCGACGTGCTGAAGCTGCGCACGATGGTGGTCGGCGCCGAGCACATCGGCGCGGGGCTGTGGGTCGACGCCGGCGACGCGCGGATCACCCGCGTCGGCGCGCTGCTGCGGCGCACCTCACTTGACGAGCTGCCGAACCTCGTCAACGTGCTGCGCGGCGAGATGTCCTTGATCGGGCCGCGGCCGACGGTACCCGAGCAGGTCGCGGTGTACACCGAGCGCCAGCGCGGGCGGCTTGCGATCAGGCCGGGGATCACCGGCTGGGCGCAGGTCAACGGCCGCGCCGCGCTGCCCTGGGGGCAGCGGATCGAGCTCGACCTCGACTACATCGAGCGCCGCTCGCTGTGGCTCGACCTGCAGATCGTCGCGCGCACCGCGCGCATGCTGCTGGGCGGCGGCGACCTCTACCGCGGCGAGACCGGCGGCTGGGACCTGCCGCACGTCCCGGGCTACGAGGCGGCCGGCGAGGTACCGCCGGAGAGTTCGCCGGAGAGTTCGCCGGAGAGCGACCCGTCGGCGGAGAGCAAGGAGTCGCCACGCCAGTAGCGGACGACCGCGGCGATGAAGAGCAGCGTCATCAGGATCGCGCTCGAGACGCACCACTCGCAGATCTCCTTCAGCGTGAACACCTCGCGGTATGTGAGGTAACCGCTGAAGACCCAGCCGAAGAGCGTGATGCCGAGCGTCGCCGCCCGGGTCAGCTCGCGCGGCGGAGCGAGCAGCGAGGCGACGATCAGCACGTAGCCGATCAGCCCGAGCAAGGCGACCGGGATGCCAAAGACGCTCGAGTAGACCGACGACTGGACCTGGGCGCAGGGATTGCCCTTGGCGGCGCAGAGCACCACGAGACCGGTGTAGTGGACGACCGTCAGATAGCTGGCAATGCCGAGGCCGATCACTCCCAGCACGAGCATCATGCGCCAAAGCGTGCGGTCGCTCATCGCCTTCAAGGTTAGCTGCCACGGACGCTGGCGAGGGACGCCCGCGTCGTCGTGCCCAGGTCCGTCGCCGCGCACGCCTTGGCGCGGCGCCGTAGTCTCGGCCGCGATGCGCCAGTTGCGTGCCGGCGAGCTGGGCTCGCAAATCGTGCTCGAAGACGATCTCGTGATCGAGGCCGACGCGAGCGCCGTGCTCGCCGGCCTGCCGGACGCGGCGTTCGAGTTGATCTACATCGACCCGCCGTGGGGCACCGGGCGGCCGCAGCGGGCGCAGCGGCTGAGCGTCGCACGCGACGAGACGGGCGGTGACCGCCAGGGCTTCGGCGGTCGGCGCTACCGCTCGACCGCGCTCAGCGACATGGCCTTCGACGACCGCTTCGAGGACTACATGGCGTTCTTGACGCCAAAGCTCGAGCGCGCGCGCGAGCTGCTCGCGCCGGACGGGACGCTCTACGTCCACATCGACTACCGCGCGGCGCACTACGTCAAGGTCGCGCTCGACGGGATCTTCGGCCGCGAGTGCTTCCTGAACGAGATTATCTGGGCCTACGACTACGGCGCGAAGCCAAAGCGGCGCTGGCCGCCCAAGCACGACACGATCCTCGTCTACGTCCGCGACCCGGCTCGCTACCTCTTTGACGCCGAGGCGGTCGATCGCGAGCCCTACATGGCGCCCGGCCTCGTCGGTCCGGCAAAGGCCGCTCGCGGCAAGCGCCCGACCGACACCTGGTGGCACACGATCGTGCCGACCAATGGGTCCGAGCGCACCGGCTACCCGACGCAGAAACCCGAGGGCGTGCTGCGCCGGATCGTCGCCGCGTCCTCGCGGCCGGGCGGCTGGTGTCTGGACTTCTTTGCCGGCTCGGGGACGCTCGGGGCCGTCTGCTCCAAGCTCGGCCGGCACTACGTGCTGGTCGACTGCAACCCGCAGGCGATCGCGGTGATGGCGGCGCGGCTCGGCTAAGCCGGCACGCGATGCGCCTTCAGCAGCTCGAAGCGCTTCTCCCAGTCGAGCTCGCGGCGCTTGGCGTCGCTGATGAAGGGCGAGAAGGCGATCGCCCAGAGGACGAGCCAGTTGACGAGCTTTGCCGGCTGGCGCAGTGGGCGGACGAAGTCGACGAACAGCACGACGCGCGTCTTGTCGGTGTGGTTCCAGGCCTCGTGCTCGTAGGTGTCGTCGAAGATCATCGATTTGCCCTCCGCCCAGTGGCGCGTCTCGGTATCGACGCGGATCCCGCACTCCTGCGCCGGCTCGGGGATCAGAAGGCCGAGGTGGTAGCGCATAACGCCCTTGTAGGGGCCCTCGTGGGCCGGCAGGTGCTTACCGGGCGCGAGGATCGAGAACATCGCGGTCTTCATCCCGGGGATCTGCTCGCAGAGCTTCGCGGTCTCGGGGCAGCGCTCGCAGTTGGCGTCTGACTTGAAGCCGTAGCCATAGAGGAAGTAGGTCTTCCAGCGGTCGTCGGTCGTCATCGTCGCCTGGTCAACAGAGATGTCCTGGAAGTTCGGCAGGTGCTCCTGGTCCTCGAGCACCGCGTCGAGCTCGGCGCGGATCTTCTCCCAGTTGACCTCGAGGCCCTGCGCCCAGAGGAAGTCGTCGGCGTCGAAGAACGGCGTGTCGCCAATCAGCGAGGAGCTACCGAGCCAGCGCTCGAGCGGCTCGAGCGCCCGCTCGCCCGCGGCGACGGTGAAGGCAACGATCTTTTCCCGCAAGCTAGCCATGGCGCTCCGGGGAATCCTATTACTGCCCCGCCGCGGGCCCGCCTGGGCGCGGTTCCGCCGGGCGCCCGCGCGCGGCTCTGTGGCGCCGGCGCGCGGTTAGTGGTGGTGCTTGTGCGCGGCGACGTGGTCGACGGTCACGCTGACCGTCGTCGAAAGGCCGCCGACGTAGGTTGCGATCGCGCTGATCGTGTGCGTGCCGAGCGAGAGCGACTTTGCGCCCTGCCAGTCGAGCTCGCCGCTCAGCGTGTCGCCGGCCGCGTGGGCGTCGTGGATGTTGAAGTACATGATCGTCTTGCCGTCGTGCTGAAGCTGGATTTCGCGCACCGGGCGACCGTGGCCAATCGCCTTTACAGCGAGCAGCAGCGGCCCGCTGTAGGTCTTGCCCTGGCCGGGATCGAGCAGCGTCACCTGCGGTCCGCTGAAGCTGCCGCAGGCGCCCTTGAGCTGATCGCCGTCGAGCGACTCCTTTTCAAAGGCTTTGAATGACGGCTTGGTCTTGAGCGTGGCGGTGAGCAGGCCGTAGTGGTCTCCGAGAGTGCTGGCGGCGCCGAAGTCGACCATGTCGAACCAGATCGCCGCGGTCACGTAGGAGTACTGCGGCTGGGCGAGGCAGTGATAGGCCTCCTTGAGGTAGGTCGCCTGATGGCTCTCGCTGACCCCGGCGAACGGCTTGCCGTTCGCTGTGCAGCCGCTGTCCTTGCCGGCCGTTGACCAACCAAGCTCGGTCATCACGATCGGCTTCGTTCCGTCGCCGTTGGCGACCATCACCGAGTGCACGGTCGTGAAGCCTAGGAAGGAGGCGCCGCTGATCGTCTGGGCGCCGGCGTTGAGGATGAAGCGGTAAGGCGACGCGTCGCCGCCGCAACCGTCGTCGGTATGGACGGCCACGCCGTCGAAGTAGTTGCGTGCGCCGGCGCTGTAGATCGACTGGAGGTAGGTGAAGTCGTTTGCCGCGAGGCCGCCGATAAGCACGGTCGCGTTGGGGTTGACCGCCTTGATCGAGGTGTAGGCGGCCTGCAGGATCCCGACGTACTGGGCGGGCGTGCCCGTCCACCAACCGGCGTCGTCCTCCTCGTTCCAGATCTCCCAGTCGGTGACGGAGCTGCCGAAGGCGTTCGCGAGATAGTCGATAAACGCGCCATAGGTCTGCGGGTTGGTTGGCGGCGTCGCCGGGTTCCCCGAGTCGCTCGCCCACGACGGCGTCAGCACGACATCCACATCGACCTTCGTACCGGCCGGCAACGAAGCAAAGAACGCGCGGTAATCGGCGAGCTGACCGGTCTCGTAGTCGCCCGGTGCCGGCTCAAAGGAGCTCCAGTTGACGAACACGCGCACCCACGCCGGATGCAGCTGATCGATGCGCGCAAAGAGGCTCGCGTTGGCAGCCGGTGTGTTGAAGAACCCCGCCACGTTCAGCCCGTCCTCCGCCGCTGGTGCCGCGGCCGCCGAGCCGAGCATGAGCGCGCTGAGCGCGCACACGCTGCCGGCGATCGTGACGCGGCGGAGCAGGCGCGCAGATAGTTTCGGCCCTCGCATGGAACCGGTATCGGTTGGGGCTCACTCGAGCGCCCAACTTCACGGCGAACCCTGGACGGACAGGCCGTGCGCGGGCCGCTTTAGGTCCAGCGTCCAGCCGCGACTAGACGGCGGCGAGCTTGGCGGCCTCGATCAGCGCGAGCACCGAGCGCTCGTCACCGTCGCGCAGGAGCACAATCGGATCGGGCTCGCCGCCGACGATCGACTCAAAGAACTCCTTGCGTTGCTGGAACGTCGGCAGCGTCGCCTTCGCCCAGCCTCGGGCGTCGTTGAGCAGCACCGCCAGGCGCGCGTAGTCATCGCCGAAAAGCTCTGAGATCTCGCGCTTCATCCGCTTGGCAAGCGCCGGCGAAGCGCCCGCGGTGGAGATCGCGATAGCGAGCGGTCCGCTGCGCACGATCGCCGGCAGGATGAAGTTGCACAGCGGCGGCACGTCCACGACGTTGACAAGCATCGCGCGCGCTTCGGCGTCGGTATGCACCGCGATGTTGACCTCGCTGTCCCCGGTTGCCGCGATTACGAGGAACGATCGCTCGAGATCACGTGGCGCGTAATCGCGCGGCACCCATTCGAGCGAGCCTTCCTCGGCCAGCGCGACGAGCTCGGGGTGCGCCGTGGGGGAGACCAGGGTCACGGCGGCACCGCAGGTGAGGAGGCCTTCGACCTTCTCCAGTCCAACCGCGCCGCCGCCGACGACCAGGCAGCGTCGCCCGGCGACGCGCAGGCAGGCCACGTAGAACGGCACGGCGAGCATGTCGCGGACGCAGGACTGGTCGCAGATCCCGCGGCGAAACTGGCAGACGCATTCCTTGCCGGCATAGGCCTGGGCTGGCATCGACACAGCGTAGCCCTCGCTCCCGGTTGCGATCAGCGCGACGCTCAGCGACGGCGCTCCTCGACGCCCCGTGCGGAGCGGACCTCCGCGAGCGCCGCGGCGAGCTTCGCTTCGGCTGCGTCGGGCAGATAGAAACGCGTGCCTTCGAGCCCCGGCGGCATCAGCTCCTGCGCGCTTAGGTGGCCGGGGTGGGCGTGCGGGTAGTCGTAGCCGGGGCTGCCGTCCTCGCGCAGGTAGGCCGGCGGACGCTGCGCGCCGTGCTCGTGCACCTGGGCGCGAGCGGCGCCCAGGGCGCGCCCGGCGGCGTTTGACTTTGGCGCCAGCGAGAGGTAGATCGCGGCCTGGGCGAGCGCGAAGGTGCCCTCCGGCAGCCCCACCTGCTCGACGGCCGCGGCTGCCGCAGTCGCGACGCTCAACGCCATCGGGTCGGCATTGCCGATGTCCTCGGAGGCGAGGATCACCATTCGTCGTGCGATGAAGCCAGCGTCCTCGCCGCCTTCGAGCATCGTCGCGAGGTAGTAGAGCGAAGCGTCCGGGTCGCTACCCCGGGTCGCCTTGATCCAAGCCGAGATCGTCTCGTAGTGGCGGTCGCCGGCGGCGTCATAGCGCACGACAGCG
Source organism: Solirubrobacterales bacterium (assembly GCA_003133565.1). Lineage (GTDB taxonomy): Bacteria > Actinomycetota > Thermoleophilia > Solirubrobacterales > Solirubrobacteraceae > Palsa-513. The sequence goes on from PKYB01000047.1 coordinate 52,590, forward strand.
CTGTCAAGCGCGGCGTCGGCCGCCGCGACATCGATCCGGCCCCCGGCTGCCGCCGCCAGCTCTAGCGCGCCGAGCGCGATCCGTGCATCCCCGCCGCTGCGCCGTGCAAGGAGATCCACTGCCTCGGGATCGATTAGCGCTTCGCCGAGCTCGCCGCGCGCCTGCGCACGCTCGATCAGCTCGGCGATCTCCGCGCTACCGAGCGCTTCCACCGGGTAGAGCCGCACACGCGAGAGCAGCGCCGAGCTGATCCCGTGGCGCGGGTTCTCCGTTGTAGCGCCGATCAACACCACCAGGCCTTCCTCGACCGCCCGCAGCAGCGCATCCTGCTGCGGGCGGTTGAAGCGATGGATCTCGTCGAGGAAGAACACCGTCGCGCCCTCGCGGACGCGGGCGCGTTCGATCACTGCGCGGACCTCCGCGCGGCCGGCCTCGATCGCGCTGTGCTCCTCGTAGGCGGCGCCGCTGGCGCGCGCGATGATCCGCGCCAACGTCGTCTTGCCGGATCCCGGCGGGCCGTGAAGGATCATCGAGTGCAGCGTCCCGGCCTCGACTGCCCGGCGCAACGGCGCACCAGGAGCGAGCAGCGCGCGCTGGCCGACGACCTCCTCCAGCGTCTGCGGGCGCATCCTCGCGGCGAGCGGTTCCGGTCTGGTCGGCCCGCCAGCATCCTCCTCGAACAAGCGCTCCATCGCGCTAGGCGCCCACCGCGCGCCCGAGGATCACGATGTCGGCCGGGCGTCCATCGAGCCGCGTGATGCCCGGGAGCAGGCCCCAGTGCTCGAAGCCGGCGGCGGCGAACAGCGCGATGCTTGGCTCGTTGTGGCCAAACGCCACGGCCACAAGTCGCTCGATGCCCAGCGGCGGGGCCTTCGCAATCGCATGGTCGAGAAGCGTCCTGGCGTACCCGCGGCGGCGCCGCGCGGCATCGACGTAGACGCTCACCTCGGCGGTGATCGAGTAGGCCGCGCGGTCCTTGTAGTCCTCGAGACTGAGCCAGGCGACGACCTGCTCGTCGTCTTCCAGCACCCAGCACGGCCGCCGCGCCGGGTCGTGGCGGGCCAGCCACGACCGTCGCTGCGCCAACGTCACTGGCTCGAGGTCGGCGGTCGACGTTCGCGTCGGAATCGTCGCGTTGTAGATCGCGACGATCGCAGTGAGGTCGGCTGACGTGGCGTGACGAATCAGGGCAAGTCCCGGCTTCGGCTAGCGACTGTAGCGGGCTATGCCGACGACGCGCCGCCGGCTGCAGCGACCCTTTGGGCGACCATCGTAGGATGAGCCCGTGAGCGACGCACTCCAGACCGAGGCCGTCGAGCTGCTCCAGCGTCTGATCCGTTTCAACACGGTCAACCCTCCCGGCGCCGAGCGCGACGCGCAGGAGTTTCTCGCCGGGGTGCTGTCCGCGGCTGGTTTTGAGTGCGAGCTCCTCGGCCGCACGCCCGAGCGGCCAAACCTCGTCGCGCGACTGGCCGGGGACGCTCCGGGTCCGACGCTGTGTCTGCTCTCCCACGTCGACACCGTGCTGGCAACGGCGAGCGACTGGTCGCACGACCCCTGGTCGGGGGACATAGCCGACGGGTGCGTCTGGGGCCGTGGGGCGCTCGACATGAAGAGCCAGACCGCTGCCGAGGTTGCGGCGGCGTGCTCGCTTGCGCGCGGCTCCTGGCGGCCGGCCCGCGGCGCGCTGCTTGTCGTGGTCCTTGCCGACGAGGAGACCGGTGGTAGCGAGGGTGCGCAGTGGCTGACCGCGACGCACCCCGACAAGGTGCGCTGCGACTACCTCGTCAACGAGGGCGGGGGTGGCATCCTCGAGTACGGCGAGCGGCGGTTGTACTGCCTCGGATGCGCCGAGAAGGGCGTGTTTCGCTTCGCTCTGCACACCGGCGGCGCGGCCGCGCACGCCTCGATGCCGCGGCTCGGGGACAACGCCCTGCTCAAGCTCGCGCCGCTGCTCGCGGCGCTCGGATCGCGCCAGCCTTCCTATGACCTGACGGCGGAAGCGCGCGCGTTTCTGGAGGCGGTGGGGGCGCTCGCCCCAGGGGCGGGCGACGAGGACGTCGCTGAGGCGCTAGAGCGAGTCCGCGCGACCGACCCGCGGCTCGTGCCGCTCGTCGAGCCGATGCTCGGCATCTCGCTCGCGCCTACGCGGGCGTTTGCCTCGGAGAAGATCAATGTGATCCCAGCGGAGGCCCGACTGGCGGTCGACTGTCGGGTGCCCCCGGGACTCGGCGAGGCCGAGGCGCTGGCGCGAATCGAGGAGGTGGTGGGGACCGACGGCTACCGCCTGGAGTGGACCGAGCAGGTGATCGGCAACCGCTCGCCGATCGACTCCCCGATGAGCGAGTTTATTCGCGGCTGGATCGCCGACCAGGATCCGAGTGCCAGCGTCGTGCCGACGGTGCTGCCTGGCTTCACCGACTCGCGCACCTTTCGTGACGCCTTTCCGGAGTGCGTCGCGTACGGCTTCTTTCCCCACCGCGTGACGACGCGCTTCGATAACGACCACTTGATGCACGGTGCCGACGAGCGCATCGATGTCCGCGACCTTGCGTTCGCGACAACCTTCTTTCGCGATCTCTGCGAGGCCATGCTCGGCTGAGCGGGAATGGTCTGGCCGGCGGCGGGCGCACAATAGACTGGGGCCACGATGTTTCAGCGGATCGACCACGTCGGGATTGCCGTAGCCGAGCTCGAGCCGGCGCTCGCCCTCTACGCCGAGGAGTTTGGCGTCGAGCTCGTGCATCGCGAACTGCTTTGCAACGGCGGCGTCGACGCGGCGGTACTCAGCGCCGGCGAGTCCCAGCTCGAGTTGCTCGCACCGCTGGTCGGCGGCACGGCGCTCGCTCGGTTCCTCGCCAAGCGCGGTCCCGGCATGCACCACATCGCCTACCAGGTGGACGACATCGAGGCGACGCTCGCGACGCTCCGTGCCTGCGCCGTGTCGCTGATCGACAAGGTGCCGCGCCCGGGAATCCGCGATTCGCTTGTCGCCTTCGTCCATCCGAGCAGCTGCGCCGGCGTGCTCACGGAGATCGTCCAGACCGCATCCTGATGCCCGTCGCCCGTTATCAGAAGATCTCGATCGGCTTCGCCGGCGGCCAGGTGCTCCCAGCGCGCGTCGCCACCGGCGATCTGGAATCACTGCGCGGTGCCCTGGGCTCTGCCACCGGCTGGCATGAGCTGGCCTGCGAAGACGGGACCGTACGCCTCGACCTCGCGCAGGTGGCGTATGTGCGCGTCGACTCTGACGAGCCGCGCGTGGGCTTCGGCGCCTGAGCGCGCCGGCGACGTGGGCTCGCTCGATATCGAGTTGCTGCGCCGAGCCCGCACGCTCGGTCACACCACTGAGCGCGAGCGAGCGGTGGCGCACTTCTCGGCGCTCGGGCAACACGCCGCGCTCTGGCTCGCCCTCGGGAGCACTGCGTCACTGCTGGCGCCGGCCGAACGGCGTCGACGCTGGCGTGTCGGAACCGCCACCGTCGCCGGGGCCTACGTGCTCAACACGGCGCTGAAGTTCGCGGTCCAGCGCCCACGTCCAGAGCTGCCCGGCCTACCGCCGCTCGTGCGCACGCCGACCCAACTCAGCTTCCCGAGCGCGCACGCGACGACCTCGTTCGCCGCGGCGCGCGCCTACTCGTGGGCGGGCGCGCCCCGCGCGCCGCTCTACGCGCTAGCCGCTTCGCTTGCCGCGTCGCGGTTGTATCTCGGCGTTCACTACCCCTCAGACGTCGTCGCGGGGGCGTTGCTCGGGAGTGCGCTCGGCGCACTCGCCGCCCGATGAAGATCGGCATCGTCGGGCTGCCCAACGCCGGCAAGTCCTCACTCTTCAACGCGCTGACACGCGCCGGCGCCGAAGCTGCGAACTATCCGTTCACGACGATCGAGCCAAACGTCGCGATCGTGCCCGTGCCCGACGCGCGGCTCGACGCGCTCGCCGAGCTGGTGGGAGCAAGCGAAGCCGTCTACGACACGATCTCCTTTCACGACATTGCGGGCCTGGTGGCTGGCGCGCACCGTGGCGAGGGGCTCGGCAACCGCTTCCTCGCCAACATCCGCGAAACCGACGCGATCCTGCATGTAGTGCGGGCTCACCACGACGCGAGCGTCGTGCACCCCGACGGTCGCGTCGATCCGATCGCCGACATCGAGACGATCGAAACCGAGCTCGCCCTCGCCGACCTCGAGCAGGCCGAGCGGCGGCTCGAGCGGGTGACTCGTGCCGCGCGCGGTGGCGAGCGGACGGCCCTCGTCGAGCAGGCGTGGCTCGAAGAGTTGGTGGCGGCGTTGCAGTCCGGGCGGCCCGCGCGTAGCGTGCCGCCGCCGCCAGAGGCGGCGGACGCCATGCGCCTGCTCGGTCCGATCACCGCCAAGCCGACGCTGTTTGTGGCCAACGTCGACGAGGGCTCCGATGAGGTGCCGGCCGCTATCGCCGCACACGCGGCGGCGCAGGGCGCGGGCGCGGTGGCGATCTCCGCACGGATCGAGTCGGAGCTCAGTGAGCTCGAAGCCGGCGACGCGGCCTCAATGCGCGCCGAGCTCGGTGTCGGCGAAGCGGGGCTCGGGCGCGTCGTGCGCGGCGCGTTCGAGCTGCTCGAACTAAACGCGTTCTTCACCGCGGGGGAGGCCAAGCCGGCGCAGTCCTGGCATCTGCGCCGCGGCCTGACAGCGTGGCACGCCGCGGGCCAGATCCACTCCGACATCCAGCGCGGCTTCGTCCGCGCGGAGGTCGTTGGCTGGCAGGAGCTGCTCGACGCCGGCGGTTACGTCGGCGCGCGCGAACGCGGCGTCCTGCGGATCGAGGGGCGCGACTACTTGATGCGCGACGGCGATGTGATCACCGTCAAGTTCACGCCCTAGCGTCGCCGCCTGCTGCCGGGCACGGCGGGACAGGGGCGGCGTGCTCGGAAAGAGCGCTCGCGCGTCTCGGGGCGATCGTTCCGGGCCCTGGCGTGCTAGTACTGACAGATGGCGCAAACGCAACGAGGTCCGGCGGACGAGGACCGGCGCCCGGATCCCCAGCACGAGGCGCCCTACCTCGAAGCCCTTCGCGACTACGCGGCGCGGGACCCGGCGCGGCTCCACATCCCTGGCCACAAAGGCGGGGTGGGCGCCGACCCCGAGCTCATTGCTGTGATCGGCGAGGCGGCGTTGCGGCACGATGTGCCGGGGCTGACCTGGGGGATCGACGTCGGCCCGGCGCCAACGCCGTTTGAGCGCGCTCAGCGGCTCGCGGCCGATGCGTGGGGCGCCGCGCGCACCTGGTTTCTCGTCAACGGCGCTTCGCAGGGAAACCTGACGGCTGGACTCGCGCTCGCACACTACGGCGATGAGGTGGTGTTGCAACGCAACGGCCACTCGAGCACGATCGACGCCCTCGTGCTTTCGGGCCTACGCCCCACGTTCGTGGCACCGGAGGTCGACCCGGAGCTTGGTATCGCCCACTGCCTGGTTGCAGACACACTCGATCGGGCACTCAGCGCGACGCCGCGGGCGACGGCAGCGTGGATCGTCACGCCGACCTACTTCGGCGCCGTGGCCGACGTGCGTGGGCTCGCCGAGGTGGCGCACGCGCACCAGGTCCCGCTGATCGTCGATGAGGCTTGGGGCGCCCACATGGCTTTCCACGAGGATCTTCCCGAGCATGCGCTCGCGGCGGGGGCCGATCTCGTGATCTCGAGCACGCACAAGATCGTCGGCA
>PKYB01000068.1 GCA_003133565.1 Solirubrobacterales bacterium
CACGTGCACGAGCCGTTCGCGCCGAGCGCGTCAAGCGCCGCGCTGCGGCACTCGCGCGCGCTCAACGTGGGGAGCTTCCACGCCCCGACCGAGCGGATCCTCTCGACGCAGCTCACCCGACCGTTGACCCGGCTGCTGTTCTCACGGCTCGACGCGCGGATCGCGAGCTACCGGGCGACGGCGGCGGTGATGAACGCGCACTTCCCGGCCGAGTACCGCGTCATCCCCCCCGGCGCACAGATCCTCACGCCGCGCGCGCGTCACGGTGAACGACTGCAGATCGTCTTCATCGAGGAGGAGGAGCGCTCCGCGCTGCGCGTCTTTCTGCGCGCTATCCGTCGGCTCGAACCCGACGCGGACTGGGAGGCGACCGTACTCAGCCTGCGCGGCTTCTCCAGTCGCGTACCGCTCCGCGCCAGCCTCAGCGAGCGCGTGCGCTTCCTCGGTCCGGGCGAGCTCGAGCGCGAAGCCCTGCTGGCGCGCGCCGACGTCGTGGTGCTCGCCTCCGACGGCGCGAACCCCGCGCCCGGCCTGGCCCTCGCGGCGATCGGCGCCGGCGCCGTGCCAGTCGCATCACGCCTGCCGGTGTATGAGGAGACCCTGGCCGAAGGCGAGTGCGGGCTCCTCTACGACCCCGGTGACGCCGAAGTGCTGGCCGCGCAGCTGACGCGCCTCGCGCGCGACGAGCGGCTGCTCACGCGCCTGCGGGCCAGCGGCGAGGGGCGTCGTGAACAGCTCTCCTGGGGTCGCGTCGTCGATGAGCTCGAAGACGTCTACGAGACGGTCGCGAGCCGTCGGCGTGAAACCGAGGGCTCGCCGGAACTGCGTCGCGCGCTCGCCCGCCGGCGGCTGATCGATGTCGACCTGCACATGCACACCGATCACTCGCCTGACTGCGCGACACCGGTCGAGGTGCTGCTGTCGACGGCCCGCGCCGAGGGGCTTGGCGCGATCGCCGTCACCGACCACAACGAGATCTCCGGCGCGCTCGACGCGGCCCGCAAGGCGGATGGAGTCAAGGTGATCATCGCCGAGGAGATCAAGACGGCGACGCAGGGCGAGGTGATCGGGCTCTTCCTGCGCGAGAAGATCCCGCGCGGGCTGACGCTCGAGGACACCGTCGCCGAAATCCACCGCCAGGGCGGCCTCGTCTACGTCCCCCACCCCTTCGATCGCCTGCACGCCGTGCCCGACTATGAGCACCTGCTGCGGATCCTCGACGAGATCGATCTGATCGAGGTTTTCAACCCGCGCGTGGCGATCAGCTCCTTCAACGAGGAGGCGGTCCGCTTCGCCGCCAAGTACCGGCTGACGGCCGGCGCCGGCTCGGACTCGCACGTCGCCGCCGGACTCGGCTCGGTGCGGGTGCGGATGCGCGATTTCGACGGACCCGAGGAGTTCCTCGAGTCGTTGCGCGACGCGGAGATCCACACCAAGCCGACGAGCCTGCTCTATGTCCAGGCGCTCAAGTTCCTCGAAACCAAGGCGACGCCGCCCGCCGCACGCCGTGCCCGGCGCGAGCGTCGCGTGCGACGCGCGATGCGCAAGTCCTGATGCACGGTCAAGGACAAGGCGCGAGTCCGGGGAAGACCACCCGGCCGATGCCAGTAACCGACAACGAGATCCGGGAGCGCTATCTGGACCGGGCGATCCGTGAACTGAACCTGCTCTCGCGCGAGATCCAGGCCTGCGAGCGCTGTCCCCGCGGTTCGCTGATGCCGGTGCTCGGCTCCGGGCACCCGCAGGCCGACATCATGATGGTCAAGTACGCGCCGATGCCCTCGGAGATCGAGGAGGGCGTCGCGTTCTACGGTCGTTCCGGGGCCGCGCTGATGAAGTCGCTGCGGCGCCTGCAAATCGACCCGCTCGCGGTCTACGGAACCCTCTTCGTCAAGTGCCCCGTGACCGACACCTCGCTCGCCGACCCGCACTGCATCGCTCGCGTCGCCGAGGAGATCGCAATCGTCTCGCCAAAGATCCTCGTCGTGATGGGTGGCGACGCGCTGGACGCGGTCAACGAGCTGGCCCTGCCGCTGGCCAGCGAGCTCGCAGAGATCGAGGGCGAGGTCCAGGTGCTGACGCCGCAGCTGGCGGCATTGCTCGTCCCCAACATCGATGCCGCACTCGACGAGGAACAGGCCAAGCGCGCCTTCTGGAACGCCTTTCGCGCTCTTGGTGATTGGTACGCCGCGCTGCCGCCCTACTGACTCAAGCTGCTCGCGCAAACCGGCTTCCCAGCCGGCGACCCTGGACGGCGCTTCGCGGCGCTAGCCCATCACGACAACGATCTTGCCGAGCTTGGCGCCGGCGACAAAACGCGCGTAGGCCGCGTCGACCTGCTCCAGCCGGAACGTCGCCGCCACCGGCACGCTGACGACGCCGCTAGCCAGCAACGGCAGCACGTGGCGCTCGAGCCGCCGCGCGGTGAGCGCCTTCTCCTCGAGCGGGCGTCCGCGCAAGGTCGAGGCGCGAATCGACGCGCGCTTGGCCATCAGCCCGCGCAGGTCAAGCTCGGCGTGCGCCCCGCCGCCGATGCCGATCACGACGATCCGGCCACCAACCGTCAGTGCCAGCAGGTCCTCGGCCAGGTTGGGCGCCCCCACCAGCTCGAGGATCACATCGAATGGTCCGTGCTGGGCAAAGGCTTCGGGCGCGACGACGTGCGCGCCAAAGGCCGCGACACCGTCGCGGAGCGCCTCGTTGCGAACGGTTGCGTACACGCGCGCGCCGGCCGCCACACCCAGCTGCACCGCCGCGGTGCCAACCCCGCCCGCACCGCTGTGGACGAGCAGCCGCTCGCCGGCGCCAAGCGCGCATTGGGTAAAGAGCGCATCGTGGGCCGTGGTGAAGACCTCGGGGAAGCCGCCGGCGGCAGGCCAGTCGAGCGTCTCGGGCACCACCATCAGCTGGCGCTCGTGGACGACGGCGAGCTCAGCCTGGCCGCCACCGCCGACGATCGCCATCACGCGGTCGCCGAGCGCGAAGCGTGTCGCCCGCGCACCGAGCTCAGCGACCTCACCGGCGATCTCCATCCCGGGGATGTCCTGGGGCCATCCGGGCGGCGCCGGATAGCGGCCGGCCGCCTGCGCGATGTCGGCGCCGTTAAGGCCGGCCGCGTGCACGCGTACGAGCACCTCGTCGGCGGCGGGCTGCGGGTCGGGATGCTCCGCGGGGTGGACCTCGCCGCCCGTGATCGTCGCGGCGATCACCGGCGCAGCAGCGCGACGCACTCGATGTGCGGCGTCTGCGGGAACATGTCGAGCGGGGTGACGGTTTCCAGCCGCCAGCCGGCCTGCACCAGCTGCGCGGCGTTTGGTGCGAGCGTCGTCGGGTTGCAGGAGACGTAGACGATCCGCTTCGGCGCGCTCTCGATGATTCGCCGCACGACCTTCGCTGAGAGCCCCGCTCGCGGCGGATCGACGATCACGACATCCGGCCGCCCCGCGCGCTCGCGCAGCTCGCTCATCGCGAGCCGCACGTCGCCGGCAAAGAAGCTGGCGTTGGCGATCTCGTTGCGCGCGGCGTTGGCGATCGCGTCGGCGACGGCGCGCTCGACGATCTCGAGGCCGTAGACGTGACCGGCGTGTCCGGCGACGCTGAGGCCGATCGTGCCGGTCCCGCAGAACAGGTCAAAGACGCGCTCCCAACCCTGCAGCTCGCACGCCGTGCCCGCCAGCTCATAGAGCTGCTCGGCCATCTCGGTGTTGGTCTGGAAGAAGGCGTCGGCGGAGATCGCGAGGATGAGCTCGCCGATGCGCTCCTCGATCGTCTCGACGCCCGCGACGAGGTCGGACTCGCCGCCGCTGCTCGTCTCCGAGCGCGCGTCGGTGCGCGTCCAGAGCACGCTGTCGGCCCGCACCGCGCCCGCCAGCGAGTCGCGGTCAAGCGTGCCCGGTGTGGTGATCAGCCGGATCTGAATCTGCCCGCTCCGCCGCCCCTCGCGTACGACCAGGTTGCGCAGGAAGCCGGTGTGCTCCCGGCGATCGAAGGGCTCGAGGCCCTGCTCGCGACACCACGCAAGAACCTCCCGTCGAGCCTCGTTGCCGCGCTCGGAGGCGAGCAGGCAGTCCTCGATATGGCGTATCTCCTCCCATGATCCGGGGGCGTGGAAGCCGCAGACCAGCTCGCCCGCGGCGCCGCGCCCAAACGAGTACTCGAGCTTGTTGCGGTAGCGCCACTGTTCCGTGGCTGGGACGATTGGCCCGAGCTCGAAGCCTTCGAGGTGGCCGATCCGCCGCAGCGCCTCGTCGACCTGCTGGCGCTTGATCTCCAGCTGGCGCGGGTAGGCGAGCTCCTGCCACGGCGCTCCCGGATGGTCAGCGAGAGCGGGGACGCGATCATCACCCGCCTCCAGCAACTCGACGGTTCGCGCCTGCGCGTACGCGCGCTTACGATGGTGCACGCGAGCGCGCACCAGATCTCCGGGAAACGCGCCATCGACGAACACGACGTAGCCGTCGCGGCGTGCCACCCCGGCACCGCCGAAGGCCAGCGAGTCGATGCGCAATTCGAGCTCGTCGCCGACGGACGGGCGGCCCACCGTCTCGGCGCTCATCTGCTGCTCATCTGAGCAACCACTCGAGCAGCGCCTTCTGGGCGTGGCGGCGATTCTCGGCCTGGTCCCAGATCCGCTGGCGCGAGCCGTAGAGGACCTCGGCGCTGATCTCATCGCCGGGATGGGCAGGCAGGTCGTGGAGCGCAAACGCGTCCGGGCGCGCGAGATCGAGCAGCGCGTCATCGACGCGGTAGGCCGCGAGCGCGCGCCGGCGCTCCTCCGCGCTCGCCTCGTCGCCCATCGATACCCAGACGTCGGTGTAGACGGCGTGGGCCCCC